>NZ_JACDIU010000033.1:2772-18604 GCF_014525325.1 Pseudomonas sp. EZ-C24 | reverse complement strand
GTGTGGGGTCTCCCCATGTGAGAGTAGGTCATCGTCAAGATTCATTTCGCAAAACCCCTATCTGCGCGAGCAGGTAGGGGTTTTGTCTTTAAGTAGAGAGACTCAAGTTTCGCTGACACGTCTACCGACGGTTCGGCACACAGAATTTCTTGACGACAATAGAGCATTGGAACCACCTGATCCCATCCCGAACTCAGCAGTGAAACGATGCATCGCCGATGGTAGTGTGGGGTCTCCCCATGTGAGAGTAGGTCATCGTCAAGATTCAAATCCAAAGCCCCTGTCAGCGTTGCTGACAGGGGCTTTGTCTTTCTCGGCGGACTGCTTTGCTGTCAGGCCCCGGCCAAGACAACAGCCCAATAAAAAGGCCCGCTCCTGAATCCAGGAGCGGGCCTTTTGGCTTTCAGCCAGTGCGGTCAGAACTGATAGCTGACGGTAGCGCTGACATTGCGTTCCTCACCCATGTAGCAGTAGCTCAGGCTGGCACACGAAGCGATGTAGCTCTCATTGGTCAGGTTGTTGGCGTTAAGGCGCAGATCTACACCCTTGAGGCCGACCTTGCCCAGGTCGTAACCGATGGAAGCGTCGAACAAGGTGTAGGAGGGCACCTTCATGCTGTTTTCAGCATCTACCCAGCTGTACCCCACATAGCGCATGCCGCCGCCCAGTCTAAGGCCATCCAGAGCGCCCTGGCGGAAGTCGTAGTCGGCCCACAGCGAGAACATCTGCTTGGGCGCCTGCGTCGGCGAGTTGCCCTTGTTGTCTACAGTTGCCGCAGCCAGGCTAGGCATCGACTTGGCGTACTCGATGTCGGTGAAGGTGTAGCCACCCAGCAGCTTCAGGTTATCGGTCACCTGCACATGCGCTTCCAGTTCCAGGCCTTGTGAGCGCACCTGGCCTACTGCCCGGTAGAACTCCTCGTTGGGCTGTTTGGACGCGAGGTTTTCCTGTTCAATACGGAACACCGAGGCCGTGAACAGGTTGTCGCTACCCGGCGGCTGATACTTGACCCCGGCTTCCCACTGGGTGCCCTCGGTCGGCGCCAGAGGCCGGCCGTTCTGATCAGAAACGGTATTGGGGTTGAACGACTCGGAATAGCTCACATACGGAGCGATACCGTTTTCAAACAGGTAGAGCACGCCTGCGCGCGTAGTGAAGCTTGAACGGTCGTCACTGACCCGGGTGTCGCTGTCACGGTTTTCTTCGGAGACCTTGACCCAGTCCTGGCGCAGCCCCAGTGAAAAGCGCCACTGGTCGAGCTCGACCAGGTCCTGCAAGTACACACCGGTCTGCTGCAGGCGCCGCGTGTAGTTGTTTTCACCCAGTATCTGCAAGTTGCCGTTGCCGTACTGCGGGTTGGCCGCATTCAGGCTGTCGACGCTGCCATAGCGCCAGGCTACGTCGGCTTTACGCCGCTGATAGTCGGTACCCAGCAGCACCGTGTGCTTGGCCGCCCCGGTGAAGAATTCCGCCTGCAGCATGTTGTCGATGATGAACGAATGCAGGCGCTCGTCGCCGCCGGTGTAGGCCCGGTTCATGATGTTGCTGTCGGTCGCGCCCCAACCGGCGAAGTAGACTTGATCCATCGACACGTCGGAATCCTGGTAGCGGAAGTTCTGTCGAGCGGTGAACACATCGTTGAAGCGGTGCTCCAGCTGATAACTGAACGACTGCTGGGTGCGTTCATAGTTGTCGATGCCCGGCTCACCCTCGAAGAAGTGATCTGACAGCCGCTGACCATTGCGCTTGTGCAGCACGCCAGAAGCGGGCAGGCCGCCGTGGTAGCCGCCGTTGGGATCTTTCTGCAGGTAGGCCTGCAAGGTCAGCGAAGTATCCTCGCTGAAGTCGATGCTGATCGCTGGGGCGATGGCATAGCGTTCTTCCTTGTTGTGGTCGAACTGGGTGTCAGCCGAATCAGCAAGGCCGGTCAGGCGATAGGCAATGCGCTTGTCGTCATCCAGCGGCCCGCTCAAGTCAAAGCCCATGCCGCGCTGGCCTTGGGTGCCGACGGTTGCCTGAACCTGGTGGAAGGCCTCGAAGGTCGGTTTCTTGGTGGTCAGCGCAACCAGCCCGCCTGGCGAGCTGCGGCCGTAGAGCACCGAGGATGGTCCTTTGAGGATATCGATACGCTCGAGGAAATACGGATCGACCTGCATGGTGCTGTAGGTGCCGTTATCACCCATCGACTTCAAGCCGTCGACATAGATGTTATCCACCGAGCCATCGTTGAAGCCGCGCATGGCCACATAGTCATAGCGGTGGGTGGCGCCATAGGGGTTGGTCAGCACCCCGGGCGTGTAGCGCATGGCCTGGGCAACCGTCTGCGAGCCCTGGTCGTCCATTTGCTGGCGGGTAACCACTGACACCGACTGGGTGGTCTCCAGAATAGGCGTACTGGTCTTGGTGGCGATCTGGCTGTGGGTGGCGTTGTAGCCCTCCATGCTGCCTAGCGCGTTGCCGAGGGTGAAACCGCGTACATCGGTGTCAGGCAAGGCCAGCGCAGCGTCTGCGGCTTGCTCGCGCAGTACGTAGCGGCTGCCATCGCTGCTGTCAGCTTGCAGGCCCGTGCCGTTGAGCAACTGGCGCAGTGCCTGGTTGGTCGAGTACGCGCCTTGCAGGCCAGGTGACTGCAGCTCGGCAGTCAATTGCGGGGTGCTCGACAGTGTTATACCAGCCTGGCGAGCGAACTGATTGAGCACATCATCGAGGTTGCCGGCGGCGATGCTGTACTGCTGGGAGGCACTGGCGGTTTCTGCTGCCTGGCTCAGGGGCGCGACAGCGGCCATGCCCAATGCAGTGCCGAACAAGGCGGCGCGTATGGCTCTGCCTAGAAGGGCTGAATTCAAGACAGGTCGAAAATCATTCTCGTTGATGCGGTGTGGTGAACGCTGGCCGGGCATGAGGGATCCGTAGGCTGATTAAGGGCAATTGATGGTGCTTACTGTCCAAGCCGGACGTGTCAGCGCTTCCCGCCAAAAAAACTGGCGTCAGGCTGCCCGCTCCAGCCGCACCCACCAGCGGGTGCGTTGATGCAGGCGCACCGGCAGCGTCTGCGGCAGTAGCTCAAGCAACGCATCGGTGTCTGCCAGGCGGTACACGCCGGACAAGCGCAGATCGGCCACGTCGTCGCTACAACTGAGGAACCCGGGTCGATAGCGGGCCACCTCGGCGACGAAGTCCGCCAGGCGCATGTTGCCAGTCACGATGAGGCCGTCAGCCCAGGCGGCCGCGTCCATGTCGGGCTGCTCGACCACGCGGGGCCCATGCGCGTCTATCGACCAGTGCTGGCCGCTGCCCAGCCAGTGCAGAGCAGATGGGCCAGGGCCATGCAGCGCTACTTGGCCGGCGCTGACACTCACCTGTGTACAGTCGTCACGCTGACGCACCGTAAAACGACCATTCACGCCTTCAAGCAAAGCGTCGCGCGTTTGCACCAGCAGCGGTCGGCCGTTGGCTTGAGCGTCGCTGCAGGTCAGCATCAGCTCGCCGTGGTTGAGGCGAATCAAGCGCTGGCGGGCATCAAAGGCAAGGTCGGCAGCGCTGCGTGTGTTGATTTGCAGCAGCGAGCCGTCCGGCAGGGTGACGCTGCGCCGCTCGCCAGTGCCAGTGCTGTAGTCGGAACGCCAGTCAGTCAGCAATTGCAGGTCCTTGCTCAACCAGCTCGCGGAGCCAATCAGCGCAGCTCCCCCCAGTAGTTTCAGGGTCTGGCGCCGATGCAGGCGGCGCTCGCTGGTTTCCAGTGTATGCAGCGCCAGGCCTGCGCCGGGGATGGCGCGCAGATCGAGATCCTGGTGCAGGCTGAGCACTCGCTGCCAGGCGCGCTCATGTTCCGGGTGGGCCTCGCGCCATTGTTCACACTTGCGCTGCAAACGCTGATCTGGCCCGCTTTCGCGCAGCCGCAGCATCCACTGGATCGCTTGTTTGACGACGGTTGCCGAAGGCTGCGCAGCGCTCATCGATCTATAGCTCGTTCTCAAAGCGCAGTTGATAGCAGTGGTAGAGCGCATCGGCGATGTAACGCTCGACCGAGCGCAGCGAGATGCCCATCTGCTCGGCAATCGCCTTGTGGCTCAGGCCTTCGCATTGGGCCAGCAGAAACGCACGGCGTACCTTCGGTTTGAGGCCGTCGAGCATGCGCGCAATACGCTCGAGCAACTCCAGCAGCAGCTCGCGAGTTTCTGCCGAGGGTGCCTGCGCTTCGGGCAAATGCGACAGCGCCTCGCAGTAGGCGCGAGCCAGTTCTTCGCGGCGCCAATGGTCGATGACCAGGCCGCGGGCGACTGTGCGCAGAAAGGCTCGTGGGGTATTCAGCTGCAACTGGTCGCGGCGCTGGAGCAGGCGCACGAAGGTATCTTGCGCCAGGTCAGCGGCATCGGCAGCGTTACCCAGCTTGCTCCGGAGCCAATTGTGCAACCAGCCGTGATGTTCGCTGTAGAGCGTGTGCACGGAGTCGTGAGAAGACATGAAGATACGCCGCCAGCACTGCTGCATGAATGATAATTAGTCTCATTGTTTGCGGTCAGCGCCGATTTTGCAACCGCAATGTCAGCTGCTCTGCTGACCATCCAGATAGCGGCGAATGGTACGGGCGCCTTTATTCAAATGCTCGGCGAGGATCTCGACCGCGTCATCCACCCGCTTGTCACTGGCTGCATCGACCAACGCGTTGTGATCGTCCTGAGTGAGTTTGCCCAAGCCCATCGCAGACAGGTGAAAGCGCAGGAAGCGTTCTTCTTCATTGAGCTCGCTGTCGATCAAGCGCAGTAGTTTCTGATTGTGTGCCTTGCAGTACAGGCTCATGTGCAACAAACGATTGAGGCGGCCGATCTCGGCGTGCCCGGTCTGGTTTTCCAGTTGCTCGATGTAGCTGCGGGCGAGGGCGATATCGGTAGCCTCCAGCAGCGGAACCGACTGGCGCAGCGCCTCCGACTCAAGCAGCACGCGCAGGGCGTAGCTGTCGACGGCATCCTCACCGATCAGCGGCGCAACCACCGCACCCTTGTGCATGACCACTTGCAGCAAACCCTGCGCTTCGAGTTGGCGCAGCGCCTCGCGCACGGGCATCCGGCTGACGCCGAACAGTGTCGCCAGCTCTTGCTGGCGCACGGCAGTGCCAGGAGGCAGGCGCCCGTCGATGATCGCGCTACGCAAGCGCTCTTCAATGACACTGCGAGCCAGATGTGCCGGGACTTGCTCAGTGCCAAGCACGGCAGACAACAGTTTGATTTTTTCGGCCACAGGGAGTCTGCCTCTACAACTGGCGGTATTGGATCCAATCAAGTTAGGGGCTTGCTGGAGGGGTGTCAAACCAGGGTGACAAAACAGTTTTGCCGCCCGTTTTGCGGGAGGCGGCTATGGTGAAGGAAGTCCATGCCGAGGGGAAGCCGGTGCGACGTTCGGGCTGTTATTGATTCAGCACGCAGTGATTGCAAGGTGCCATTGTCTTTTCCCGCCACAGGCCGCACCATCGCGGCTCCCGATTGGTCTGCACAGGTCTTCGCAGTGGCGATACCCAGCATGCTCAGTGTTGTCATGCGTCGGCTCGGCCTTGCTGCCTTGCTGGCATGCATGCTGCTGGGCGGCTTGCATGCGGATTGGGACTTTGCTCAGATCAGCCAGCGGGCGCAAAAGCTATATGGGCCGCTAGGTGCAGGCAAGGAACGCATCGATGCCTGGCAGAACCTGCTGGCGACGCAACAGCAGGGCAGTGAGCTGGAGCGTCTGCAAGTGGTCAACCGCTTCTTCAACCAGCAGTTGCGCTACACCGAGGATATCGACCTGTGGCATGAGGTCGATTACTGGGCTACCCCGATCCAGTCTCTGCTCAAAGGCGCTGGCGATTGCGAAGACTACGCCATCGCCAAGTACTTCAGCCTGCGGCGTATGGGCATTGCCAGTGACAAGCTGCGCATTACCTACGTCAAGGCATTACGCCAGAACCGCGCGCACATGGTCCTGACCTACTATGCCAACCCACAGGCGCAGCCGCTGGTACTGGACAGCCTGATGGATGCGATCAAGCCGGCCAGCCAGCGTACCGACCTGTTGCCGGTGTATTCCTTCAACGGTGAAGGGCTGTGGCTGACAGGCGCGGCGGGCAACAAGAAGGTCGGTGATACCAAGCGCCTGTCGCGCTGGCAGGATTTGCTGAAAAAAATGCAGGCCGAAGGCTTCCCGGCGGAGCCGGTCTACTGAAGGAGCACCGATGTCACTGTTCAAACAATTGCTGCTAGCCATTTGCTTGTTCCTCGTCGTTGCCTTCAGCGGCAGCTTCATGGTCAGCCTGGAAAGCTCACGTAGCCAGTATGTGAACCAGCTGCGTTCCCATGCTCAGGATGCGGCGACCGCCCTGGCCTTGTCGCTGACGCCGAATATCGACGACCCGGCGATGGTTGAGCTGATGGTCAGCTCGATTTTCGACAGTGGCTATTACTCCAGCATCAAGGTGGTCGACCTGCAGTCCAATGCGGTGTTGGTCGAGCGCCACGCCGAGCCTGACCGCGGCGGTGTCCCGGCCTGGTTCATCGGCATGATCGGCCTGGAGCCTGCGGGAGGTGACGCGATCGTCAGTCGTGGCTGGCAGCAGGCGGCGCGAGTCGAAGTGATCAGCCACCCGATGTTTGCCCTGGCCAAGCTGTGGCAGAGCGCGCTGGGCAGCCTGGGCTGGCTGTTGCTGTGTGGCGCGGTGAGTGCAGTGCTTGGCGCATTGCTGCTGCGCCGGCAACTGCGCCCGCTGGATTACATGGTCGAGCAGTCGCATGCGATCGCCCGGCGCGAATTCCTCAGCCTGCCCGAGCTGCCGCGCACCCCCGAGCTGCGCCGCGTGGTGCAGGCGATGAACCAGATGGTCGAGAAGCTCAAGGCGCTGTTCACCGAACAGGCCGAGCGCAGCGACAAGCTGCGGGCCGAGTCTTACCAGGACAGCCTGACCGGGCTGGCCAACCGGCGCTACTTCGAGATGCAACTGGCAGCCCGCGTCAGCAACATGGAAGAAGCCCGCGCCGGTTACCTGCTGTTGCTGCGGGTAATGGACCTGGCCGGCCTCAACGCACGCATGGGCGGCCAGCGCACCGACCAGTTGCTGCAGGCAGTAGGTGTGCAGCTACGCCGCACCTGTGCCAGCTTCCCGCAGACCAATGACCTGATCACCCGTAGCCGCGGCGGTGAGTTTGCCGTGCTGGCGCCGGGCATGGTCCACGAAGAAGCGATCCAACTGGCCCAGGCGCTGGAAGCTACCCTGCACAGCCTGCACGAAACAGGGGCCAGTGACGTCGACCCAGTTGCCTGCATTGGCCTGGCGCCCTACAGCCCCGGTGATGCGCCGCAGGCGCTGCTGAAACTTGCCGACGAAGCATTGGCCCGTGCCGAAAGTCAGCCGGCACCCGGTTGGGTGTGCCTGGAGCAGGGCGTCGCTGCTCAGGCTGCAGACAGCCATCATGCCTGGCATGCGCGGTTGGATCAGGCCCTGAGCGGCGGCCAGTTCGAGCTGTACTTCCAGCCCGTGGTCGCCAGCGAGGCGCCTGCACAGATCCTCCATTACAAAGTGATCTCGCGGCTGCATGACGAGCAGGGCGAGGCGCTGGCGGCGGGTCGCTTCCTGCCGTGGCTGGAGCGCTTCGGTTGGGTGCCACGGCTTGACCTGCTGGTGCTGGAGAAAGTCCTCAAGCATGTGCAAGGTCATCAGGAGTCGCTGTCGCTGAGCCTGTCGGCTGCAACCCTGGCCGACCCGCAAACGCTGCAGCGGGTGTTTGATCTGCTGGCCCAGCATCGTGCCCTGGGGTCGCGGCTGACCTTTGAACTGGCTGAAGAGCAATTGCCCGATCAGGCCGCCCTGGAGCAGTTGACCCGCCGCCTGCATGCACTGGGCTTCGGCCTGGCGCTGCAACGCTTCGGTGGTCGTTTCAGCATGATCGGCAACCTTGCCCATCTCGGCCTGGCCTATCTGAAGATCGACGGCAGCTATATCCGCAGCATCGACCGCGAGCAGCACAAACGCCTGTTCATCGAGGCCATTCAGCGTGCGGCGCACAGCATCGACCTGCCGCTGATTGCCGAGCGGGTCGAGACCGAGGGTGAGTTGCAGGTACTGCGCGAGATGGGCGTGCAGGGTATTCAGGGGCAACTGGTGGGTGAGCCCGCGCCCTGGCGTTGACGACCGGGGCCGCTGCTTGCCCTTCAGATCAAGCCGCTGGTGTCGTCATCGTCGATCAGGCTGTTCAGGCTGCCCAGCGACTTGCGCGCTGTGGAGCGGTTGAGCAGCTTGGACTGCGCGCCTGCCGGCAGGTCGGTGATGCTGAGTACGCCCTTGGTGGTCAGTACTTCGATCAGGTCTTCGAGCACACGGATCATGTCCAGGTCGCTCTGTTTGAGCTGCTTCAGGCTGTTTTCAACCTGATCGCCAGCAAACCACTCCTGGATTTCGGCGCTGTCGGCAGGGACCATCTCGTGGTACTGCTCGAACTCGGCGGCTTCCACCCGCAACAGCTGGCCCTTTTCGTCGCGTTGCACGTAGAACATGATCTGCCTCCGGTTGTCCTGAATCCCTGCCCTGACTAGCCAGCATAGGCAACAAGGCCCACTTGAGCTAACTGCTCGCGTGGGCCTGCGTTGTTGCGGCTACCGATCAGCGCTCGCGCAACGCCTCTGCACGAGCTTTGACAATCGGTTTGAGCAGGTAGCTCATGATGGTTTTCTTGCCGGTCATGATGTCGACCGTGGCAACCATCCCCGGGATGATCAACAGCGGCTTCTCGTCGGTACCCAGATGACTGCGGTCGGTGCGCAGGCGGATCAGGTAGTAGGTGGTCTTCTTGTCTTCATCGGTGATGGTGTCGGCGCCGATCTGCTCCAGCTTGGCCTTGAGCCCGCCATACACGGTGTAGTCGTAGGCGGTGAACTTGACCGTGGCTTCCTGGCCCGGGTGGAGGAAGGCGATGTCCTTGGGCAGGATCTTCGCCTCGACCACCAGGGTATCGTCCAGCGGCACGATCTCGACGATATCGCTGCCAGGCTGGATCACGCCGCCGATGGTATTGACCAGCAGCTGCTTGACGATGCCACGCACTGGCGAGGTCACCAGAGTCCGGTTGACACGGTCATCCAGGGCCTTGCTGGTGGCGGTAGCCTTGCTCAGCTCGGTGCGCGCCTCGTTCAGCTGAGTCAGCGCGTCACTGCGGAACTTGCCCCGGGTCTCTTCGATCTTGCTCTGCACTTCCTTGATCGCCGCTTCAGCGCGCGGTATCGCCAGCGTGGTGGCGTCCAACTGGCCGCGAACCTCGACTTCCGAGCGGCGCAGACGCAGCACCTCGACCTGAGACACTGCACCCTGGGCCACCAAAGGCTCGGACATGCCGATCTCCTGACGCAGCAGCTGCAGGCTGTTGGCGTACTGGGCACGCTTGGAGGTGAACTCGCGCAGCTCTTGCTGGCGCTGGACCAATTGCTGCTCGAGGCCGCCGATTTCATCGCGCAATTGCTGGCGGCGGCTCTGGAACAGCGACTCTTCGTTGCTCGCCTGTTGCGGTGCGGCTTTGCGCAGAACATCGTCGATCTGCAGCGCACGGTCTTCGATCTCGGCGTTCAAGCGCTCGACCCGCATGGCCATGGCCAGGCGGTCGGCTTCGGTCTCGCCGACGTTGGAGGCGAAGCGGGTCTCGTCCAGACGCAGCAAAGGTTGGCCGATCTCGACGATCTGCCCTTCCTTGGCGAAGATCTCGGAAACGATGCCGCCTTCCAGGTTCTGGATCTTCTGCAGCTTGGACGACGGGATGGCCTTGCCTTCACCGCGGGTCACTTCATCTATGTGGGCAAAGCTGGCCCAGAGGATGAGGAACAGGAAAAACGCGATCACCCCCCAGATGGTCATGCGCACCACCCGCGGTGCATCCTCGACCAGCGACTTGCGCACTTCTGGCAAAGGCGCGCCGGCCAACGACTCCGAACCTTTGAAGTAGCGGCGCAAGCTATCTTTGAAGCCGTTTATATCCAACTTACGCGACACTGATCTGCCCCTTTTTCAGCGCATCCATGACCGAGGCTTTCGGGCCGTCGGCAACTACTTGTCCACGGTCGATCACGATCAGCCGGTCGACCAGCGACAGCAGCGAGGCGCGGTGGGTGACCAGAACCACGGTCTTGTGTTCGATAACCGCCTGCAAGCGCTGTTTCAGACGCTCTTCGCCAGTGTTGTCCATGGCGCTGGTAGGCTCGTCGAGCAGCAGGATCTGCGGGTTGAGCAGCAATGCCCGGCCCAGGGTAACGTTCTGCCGCTGGCCGCCGGACAGGTTTTGCCCGCGCTCGCCAACCTGCAGCTCGTAACCGTCCGGGTGCAGCCTGGCGAATTCGTGTACTCCGGACAGCTCAGCCGCCTGCAGGATCAGTTCGTCCTCGACATAGCGCGCACCGCTGACCAGGTTGTCGCGCAAGGTGCCGGCCAGCAGCTGGATATCCTGCGGCACGTAACCGATGTTGTGGCGCAGCTCGCTGACGTCGATCTGGCGGATGTCCACGCCATCGACCAGCAGCGAACCGTTGTCTGCTTCGTAGAGGCCGACGATCAGCTTGGCCAGCGAGCTCTTGCCCGAGCCGCTGCGGCCGATGATGCCGATTTTCTCGCCCGGGCGGATGTTCAGGTTGATGCCCTTGAGCGCCTGGTTCTGCTGGTTCGGGTAGGTGAAGTCGACCCCGCGGAACTCGATCGAGCCCTGCAGTACCTGGCGGCTCAGCGGGCGCTCTTCGAAATTGCGCTCCTGCGGCAGGTCCATCATCTGGTCGGTAGCGACCATGGTTACCCTGGCCTGCTGATAACGTGCCAGCAAGCCGTTGAGCTGGCCCAGCGGGCCCAGTGCACGGCCGCTGAGCATGTAGCAGGCCACCAGGCCGCCCATGCTCAGGTTGCCATCGATGATCTGGTAGACGCCCACGCAGATCAGCGCCACGCCTGCCAGTTGCTGGATCAGCATGGTGATATTCATTGCCAGGCCCGACAGCACCTTGACCCGCAGCTCGAGGCGGCTGAGGGTGCCCAGGGTCTGCTCCCACATGTACTGGCGCTCGCTCTCGGCATTGTTGACCTTGACCGCATCGAGGCCGGCGAGGGTTTCGATCAGGCTCGACTGGCGCTCGGAGGCTAGCGCCATGGTCCGCTCCATGGTCGACATCAGAGGCTTCTGCAGCGCATAGCCAATGCCCAATGCCAGCGGGAAGGCAATGATCGGGATCCACACCAGGTGGCCGCCGAGCATGGCGATGACGATCAGGATCAGAATGGTGAACGGCAGGTCGATCAGGCTGGTCAGGGTCAGCGAGGCGAGGAAGTCACGCAGGCTCTGAAACTCGTGGATGTTCTGGGCGAAGCTGCCCACCCGTGCCGGGCGATGCTTCATCGACATGCCAACGATGCGCTCGAACAGCGTGGCCGACACGATCAAGTCGGTTTTCTTGCCGGCCAGGTCCAGGCACAGGCTGCGCAGCAACTTGAGCACCAGGTCGAACACGTAGGCACCGGCAATGCCGATGGCCAGCACCCACAAGGTCGAGGTGGCCTGGTTGGGTACGACCCGGTCGTAGACGTTCATCACGAACAACGGTGCAGCCAGAGCGATGATGTTGATCACCAGGCTGGCGGCGATTGCATCGATGTACAGCCACTTGCTGCGTAGCAGCGTGTCGCGGAACCACGAGCGGGTACGCGGGATCAGGTTGCCGTGAGTAACGTCGAATTTGTGCTGTGGCTGGGCAAAGAAGACCTTGCCACTGTAGTCACCCAGTAGCGCCTCGCGGCTGACCAGGACTTCGCCACCGTCGCTCTCGCTGAGCAGCAGACGCGCAGTGTCGTCGTTTTCCCAGCCCAGCAGAACTGCGCTGCGCCCTTCGTTGAGCAGCAACATGGCTGGCATGGCAATGGCCGGGATCTGCTCCAGCTTGCGTTGCAACAGGCGCCCTTGCAGGCCGGCCCTAGCGGCGGCGCGCGGCAGCAGCTCAGCGTTCAGGCGCTGGGACGGCAAGGGCAGCCCGGTGGTCAACATCGCCCGGCTGGCTGGCTTCTGGTGCAGGACACACAGGGTCAGCAGGCTATCCAGTAGAGGATCGTCATGCTGGCTGCGTGGATCGTGACTGAGTTGGACTCGACTGACTTCGGATTCCACGCGGCGCTCTCTTCAGACCTTGCGGTGTTTGGGACGATGCCCACCTTGGCTCTCGGCCGGGGGGGCACATGCGGTTTGATGTCATTTTGCACTGATGGCCATGGGCGCGACCACCCCGTGGCGTCAATACGGCGGGCTGGTGACTACAGCGCTGCCCCATGTTTCGCTTGAAAACAGTCGGTTTGCCAGTGGGTTAGCGGTTCAGCACCCTTTACGTGCTATCGGCTGAAGACTGGAAATCTTTCATTTTTGGCTGTTGGATAATGCAGTTTTTTCAGCCGATTCAGGTGTGAAGCTGGCATGACCAGTGCTTGTAATCGGCAGCACCTTATAGCAGTCAAAACAATGGCTCTTTTTTTATTTTTTCATTGTTTGCAAAGCTTGTTCCAAATCATCTGCAGGGGTGTCTTTCCCTGTTATCCGTCAGGCTCCAAGGCTTCGTAATTCGGGGGCTAAGCGCTTTTTGAGAGGGGGACTTGAAGCAGCTGACGGGCGGTGAAAATATCAATGTGACATTACCCGCGTGATTGTTTAGGATGACGTAGTTTCGGTCAATACTTTGGCATATGCTTAATAGCTAAAAGTAATAGACATATATTTGACGTCAAAAAGTTATATTCATAGTTACTCAGCATTAGCAGCAATTTTCGTCTGCTAGGCATGAAGCCAACAGAATGGCTAGATCCGGAGAGTCCAATGAGCAGTGTTGTTGCCATCGTCAAAAGCATTGTTGGCCAGGTCATCGCGGTATCCCCAGAGGGCTTTCGTCGCGTTCTGATTGAAGGCGACCGTCTGATGGCGGGCGAGCAAGTCCTGACCGGCCCAGGTGGCGCGGTAACTCTGGAGCTGGCCGATGGCCGCATGCTCGACCTGGGCCGTGACTCGCAATGGAGTGCGGACGCTCCGGACAGCAGTGCCGATCTGAGCCAGGCCACCGCACAGGCAGCGCCCTCGGTCGAAGAACTGCAGCAAGCCATCGCCGCTGGCGCCGACCCGACCACCGAGCTTGAAGCAACGGCGGCGGGCCCGACTGCAGCCGGTAATGGCGGCGCGGCTGGCGGCGGTCACTCCTTTGTGATGCTTGAGGAGACTGCAGGCGCGGTCGACCCGACTATTGGTTTCCCGACTGGCCCGATCGGCTTCCAGACGCTTGCCGCCGACCTGGAGCCAGGCGCTGTCGATACCAATGTCAACGATGGCACCACGACTGATCCTGGCGTAACTCCGCCGGTGACCACGCCGGTTACCACCGGGGTGACACTGACGGCTACGCCTTCGATCACCGAGGCGGGTGGCGTCATCGTTTACACCGCGACCGTTGGCCAACCGCCGCTGACCGACCTGACCGTTACTCTCTCCAATGGCCAGGTCATCATCATCGGTGCAGGCCAGACCACCGGCACTGTCAATGTCCCGATCGCGCCTAACGATACCCCTTACATCGACGGCAGCGAGATTTCCGTCACCATCACCGGCACCACCGGTGGTGGTTTGGTCGTTGTGCCGAACCCAACCCCGGCGGTCACCCAGATCGTCGACACCATTGACACCACAACGGTATCGGTGACCGCCCAGCCTGCGAAGGAAGGCGACCCTAACCTCACCTTCAACTTCCAGTTGAGCAACCCGCCCCAGGCCGGTAGCCCGACCACCTTGACCGTGAACGTGGGCGGTACCAACTACACCGTTACCGTTGATGCCAGCGGTAAAGGCACGCTGGTGATCCCGAATACCAACGGCAGCGATGTCTACATCGATCCGTCTTCGGTCACCGCAACTGTGACCGGCGTAAATGGTGGCAACTTCGAGGCCGTCGACCTGGCGGGCGCGACCACCACTGTCACTGTCGAAGACACTATCGACACCACGACTGTTGCCGTGACCGCGGTGCCAGCAAAGGAAGGCGATACCAACCTCACCTTCAATTTCCAGCTGAGCAACCCGCCGCAAGCCGGCAGCACCACGACTCTCACCGTTAACGTTGGTGGCACTAACTACACCGTTGATATCGATGCTTCGGGTAAAGGCACCTTGCTGGTGCCAAACACCAACGTTGAAGACGTTTACAAAGATGGCAGCGAAGTCACTGCAACCGTCACTGCTGTGAACGGTGGCAACTTCGAAGCCGTCGACCTGACTGGCGCGACCACTACTGTTGCTGTCCAGGACACCATCGACACCACGACCGTGGCTGTTACTGCCGAGCCAGCTAAGGAGGGTGATGCCAACCTCACCTTCAACTTCCAGCTGAGCAATCCGCCGCAAGCGGGCAGTGCCACTAGCCTGACCGTTAACGTTGGTGGCACGATCTACACCGTTAATGTAGACGCATCCGGCAAAGGCACCTTGCTGGTGCCCAACACCAACGCCGCCGACGCATACATCGACCCTAGCCAAGTGACCGCGACCGTCACTGAAGTGAGGGGCGGTAATTTTGAGGCCGTTGACCTCTCCGGAGCTACGGCTACAGTAACTGTCGAAGACATTATCCAAACCACCACTGTTGTAGTCTCGGCTGAGCCAGCGAAAGAAGGTGATGCGAATCTCACCTTCAACTTCCAGCTGAGCAATCCACCTCAAGCCGGCAGCCCCACCACGATCACCGTTAACGTCGGTGGCACCAATTACACCGTCGATATCGATGCGTCTGGTAAAGGTACCTTGCTGGTACCAAATACCAACGGCGCTGACGTCTACATTGATCCAAGTAAAGTCACCGCAACTGTCACCGAGGTGAACGGCGGTAACTTCGTGGCTGTAGACCTGGCTGGCGCAACCACCACGGTCACTGTCGAAGACACCATCGACACTACGACCGTTGCTGTAACAGCTGTGCCAGCGAAAGAAGGTGACGCCAACCTGACGTTCAACTTCCAGCTGAGCAATCCGCCTCAAGCCGGCAGCACCACCACACTGACCGTGAACGTCGGTGGCACCAATTACACCGTTGATATCGACGCTTCGGGCAAAGGCACCTTACTGGTGCCAAACACCAACGGCGCTGATGTCTACATTGACCCAAGCAAAGTCACTGCGACCGTCACAGAAGTGAACGGCGGTAACTTCGAGGCAGTTGACCTGAGTGGTGCAACCACCACCGTCACCGTCGAAGACACCATCGACACCACCACTGTTGCTGTAACAGCTGTACCGGCGAAGGAAGGTGATGCCAACCTGACGTTCAACTTCCAGCTGAGCAACCCGCCTCAGGCTGGCAGCAGCACCACCCTGACCGTTAATGTCGGTGGCACCAATTACACCGTTGATATCGATGCTTCGGGTAAAGGCACCTTGCTGGTGCCTAACACCAACGGCGCAGACGTTTACATCGATCCAAGCCAGGTCACTGCAACCGTTACTGAAGTGAACGGCGGCAACTACGAGGCTGTTGACCTGAGTGGTGCAACCACCACCGTCACCGTCGAAGACACTATCGACACCACGACTGTTGCCGTGACCGCGGTGCCAGCTAAAGAAGGTGATGCAAACCTCACCTTCAACTTCCAGCTGAGCAACCCGCCGCAAGCCGGCAGCACCACGACTCTGACTGTAAATGTCGGTGGCACTAACTACACCGTCAACGTTGGCGCCGATGGCAAGGGCACCCTCGAGGTCCCTAACACCAACATCGAAGACGTCTACAAAGACGGCAGTGAAGTCACTGCGACCGTCACTGCGGTCAATGG
>NZ_JACDIU010000033.1:1939-2762 GCF_014525325.1 Pseudomonas sp. EZ-C24 | reverse complement strand
CGCCTCAGGCAGGCAGCACCACGACTCTGACTGTAAGTGTCGGTGGCACTAACTACACCGTCAACGTTGGCGCCGATGGCAAGGGCACCTTGTCGGTCCCGAATACCAACGTTGAAGACGTGTACAAAGACGGTAGCGAAGTCACCGCGACTGTTACCGCGGTCAATGGCGGCAATTTCGAAGCTGTCGATCTGACTGGCGCGACCACCACTGTCGCTGTCGAAGACACCATCGACACCACTACCGTGGCCGTCACTGCTGAAGCAGCGAAGGAGGGTGATGCCAACCTCACCTTCAACTTCCAGTTGAGCAACCCGCCGCAGGCTGGCAGCACCACGACTCTGACTGTAAATGTCGGTGGTACTGATTACACGGTAACTGTTGGCGCCGATGGCAAGGGCACCTTGTCGGTCCCGAATACCAACGTTGAAGACGTCTACAAAGATGGCAGCGAAGTCACCGCGACTGTCACCGCGGTTAACGGTGGTAACTTCGAAGCGGTCGATCTGACTGGCGCGACCACCACCGTTGCTGTCGAAGACACCATCGACACCACCACCGTGGCCGTCACTGCTGAAGCAGCGAAGGAGGGTGATGCCAACCTCACCTTTAACTTCCAGCTCAGCAACCCGCCGCAGGCGGGTACCACTGCTACCTTGACCGTTAACGTCGGTGGCACTGATTACACGGTAACTGTTGGCGCCGATGGCAAGGGCACTCTCCAGGTCCCGAACACCAACGTTGAAGACGTCTACAAGGACGGCAGTGAAGTCACTGCGACCGTCACTGCGGTCAATGGCGGCAATTTCGAAGCCGTCGATCT
>NZ_JACDIU010000033.1:1500-1910 GCF_014525325.1 Pseudomonas sp. EZ-C24 | reverse complement strand
CTTCGAAGCCGTCGACCTGACTGGCGCGACCACTACTGTTGCTGTCCAGGACACCATCGACACCACGACCGTGGCTGTTACTGCCGAGCCTGCGAAAGAGGGTGACGCGAATCTCACCTTCAACTTCCAGCTGAGCAACCCGCCTCAGGCCGGCAGCACCACGACGCTGACCGTCAACGTCGGTGGCACTAACTACACCGTCAGCATTGGCGCCGATGGCAAGGGCACCTTGTCGGTCCCGAATACCAACGTTGAAGACGTGTACAAAGACGGTAGCGAAGTCACCGCGACTGTCACTGCGGTCAATGGCGGCAATTTCGAAGCCGTCGATCTGACTGGCGCGACCACCACTGTTGCCGTCGAAGACACCATCGATACCACGACTGTGGCCGTTACTGCCGAAGCTGCGA
>NZ_JACDIU010000033.1:0-1490 GCF_014525325.1 Pseudomonas sp. EZ-C24 | reverse complement strand
CCACTACCGTTGCCGTCGAAGACACCATCGATACCACGACTGTGGCCGTCACTGCTGAAGCTGCGAAAGAAGGTGATGCGAACCTCACCTTCAACTTCCAGCTCAGCAATCCGCCGCAGGTTGGCAGCACCACGACCCTGACTGTAAATGTCGGTGGCACTAACTACACCGTTGATATCGATGCTTCCGGCAAGGGTACTCTGCTGGTTCCGAATACCAACGTTGAAGACGTCTACAAAGACGGTAGTGAAGTCACTGCGACTGTAACCGCGGTCAACGGCGGTAACTTCGAAGCTGTGGATCTGACTGGCGCGACCACCACCGTTGCTGTCGAAGACACCATCGACACCACCACCGTGGCTGTTACTGCCGAAGCTGCGAAAGAAGGTGACGCAAACCTCACCTTCAACTTCCAGCTGAGCAACCCACCGCAGGCGGGTACCACTGCTACCTTGACCGTTAACGTCGGTGGCACTGATTACACCGTCACTGTGGGCGCCGATGGCAAGGGCACTCTCCAGGTCCCGAACACCAACGTTGAAGACGTCTACAAAGATGGTAGCGAAGTCACCGCGACCGTCACTGCGGTCAATGGCGGTAACTTTGAAGCTGTGGATCTGACTGGTGCGACTACCACCGTTGCTGTCGAAGACACCATCGATACCACGACTGTGGCCGTCACTGCTGAAGCTGCGAAAGAAGGGGATGCCAACCTCACCTTCAACTTCCAGCTGAGCAATCCGCCGCAGGCGGGTACCACTGCTACCTTGACCGTTAACGTCGGTGGCACTGATTACACCGTCACTGTTGGCGCTGATGGCAAGGGCACCTTGTCGGTCCCGAATACCAACGTTGAAGACGTGTACAAAGACGGTAGCGAAGTCACCGCGACTGTAACCGCGGTCAACGGCGGTGACTTCGAAGCCGTCGATCTGACCGGCGCGACCACCACTGTTGCCGTCGAAGACACCATCGATACCACGACTGTGACAGTCACCGGCGTACCGGCGAAAGAAGGCGATGCCAACGTCACCTTCAACTTCGAGCTGAGTAACAAGCCTCAGGCTGGCAGCGATCCGGTCGTCCTGAACGTGCGCATCGGCAGCACCGACTACACCGTCAACATCGACAGCAACGGCAAGGGCTCGATCCAGGTCCCGAACCCGAACAGCGAAGACGTGTACAAGGACGCCAGCCAACTGGTTGCTACCGTCACTGGCGGCACTGGCGGCAACTTCGAGAAGATCGCCACTGGCGCGACCGGCACAGCGCAAATCGCTGACACCGAGACCCCAGTCACCGTCAAGGTCACCGGCGTTCCGGCCACCGAAGCTGATGCCAAGGTCACCTTCAACTTCGAGCTGAGCGACAAGCCTCAGGCTGGCAGCGCGCCAGTCGTACTGAACGTGCGCATCGGCAGCACCGACTACACCGTCAACATCGACAGCAACGGCAAGGGCTCGATCCAGGTCCCGAACCCGAACAGCGAA
>NZ_JACDIU010000005.1:0-107579 GCF_014525325.1 Pseudomonas sp. EZ-C24 | reverse complement strand
ACTGCCTTTTTCACCGCTGGCGATCTTTCGATCGAAGCCCTTGCAGCATCTCTGAAACTTCTAACTCATTGAATCTCAAGGAGTTTTCCGTTCCAACTACGCTGGAAGTGGGGCGCATTATAAGCGCTTACAGAAACCCGTCAACCGTTATTTCATAATTGCATAACATTAAGCAAAAGCGGCCCTTCGGGCTCACAAAGCACAAACAAAACGGGGAGGCCCAAAGGCCTCCCCGCTCATACCCTGCCCCAGTTACAAGCTAGGGAAGGCAAACTGCGATGCTTCATGGCTCTTGCGCTGCGGCCAGCGCTGAGTAATGGCTTTACGACGGGTATAGAAGCGCACGCCGTCGGGGCCATAGGCATGCAGGTCGCCAAACAGCGAACGCTTCCAGCCGCCGAAGCTGTGATATGCAACAGGTACCGGCAGCGGCACGTTGACACCGACCATGCCCACTTCGATCTCGTCGCAGAACAGCCGAGCCGCTTCGCCGTCACGGGTAAAGATGCAGGTACCGTTGCCATACTCGTGATCGTTGATCAACTGCATGGCCTGCTCCAGGCTGTCGACGCGCACCACACACAGCACCGGGCCGAAGATCTCTTCTTTATAGATGCGCATTTCTGGCGAGACGTTGTCGAACAGCGTGCCGCCGACAAAGTAGCCATCCTCGCAGCCTGCAACACGCAGGTCACGACCATCGACCACCAGCTTGGCACCCGAGGCAACGCCGTCATCTATATAGCCAAGTACCTTGTCGCGCGCCGCAGCAGTTACCAGCGGCCCCATGTCCAGACCACAGGAAGTGCCAGCGCCGATCTTCAGCGCGCGGATCTGCGGTTCAAGCTTGGCGATCAGCGCATCGGCTGCCTGGTCACCCACGCATACTGCGACGGAAATGGCCATGCAGCGCTCGCCGCAAGAACCATACGCCGCACCCATCAGCGCGCTGACCGCGTTATCCAGGTCGGCATCCGGCATCACCACCGCGTGGTTCTTGGCGCCGCCCAGAGCCTGTACACGTTTGCCGCGCTTGGTGCCTTCGGCATAGATGTATTCGGCAATTGGCGTCGAGCCAACAAAACTCAGGGCTTTCACCTCTGGCGCTTCGATCAGCGCATCGACCGCTTCCTTGTCACCATGCACCACGTTGAGGATGCCCTTGGGCAGGCCAGCTTCGAGCAGCAGCTGGGCGATATACAGCGTCGAGCTTGGATCACGCTCGGAAGGCTTGAGGATGAACGCGTTGCCACAGGCGATCGCCAGCGGGTACATCCACAGCGGGACCATGGCCGGGAAGTTGAACGGAGTGATACCGGCAACCACGCCCAATGGCTGGAAGTCCGACCAGGCATCGATGTTCGGGCCGACGTTGCGGCTGTACTCGCCTTTGAGCACTTCCGGGGCGGCACAAGCGAACTCGACGTTCTCGATACCACGCTTGAGTTCGCCGGCAGCGTCTTCCAAGGTCTTGCCATGCTCTTCGCTGATCATCTGCGAGATCTTCGCTTCGTTCTGCTCAAGCAACTGCTTGAAGCGGAACATCACTTGGGCGCGCTTGGCCGGCGGGGTGTTGCGCCAGGCCGGGAAGGCCGCCTTGGCCGAATCGATCGCCTCTTGCACGGTGGCACGGCTGGCCAGTTCGACCTTGCGTACGGCCTGACCGGTAGACGGGTTGAAGACATCGGCGGTGCGTTCGCCCTTGGAAACCAGTTCGCCGTTGATCAGGTGCTGAACAATGCTCATGCATAACTCCAGAAACAGGAAGGAAGGATCAGGCGCGCCGGTGCACGCCTGCCGTCAAAATCAGACAGATCAATCGATCTGGTTGAGCGTCTCGCCCACCGCGTCGAACAGGCGGTCGAGCTCCTGCGGCTGGGTGTTGAAGGTCGGGCCGAACTGCAGGGTGTCGCCGCCGTAGCGCACGTAGAAGCCTTTTTGCCACAGCTTCATCGCCACTTCGTAAGGACGCACGATGGCATCGCCGTCACGTGCCGCGATCTGGATCGCGCCGGCCAGGCCGTAGTTACGGATGTCGACGATATTCTTGGTGCCTTTGACGCCATGCAGCAGGTTCTCGAAGTGCGGCGCCAGCTCGGCGGCTGACTGCACCAGGTTCTCTTTCTGCAGCAGGTCCAGCGCCGCGATGCCGGCAGCGCACGCCACCGGGTGCGCCGAGTAGGTGTAGCCGTGAGGGAATTCCACAGCGTACTCAGGCGTCGGCTGATTCATGAAGGTGTGGTAGATCTCGCTGCTGGCAACCACTGCGCCGAGAGGGATGGCGCCGTTGGTGACCTGCTTGGCGATGCACATCAAGTCCGGGGTGACGCCGAACGCTTCGGCACCGGTCATGGCGCCCATGCGGCCGAAACCGGTGATCACTTCGTCGAAGATCAGCAGAATATTGTGCTGGGTGCAGATTTCACGCAGGCGCTTGAGGTAACCCTTCGGCGGCGGCAATACACCCGCCGAGCCAGCCAGCGGCTCGACGATCACCGCAGCGATATTGGAGGCATCGTGCAGCTCGATCAACTTGAGCATCTCGTCGGCCAGGGCGATCCCGCCCTCTTCCGGCAAGCCCTTGGTGAAGGCGTTGACCGGCAGCACGGTGTGCGGCAAGTGGTCGACATCGAGCAGCTGGCCGAACATCTTGCGGTTGCCGTTGACGCCGCCCAGGCTGGTACCGGCGATGTTCACCCCATGATAGCCACGGGCGCGACCGATCATCTTGGTCTTGGTCGCCTGGCCTTTCAGGCGCCAGTAGGCACGTACCATTTTCAGCGCGGTATCGGCGCACTCGGAACCGGAGTTGGTGAAGAACACGTGATTCAGATCACCCGGAGTCAACTGGGTAATCTTTTCAGCCAGCTGGAACGACAGCGGATGGCCGTACTGGAATGCCGGCGAATAGTCGAGCACGCCAACCTGGCGCGCGACCGCTTCGCTGATTTCCTTGCGGGTATGCCCGGCACCGCAAGTCCACAGCCCAGACAGGGCATCGAAGATGCGCCGGCCCTTGTCGTCGACCAGATAGTTGCCATCGGCGGCAACGATCAGGCGCGGATCGCGCTGGAAATTACGGTTGGCGGTGTACGGCATCCAGTGCGCGTCCAGCTTGAGCTGGCTGGCGATACCGGAAGGCGCGGTTTCGGGCATGTTCATCGGGCGGTTCCTCGGCAAACGAATAGGCAACGATGGATGTTGTTGCAGCTAAATTGGCACGGCGATAAAGTCTGGAAAAGCCTACTTTTCAAATCTTCAGTTAGCAGTGGACTAAACTAATGAGCCGACGCCCCGATCCACTTGCGCAAGTCAGCGACTTCGACATCCGCCTGCTCAAGATTTACCGCAGTGTGGTCGAGTGCGGCGGTTTTTCGGCAGCGGAGAACGTGTTGGGCATCGGCCGTTCGGCGATCAGCCAGCAAATGAGCGACCTTGAGCAGCGCCTCGGCCTGCGCCTGTGCCAACGCGGCCGCGCCGGTTTTTCGCTGACCGAAGAAGGCCGCGACGTGTACCACTCGGCGCTGCAACTGCTGAGCGCCATCGAGACCTTTCGCACCGAGGTCAACGGCTTGCACCAACACCTGCGCGGCGAGCTTAATATCGGCCTGACCGATAACCTGGTGACACTGCCGCACATGCGCATCACCCATGCCCTGGCCGAGCTCAAGGACCGCGGCCCGGACGTGCACATCCAGATCCGCATGATCGCCCCCAGTCAGGTCGAGCAAGGCGTGCTCGATGGCAGCCTGCATGTTGGCGTGGTGCCGCAGGCCAGCCCGCTGTCGGGCCTGGAGTACCAGCCGCTGTACAGCGAGCGGTCGCTGCTCTACTGCGCCGTTGGCCACCCGCTGTTCTATGCCGACGACCACAAGATCGACGACGAGCGGCTCAACAGCCAGGATGCGATCGCGCCGACCTTCCGCCTGCCCGGTGAAATCCAGGCGCACTATCAGGCGCTGCACTGCACGGCGAGCGCGTCCGACCGCGAGGGCATGGCGTTCTTGATCCTGACCGGGCGTTACATCGGCTACCTGCCCGATCATTACGCCAGCACCTGGGTGCAACAAGGCCGCCTGCGGGCCCTGAAACCTGCGCAGCGCCATTACGACCTGAGCCTGAACTGGGTGACACGCAAAGGCCGGCGGCCAAACCTGGTACTGGAAAGCTTCCTTGAAAGCCTTGCTGCCACACGCTAAAGGCTTGTCACTTCGGCACAGGCAGGTAATCTGTCGGACAATCCCGTTGCCTCAGCCCGTTCGGAACCGTCCATGACCCTAGAAGTCCCAGCGCATCGCCTCTCCGCCTCGGGCAAGCCCGCCGGCCGCATTCGCCAAAAGAACGAGCAGGCGATCATCCAGGCCGCCGAAGACGAGTTTGCCCGCCACGGTTTCAAGGGCACCAGCATGAATACCATCGCCCTCAAGGCCGGCTTGCCCAAGGCCAACCTGCACTACTACTTCACCAACAAGCTCGGCCTGTATATCGCCGTGCTGAGCAACATCATCGAGCTGTGGGACAGCACCTTCAACGCCCTGAGCGTTGATGATGACCCAGGCCAGGCGCTGAGCCAGTACCTGCGCACCAAGATGGAGTTCTCGCGGCGCAACCCGCAGGCCTCACGGATCTTCGCCATGGAAGTGATCAGCGGTGGTCAGTGTCTGACCGAATACTTCAGCGCCGATTACCGTGAGTGGTTCCGCGGCCGTGCCGCTGTGTTCCAGGCCTGGATCGACGCCGGCAAGATGGACCCGGTCGATCCGGTGCACTTGATCTTCCTGCTCTGGGGCAGCACCCAGCACTACGCCGACTTTTCCACTCAGATCTGCCAGGTTACCGGCCGCAGCCGCCTGACCAAGCAGGACATGGAAGACGCCAGCAACAATCTTATCCACATCATTCTCAAAGGTTGCGGCATCCAACTGCCCGCCTGACCCGGACTTATGCCATCTACCCTGCTCGACCTCTGCGAGTTTCGCGAAGAGATCCGCAAGAGCCGCTTCATCACCCTCGCCGGCCCGATCAGCAGCCCTGCCGAAGCGCAGAGTTTCATCGAGCGCCACAGCGACCTCGCCGCCACCCACAACTGCTGGGCCTGGAAAATCGGCGGGCAATACCGCAGCAATGACGACGGCGAACCCGGCGGCACCGCCGGCCGGCCGATCCTCGCCGCGATCGAGGCGCAGGACTGCGATCAGGTGGTGGTACTGGTGATCCGCTGGTACGGCGGTATCCAGTTAGGCACCGGCGGCCTCGCCCGGGCCTATGGCGGCGGCGCCAACAAATGCCTGCAACAGGCGCCCAAGCGTCTGTTGGTGCAGCGCAGCGAATACACCTGCAGCTGCAGTTTCAGCGAATTGGCCTTGGTCAAACTGCGTCTGGCTGACGTTGACGGGCTGGTTCTGGATGAACAGTTCACTGCCAATGGTGTAGATCTGCGGCTGGCTATCGGGCCCAGCCATCTGCCGGCACTGCAGCAGCAACTTGCCGACCTGAGCCGCGGCAGAATTGTCCTCAGCGCGTAAATCATGGATAAAACCGCTGAAACATTACTCACAACTACTGTGCGCCTGCCTGTGGATAAGCTTGGGGCAGTCCGACCCAGGCCACGAATTACAAGGCGCGCAGAGCATTGATCATATTTTGATCACAGTTTCGTGACAGCGCTGAAAAGCTCCGCATTACAGTAAGTTATCCCCAGCCTGCAATGACAATTCGGCCGCCGGCAGGCAAAACCTGGCCCGCCCGCTTGCGCACAAATACTGTGGAGCAGCCTGTGGATAAACCGTTAGCCACTGGCTCCGGCCCTGACGGCGCAAGGCCCGTAGCCTGCTGATCATTTTTTGCACAACCGTGCATCGGCTGCCACACGCTGGCAAACTGCAGCGACTACGCTGGCAGCTCTGGTGATGGCTGCCCGGCATGCGCTACCTCTGAAGGAGTACAGAAATGACCGCAACCAAGACCGCCCTGATCATTGGCGCCTCACGAGGCCTGGGCCTTGGCCTGGTGCAGCGCCTGCACGAAGATGGCTGGAAGGTAATCGCCACCGTTCGCGACAAGGCCAACCCGGGCGACCTGGGCAGCATCGTCGGCGTGCACATCGAAACCCTCGAGATCAACAACACCGCTCAACTCGACAGCCTCAAGCAGCGCCTGCACGGCGAGACGCTGGATCTGCTGTTCGTCAACGCTGGCGTCATGGGGCCGCTGCCGCAGGATCTGGAAGCGGTCAGCGAAGAGCAGATCGGCGCCTTGTTCATGACCAATGCCGTGGCGCCGATCCGCATCGCCCGCCGCCTGGCCGGGCAACTGCGCGAAGGCAGCGGCGTGCTGGCTTTCATGAGTTCGGTACTGGGCAGCGTGAGCATCCCTGATGGCGGCGAGATTCCGTTGTACAAGGCCAGCAAGGCCGCCTTGAACTCGATGATCAACAGCTACGTCGGCGAACTGCAGCGCCCCGACCTCGCCGTGCTGGCCATGCACCCGGGCTGGGTGAAAACTGCAATGGGCGGAGAAAACGCTGAAATCGACGTGTTCACCAGTACCAGCGGCATGCTCAAGCAGATCAAGGCGCACAGCGGCAATGGCGGCCTGCGCTTCATCAATTACAAGGGCGAACCATTGGTCTGGTGAATTGAAAGCTGCAGGGCGAGGCAGTAGACTCGACGCCTCGCCCCCGCGGCGAACCTGGATCAGCAGACAGGGCAAAACTGAGCTGGCTTACCTGAACCCACTTTCAGAGGAGCCGGCACCATGCCTGCGACCCGTACCTGGTTGAAATCCCCCCTTGCCATCTTCACCGCCAACGACAGCGACGCGCGCGGCGGGCTGGTTATCGAAGACGGCAAAATCGTGCAACTGCTGGCCATGGGCGAAAGCCCTAGCATCCCCTGCTCACAGGTGTTCGACGCCCGTGAGCACGTGATCCTGCCTGGTCTGATCAACACCCATCATCACTTCTATCAAACCCTGACCCGCGCCTGGGCGCCGGTGGTCAATCAGCCGCTGTTCCCCTGGCTGAAGACTTTATATCCGGTCTGGGCACGCCTGACTCCGGCCAAGCTCGAGCTGGCCAGTAAAGTGGCCTTGGCCGAGCTGTTGCTGTCGGGCTGCACCACCGCCGCCGACCACCACTACCTGTTCCCGCAGGGCCTGGACAACGCCATTGATGTACAGGTCGAAGCAGTCCGCGGGCTGGGCATGCGCGCCATGCTGACCCGCGGCTCGATGAGCCTGGGCGAAGACGACGGCGGCCTGCCGCCGCAGCAGACCGTGCAACAGGGCGAGGTGATCCTGGCCGACAGCCAGCGACTTATCCACAGCTACCACGAGCGTGGCGAAGGCGCGCAGATCCAGATCGCCCTGGCGCCCTGCTCACCCTTCTCGGTAACCCCGGAAATCATGCGCGCCAGTGCCGAATTGGCCGCAGAGCTGGACGTGCGCCTGCACACCCACCTGGCCGAAACCCTCGATGAAGAGGAGTTCTGTCTGCAGCGCTTTGGCCTGCGTACAGTGGATTACCTGGACAGCGTCGGCTGGCTGGGCCCGCGCACCTGGCTGGCCCACGGCATCCACTTCAACCCCGACGAAATCGCCCGCCTCGGCGCTGCCGGTACCGGCATCTGCCATTGCCCAAGCTCGAACATGCGTCTTGCTTCGGGGATTGCACCCACGGTGGATCTGGAAGCTGCCGGCGCCACGGTTGGCCTCGGCGTCGATGGCTCGGCCTCCAACGATGCCTCGAACATGATCCTCGAAGCGCGTCAGGCGCTGTATCTGCAACGGCTGCGCTATGGCGCCGAACAGATCACCCCGGAACGCGCCCTGGGCTGGGCCACCCGTGGCTCGGCGCACTTGCTGGGGCGCAGCGATATTGGCCAGCTGGCGGTTGGCAAACAGGCTGACCTGGCCCTGTTCAAGCTCGACGAGCTGCGCTTCTCGGGCAGCCATGACCCGCTGTCGGCACTGCTGCTGTGCGGCGCCGACCGTGCCGACCGGGTCATGATCGGCGGCAAATGGCGCGTGATTGACGGCCAGATCGAAGGCCTTGACGTCAAAGGCCTGATCGCCGACCACCGCCAGGCCGCAGCGCAGCTGATCGCCGGTTGATATGCGCAGGCCAGGCCGGGCGCATTGCCCGGCCTGGCCCTGTAGAATGGCGACAACCGTTCCTGATCGAGATCACACACATGTACGACTGGCTGAACGCCTTGCCCAAGGCGGAACTGCACATGCACCTGGAAGGCTCGCTCGAGCCCGAGCTGCTGTTCGCCCTGGCCGAACGCAACAAGATTGCCCTGCCCTGGGCGGATGTAGAAACCCTGCGCGGCGCCTATGCCTTCAACAACCTGCAGGAGTTTCTCGACCTCTATTACCAGGGCGCCGATGTCCTGCGTACCGAGCAGGACTTCTACGACCTGACCTGGGCCTACCTGCAACGCTGCAAGGCGCAGAACGTTATTCACACCGAACCGTTCTTCGACCCGCAGACCCACACTGACCGGGGCATCCCCTTCGAAGTGGTCATGGCCGGCCTGAGCAAAGCACTGAAGGATGGCCGTGAGCAACTGGGCATCAGCAGCGGGCTGATCCTCAGCTTCCTGCGCCACCTCAGCGAAGAAGAAGCGCAAAAAACCCTCGACCAGGCGCTGCCGTTCCGCGATGCGTTCATTGCCGTCGGTCTGGACAGCTCGGAGAAAGGCCATCCGCCGAGCAAGTTCCAGCGCGTATTCGAGCGCGCCCGCAGCGAAGGCTTTGACGCAGTAGCCCACGCCGGCGAAGAAGGCCCGCCCGAGTACATATGGGAAGCCCTCGACCTGCTCAAGATCAAGCGCATCGACCACGGCGTACGCGCCATCGAAGATGAGCGGCTGATGCAGCGCATCATTGATGAGCAGATCCCGCTGACGGTGTGCCCGCTATCCAATACCAAACTCTGCGTATTCGAACACATGGGCCAGCACAACATCCTCGAGATGCTTGAGCGTGGCGTCAAAGTCACGGTCAACTCCGACGACCCGGCCTACTTCGGCGGTTATGTCACCGAGAACTTCCACGCGCTACACACCCATTTGGGCATGACCGAGGATCAAGCTCGGCGCCTGGCGCAGAACAGCCTGGACGCTCGCCTGGCCTGACCGGCAACGGTTGCCGGCAGCTCAACCCACCAGCAAGGACGGCTCTGCGCGAGCGATACGATTGATCTGCTGGATACCCAGCGGTGATATCTGCAGCCCGCGCGCACCGTCCTGTTCCTGCAGCCAGCCCGACTGCAGGAACAACGTCAGCAAGGCCTGCCCCAGGCTTCCGCCCAGATGCGGCCCCTGATCGCTCCACTCATTGCAGTGACAGATCACACAGTTGCTCAGTGGCCGCTGTGCCAAGGCCTCGATGTACACGCCGACATTGGCCAACTGCGTGCGACCTGTAAAACTCACCCGCAGCTCACCGTCGTACCCCTCCAGCCAGCCGGCAGTGACCATTCGTTGCAGCAATTCAGCCGCCAGCTCACCGCCCATATGCCCATTGCACAGGCGCGCACGGCGCATCGACAGTGGCACCTGCAGCGGTTTGACCTGGGTTACCCGCGGGCGCAAATCATTCAGATGCAGGCTGGCCAACGCCTCGACCGCCGCCCCCACAGCAGGCGTCGCCAGACGGAAATAGCGTTTGCGGCCACGGGCTTCCAGCCGCAGCAAGCCTGCCGAGGAGAGCAGGGACAAATGCGCACACGCTGAAGACGAACTCACGCCGGTCATCACCGCCAGCTCGTCGGCGGGGCGGGGCGTGCCATCGATCAACGCCCACAACATGGCGCTGCGCTTGGGGTCGGCCATCAGGCTGGCGATCTGGCTGATACTGCTGACTGCTTTCATAAGGTAACTCCCTGCTGAATCATGTCTGGGTCCATTGGCCAAACACGCCAGCGCGCTGACCTGCTTACGGTCTTGGCATAGCATTCCCTGGCAGGGAAGTCCCTCTCGCTGGCGCTGGCTGCTGGGGCCAGTATAAGCCGGGCAAAGTCCCGCGATAGCGCTTCCCGGTTCCTCTACAGACCGGACAAAGCGGTGGGTGGGGCGACCCTCGACGCATTCACCAGCAGGGCAGACCTGGCCGGCCAGAACCACCCAGCAGGCGCAAGCCTGTCTAGCCAAAGCCACAAGCGCCCTTAACGCGAGCTGAAAAGAGAAATATCCTCAGACGCTGCCGACAGCGCCTTTCCGCAAATATGGCAAACAAAAGCGAAGGATCCACTGTGGTTGCGCCTCAGCACAACTAGACAGGGCTTGTGGGAAAGGTCCACAGGCGACCGTCAGTCCGAAGCGACTCAAGGATTGGTGGCACTTGGGGGCAGCAGCGCTAGACTGAATCGGCACCTGTTCTGTGGAGGTATGCGATGAAGATCGTCGTCAGTACATCTGAACGTCACCCCAACTGCCCCTGGCAGGTTCGGCTCGACCAGCACGTGGTGAGCTTTCGCAGTGAGCGTGAAGCGCGGGCCTTTGTCGCAACATTGCAGAAGCGCCTGCAGGCCCCTCACTCGTTCAGCCTTGACGCCTGGCCTGCAAGCGCCGAGTCAGCGTCGCGACACTGACCACCAGAGCCCCGCACAGGCTGATCACCATGGCCATTGGTACCGCACTGCCATCATGCAGCAAGCTGACCAGCGCCGCCGAGCCAGCGGCAACGCTGAACTGCAGGCAGCCCATTAATGCCGACGCGCTGCCTGCGCGGTTGCCCTGACCGCTCATGGCCAACGCCGAGGCGTTGGGGATGATGCAGCCCAGGCTGGCGATGCACACGAACAACGGCAACAACAGGGGCCACAATTGCGTCGGCCGCAACGCCGCCACGCCGAGCAGGGTCAGCGCCGCCGCCAGGTACAACCACACTGCTCGCCCCAGCAATACTGCCGGGCCGCGCTTGGCCAACAACCGTGCATTGACCTGTGCAATCAGAATGAAACCCGCTGCGTTGGCACCGAACAGCCAACCATAATGCTCGGTCGGTACCCCATATAGCTTGATGAACACGAACGGCGAGCCTGCGATGTAGGCAAACATGCCGGCAATGGCGGTGCCGCCGGTCAACGCGTGGCCGATAAACACTCGGTCAGCAAACAGCCGCAGGTATTGGCGAAACGCCCCTGACAGCGGCTGGCGCGGCATATCCGCCGGCATGCTCTCGGGCAAGCCGAAGCTGATCGCCAGCAGGCAGCCTGCGCTGAACAGGCTCAAGGCCAGGAAGATCGACTGCCAGCCAGCCAGGTTGACCAATACGCCGCCAAGCATTGGCGCAAGAATCGGCGCCAGGCCCATCACCAGCATCAATTGCGAGAAGACCTTGGCCGAGGCAACCGGGTCGCACTTGTCGCTGACAATCGCCCGTGACAGCACCATCCCCGCGCAGCCACCCAAGGCCTGGACGAAGCGCGCGACAATCAACGTATCCAGATTGGGCGCATAAGCGCAGGCCAGTGAGGCCAGGGTGAACAAGGTCACTCCGAACAGCAGCGGGATGCGCCGACCAAAGCGATCGGCTACCGGGCCGTAGGCCAACTGGCCCAGCGACAGGCCAAGGAAGTACGCGGCCAGGGTAGTCTGGATGTGTTTCTCGTCGGTCAGAAAGGCCTGAGCCATGGCCGGGAATGCTGGCAGGTAAAAGTCGATCGCCAGCGGCCCGAACGCACTCAAGGCGCCGAGAATCAGCACGTAACGCAGGTTCATCAGGAATCCATTAGCAGGCTAAGCAAGCTGCCAAGTCTAACTGCAAAGGCGGATTCTGGCGAAAACCTTTGTGACAATTCCCTGCCCAGAAGCGGCACCGATGACATTCAGCAGCATGGTCGATCACCGGCACCGCTACTCTCCAGCGTCGTCAGGCCGATTGCGCCTCGTAGCCTTCCTCACGAATGGCGGCAAGAATCTGTTCGCTGGCCAACTGGCTGTCGACGGTCACTTGCTTGGCAGCCAGATCCACCTCTACCTTGGCCGCAGCATCCTGCCCCTGTACCGCCGCAGTCACTGCTTTTACACAGTGGCCACAGGTCATGCCTTGTACATTGAAAACTTGCATTGGTCAGTCTCCTTCGTGGGTTTGCCACAGTTTCAAGCTTGCCATCGGGTCAAGGTCAAGTTATGCCGTCCTCGGCCGGACTGGCAATCCGCGCCTGGCTCAGCCAAGCTGCGCCTTTGACAGTTTATGAAGCAGGAGATTGTTCATGATCAGGCCAGCACTGAGCCTTGTCGGCTTGCTCGCCGCTTTGACCGTGGTGCCTGCGGCCAGCGCCGCTGGCAACTCGGACTACAGCGTGCTGATTATTTCGCGCGAGCGGCTTGAGGTGGCGACCACCTGCGAGATCGGCGTGTACCTCAATGACCAACTGTCCGGTCGCCTGTTCCAGGAACAATCGACCTCGTTCAACCTGCCGCCCGGCCCGGTGGATATCCGCTTGCGCCTGTTGCCGGGGCAAGCCCCCGGTTGCAACCCTGGCCTGGAGAACCAGCACACTCAGCGCCTGACCCTGCAGGCCGGACAGATCAACAAGTATCGCATCGCCATGGACCACAGCGGCCTGCACCTGACCCGAGCCAGCCTGGACTATTGACCTTGCCCCTGTGGCAGGGTTGATGCTGCAGGCCTGTCCAAGGAGGCCAGCCATGTCTGCATCCACTGTTTTTGACCTGCCCATCAGCGGCATGACCTGCGCCAGCTGCGCCGGGCGTGTCGAGCGCGCCCTGCGCAAGGTGCCCGGCGCGGCGCAGGTGAGCGTCAACCTGGCAACCGAGACCGCCCGTGTCGAAGCTCCAGCGCAAACCCTGCCTGCGTTGGTCGAGGCTGTACGTCAGGCCGGCTACGAAGCATCCATGCCGGATGCCGCTGCGCCCGACCCTGATGATGCCCAGCGCCATTTGCGCAATGAGCGCCTGGCCGTGGCCGCTGCGGTGCTGCTGGCGCTGCCACTGGTGTTGCCGATGCTCCTGCAGCCGTTCGGCGTGCACTGGATGCTGCCGGCCTGGGCGCAGTTTGCCTTGGCTACGCCGGTGCAGTTCATTCTCGGCGCACGTTTTTACAGAGCAGCCTGGAAAGCCGTGCGCGCAGCCGCCGGCAACATGGACCTGCTGGTTGCGCTCGGCACCAGTGCCGGTTACGGCCTGAGCCTGTATCAATGGGCCAATGCTCCGCTAGGGGTAGAGCCGCACCTGTACTTCGAGGCCTCGGCAGTGGTCATCGCCCTGGTGCTGCTCGGCAAATACCTCGAAAGCCGCGCCAAACGCCAGACCGCCAGCGCCATCCGCGCCCTCGAGGCGCTGCGCCCGGAGCGCGCCCTGCGCGTGCTCGATGGGCGTGAGGAGGATGTGCCGATCAGCCAACTGCGCCTGCACGATCTGGTCCGAGTCAAACCCGGCGAGCGCTTCCCGGTCGACGGCGAAGTCATCGAAGGCAGCAGCCACGCCGACGAGGCGCTGATCAGCGGCGAGAGCCTGCCGGTACCCAAGCACCCCGGTGACCCGGTCACCGGCGGCGCCATCAATGGCGAAGGCCAACTGCTGGTACGCACCCTGGCACTAGGCACCGAAACGGTACTCGCGAGGATCATTCGCCTGGTCGAGGATGCCCAGGCGGCCAAGGCGCCGATTCAGAAACTGGTCGACCGGGTCAGCCAGGTGTTCGTCCCGGCGGTGCTGGTGATCGCTCTGATTACCCTGCTCGGCTGGTGGTGGTATGGCGCACCGCTGGAAACCGCCTTGATCAACGCCGTCGCCGTACTGGTAATTGCCTGCCCATGTGCGCTTGGCCTGGCGACGCCTGCAGCGATCATGGCCGGCACTGGCGTGGCCGCCCGCCACGGCATTCTGATCAAGGATGCCGAGGCGCTGGAGCGCGCCCACGCCGTCAACCGCGTGGTGTTCGACAAGACCGGTACGCTGACCTCAGGCAGCCCGCGCATTGTCCACAGCCTGGCCGCCGTTGCCGATGAAGCGCACTTGTTGCGTCTGGCCGGGGCACTGCAACAGGGCAGTGAGCACCCGCTGGCCAAAGCGGTGCTCGGCGCCTGCAGCGAACATGGCCTGGACGTGCCGCCCGTCAGCGACAGCCAGTCACTGACCGGGCGCGGCATCGCCGGCGTGGTCGAGCAACGCCAGTTGGCCCTCGGCAACCGGCGTTTGCTCGAAGACAGCCAGCTGCAACCCGGCGAGCTTGCAGGCAAAGCACAGACCTGGGAAGCCGAAGGCCGCACCCTGTCGTGGCTGATCGAACAGGCACCGCAGCCGCAGGTGCTCGGCCTGCTGGCCTTTGGTGACAGCCTCAAGCCCGGTGCCGCAGAGGCCGTGCGCAGTCTGCGCGCGCGAGGCGTCAGCAGCCACCTGCTGACCGGCGACAACCGCGGCAGTGCCAAGGTGGTCGCCGACGCGCTGGGCATCGAGGATGTCTACGCCGAAGTACTGCCGGCCGACAAAGCCGCTACCGTGACCGTGCTCAAACGCGACGGCGTGGTGGCTATGGTCGGTGACGGTATCAATGACGCCCCGGCCCTGGCCGCCGCCGACATCGGTATCGCCATGGGCGGTGGCACCGATGTCGCCATGCAGGCCGCCGGCATTACCCTGATGCGCGGTGACCCGCGGCTGGTGCCGGCAGCCCTGGAAATCAGCCGCAAGACCTACGCCAAGATCCGCCAGAACCTGTTCTGGGCCTTCATCTACAACCTGGTCGGCATCCCGTTGGCCGCGTTTGGCCTGCTCAACCCGGTGCTGGCGGGCGCCGCCATGGCCCTGTCGAGCGTCAGCGTGGTGAGCAATGCGCTGTGGCTGAAAACCTGGAAACCCGACAACGACCAGCAGGAGGCACCATGAATATCGGCCAGGCTGCCCGCCTCAGCGGGCTGAGCAGCAAGATGATCCGTTATTACGAGTCGATCGGCCTGCTTAAACCGGCGCAACGCAGCGACAGCGGCTATCGCCTCTACCAACAGCAGGACCTGCACAGCCTGGCCTTCATCAAGCGCTCACGCGATCTTGGCTTTTCTCTGGAGGAAGTCGCCAGGCTGCTGACTCTGTGGCAAGACCGTGAACGCGCCAGCGCCGATGTCAAAGCCCTGGCCAACGAGCACATCGCTGCGCTGAACACGCGCATCGAAGAGCTGGTCAGCCTGCGTGACACTCTTAGCCAGCTGGTTGCCGATTGCCACGGCGATGACCGCCCCGACTGCCCGATCCTCAAGGATCTGGCCAGCGGCAAAGCCTGCTGTAGCTAAAACCACACTGCCCTGCCCAGTTTGGTATGCCGTATTAGCCCAATCACGACCGAATCGTCGCCAAACGCGACGTCGGCCAATAAATACAGGGATTTGACCTCTATAAATCGCCCACGCTGCCGATGCCCTGAAGTGCCTGTTTCATGCGTCGATAAAAAAAATACTCCGGGAGCGTGGATGAACATCAAACAAAAACTGACTTGGGCGTTTGCCGTGATTGCCGGCTTGCCCATCGTCCTCGTGGCTACCCTGGTAGTGGTCAACCTGCGCGGCGAGGCCCGCGATGATTTTCTCGACAACAGCAGCCGAGAGATTCGCCAGGTCAGCAATGCGATGAACATCTTCTTCCAGGGCATCGACCAGAACGTCAACTACATGGCCGCGCAGCCAATGGTTGCCGCCACCGGTAGCGAGCTGAACAAGTACACCAGCGCCAACCCGTCTTACACCCTGGGCGAGCAAGACGCCAAGGTGCTCGACTTCTTCACCCGCCTGGCCGACGCCCACCCGGCTTACGCCTACCTGTCCTACGGGGTCGCCGACGGCGGCTACGTCGGCTGGCCGGCCGGGCAGAAGTTCGTCAATTACGATCCGCGCCAGCGCCCTTGGTACCAACTGGCCATGGCCAACCCCGGCAAGACCATCCGCACCGGCGCCTATTACTGGGCCGCCGATGATGCCGTGCTGGTCAGCACCGTGCGCACGGTAACCAACCAGCTGGGCAGCCCCGGCGGCGTGGTCAACATCGACGTCTCGCTGAACGGCCTCACCGAAATCGTCAAGAAGATCAAGCTAGGCGAAAGCGGCTACCTGATCCTCATGGAAAACAACGGCAACGTGATGGTCGACCCACGCGACGCCAGCCACAACTTCAAGCAACTGAGCAGCTTTGGCGGCGGTTACGCCGAGCTGGCCAAGGCCGGCAAGGGCCTGGTGCAAGTCGAGATCAATGGCGAGCGCTACATGGCCAACATCTACCCGGATGAAACCCTCGGTTGGACCTTCATTGGCCTGATCCAGGAAGGCGAGGTGATGCAGACCACCACCCGCCTGACCTGGCTGATCGGCACTATTGCGCTGGTCCTGGCCGCGTTGTTCGCAATCGTCGGTGCCGCGTTCGCCAAGCTCATCGTGCGCCCGATCAACAGCGTCAGCAGCGGCCTGGAAGACATCGCCCAAGGCGAAGGCGACCTGACCCGCAGCCTGGAAGTCCGCGGCCGCGATGAAACCGCGCAACTGGCCGGCTGGTTCAACCAGTTCCTCGGCGCGATTCGCAGCCTGATCCAGCATATCGGCGCTGCCGCCGGCAAGATTCTCAGCACCTCCAGCAGCTCGACGCGCGTCTCCAACGACATGGCCGAAGCGGCCGGGCGTCAGCGCGAAGCAGTGGACATGGTGTCTACCGCCTTCCACGAAATGGTCGCCACCGCCAACGAAGTCGCCCGTTCCTGCAGCCAGGCGGCGCAGTCGGCCGACAGCGGCCAGCAGCAGGCGCGTGAAGGTCAGCAGCAGATCGATGCCGCGGTGCAGAGCGTTGATCGCCTGAGCCAGGAGATCGAGCAATCAGCGCAGTCGATCCAGCAACTGGAGCGTGACAGCAACGCGATCCAGTCGATTCTGGGCACCATCCGCTCGATTGCCGAGCAGACCAACCTGCTCGCCCTCAACGCCGCCATCGAAGCCGCCCGGGCCGGCGAGCAAGGCCGCGGCTTTGCTGTGGTAGCCGACGAAGTCCGCGCGCTGGCCAAGCGCACGGCAGACTCCACCGCCGAAATCGACGGCCTGCTCGGCAACCTCGCCAGTCGCACCGCTGAAGTTGCCCAGCAGATGCACGCCAGCCTGGATGTCTCGCAGCAGTCGGTCAGCCGGATTGGCCTGGCCCGCGACAGCTTTGGCCAGATCCGTGAGTCGGTCGACGTGATCCGCGACATGAACACGCAGATCGCCACCGCCGCCGAAGAGCAGCATCAGGTCGCGGAAGACATCAACCGGCACATCAGCCAGATCCACGGTGATGCGCAGTTGGTGGCAGAACTGGCCCAGGCCGCGCGGCAGGACTCGGAGAGCCTGGCTGGCCTTTCGAACGAGCTGGACAGCCTGGTCCGCCGCTTCCGTACCTGATCAGCCGGCCCGCGCCTGCTCTTGGCCAACCGCCGTCAGAGCAGGCGCAGCTCGCCTGGGGTCACGCCGAACATCTGCTTGAACGCGGCGATGTAAGCTGAGGTTGAGTCATAGCCACAGCCCAGCGCCGCTTCGGTGACACTCTCCCCGGCTTCCAGCAACGCCAGGGATGACAGCAGCCGCATGCGCTGACGCCAGACCCGAAAGCTCAGGCCGGTCTCGCGCTGCAACAGGCGCATCACGGTCTTCTCCGAACAGCCCAACTGCAGCGCCCAGTCTTGCAGGGTCTGCGTCTGATCCGGCGCGGCAATCAGCTGGTTGCACAAGCGCAGCAGGCCAGGATGACGCGGCAGCGGCAAACTGAAGCCGACTTCCGGCAGCCCGCGTAACTGATCGAGCAGCACCGCGACCAAGCGCGCCTCTGCGCTATCTTCCTCTGGATAATGCGCAGGCAGCAGGCAGAACTGCTTGATCAGCTCGCGCGCCAGGGGCGTGACTTCAAGTACCCGGCATTGCGCGCTGGCCCACGGGCAGGCATCGCGGCGCACATATAGGCTGCGCATCTCGGCTTGCATCGAGGTGGCGACATCGTGCTCGAGATCAGCCGGGATCCACACGCCCCACTGCGGCGGGGCGAAGTAGCTGCCGTCGCTGGTGTAGACGCTCAAGACTCCACTGATGGCGTAGGAAAACTGCACCCAGTCATGCCGATGGCGAGTGGTCCATGAGCCGGCGCCGAGGCTCTCGGCGCGGGCATAGACGGGGCGTGGCAGGCGCTCCAGCGTAGGGATGGGGCGCGGGGCGGTCAGTTGTCCGTTGCTCGGCATGGTGTCAATCTAGTTGTTCTGATCAGACAAGCCTAACAGGTTTGCCCGAGCAGCCAGCCCAGGCTCAACGCTCGACGATCATGGTCAAGCCCTGGCCGCCCGCCGCGCAGATCGAAATCAAACCGCGACCCTTGCCGGCCGTTGCCAGAAGCTTGGCCATGTTCGCCAGCACCCGACCGCCGGTTGCGGCAAACGGATGCCCCGCTGCCAGCGAACTGCCTTTGACGTTCAACTTGCTGCGGTCGATTGGCCCCAGCGCCGCGTCCAGCCCCAACCGCGTGCGGCAATACTCGTCATCTTCCCAGGCTTTGAGCGTGCACAGCACCTGGGCGGCAAACGCCTCGTGGATTTCGTAGTAGTCAAAGTCCTGCAAGCTCAGGCCATTGCGCGCCAGCAGACGCGGCACGGCATACACCGGCGCCATCAGCAGGCCTTCCTGACCTTTGACGAAGTCCACCGCCGCGCTCTCGCCATCGACCACATAGGCCAGCACCGACAGGCCTTGCTCGGCTGCCCATTGCTCGCTGCCCAGCAGCACCAGCGAGGCGCCGTCGGTCAACGGCGTCGAGTTGCCGGCAGTGAGGGTGCCGAGGCCGCTGCGATCGAACGCCGGCTTCAATTTGGCCAACTGCTGCTGGCTCAGCTCCGGGCGCAGGTTGTTGTCGCGGCTCAAACCCAGGTAGGGCGTGAGCAGGTCATCGTGCCAACCCTCGGCGTAAGCTGCAGCCAGCTTCTGGTGGCTGTGCAGGGCCAATTCGTCCTGGGCCTCGCGGCTGATCTGCCAGGTCTGCGCCATGCGCTCGCAATGCTCACCCATCGATAGCCCTGTACGCGGCTCGCCAATGCTCGGCAAGGCCGGTTTGAGGTCGGCCGGACGCAATTGCAGAAACGGTTTCAGGCGCTCGGCCAGGTTTTTGCCACGACCGGCCTGCAGGAGAATCCTCCGCAAGCCTTCACTGACCGCGATCGGCGCATCCGAGGTGGTGTCGACGCCACCGGCAATGCCACTGTCGATCTGCCCAAGGGCAATCTTGTTGGCCACCAGCAAAGCAGCCTCGAGGCCGGTACCACAGGCCTGCTGAATATCGTAGGCCGGGGTTTGCGCCGACAAGCGTGAGCCGAGCACACATTCGCGGGTCAGGTTCATGTCGCGTGAATGCTTGAGCACCGCCCCGGCGACCACTTCACCCAGGCGCAGCCCGTGCAGACGGTAGCGCTCAAGCAGGCCTTCGAGGGCAGCGGTTAGCATCGCCTGGTTGCTGGCCTTGGCGTAGGCGCCATTGGAGCGGGCGAACGGGATTCGATTGCCGCCCAGAATTGCGACCCGGCGAGATGAACGCATGCGGTTATTCCTCCTGAAACAATTTGATCCGTACAGACTAGGTGTTTTTAACCCGGTCGAACGACCGTTACATAAACTTGGTCCACACTTGCATGCTTGCCTTACGGGAGACCCGCAATGACTGACCGCTACCTCGGCTTCGCCAACTCCAACCTGGGCCGTCGCCTGGTCGACGCCCTCGGCCTGCCGCAACCAGCACCGCTGGAGCGCTGGCAGGCTGGCCGCCTGCGCCCGGTCGAGGGCGCGCTGGTGTTGGGCGGCGGGCCGCTGGCCAATCGGGTCGAAGCCATTGCCGCTCGGCTCACCGACGAACTCTACAGCTTTGCCGGCGATGGGCTGCAAGCGCAGCCTTGGGTAGCGGGCCTGGGGCCCAAGCTCAAGGCTGTGGTGTTCGACGCCAGCCATTTGTCCGACAGCGATCAGCTCTGCCAGTTGCGCGAGTTTTTCCAGCCGCTGCTGCGCAGCTTGGCGCCAAGTGCCCATGTCGTCATCCTTGGGCGCGCTCCGGAGAGCCTCGGCGATCCGCTGGCCAGCGTCGCCCAACGCGCGCTGGAAGGCTTCAGCCGCTCGCTGGGCAAAGAGCTGCGCAACGGCGCCACCGCGCAGTTGCTGTATGTCAGCGAAGAGGCCGACGAGCAGCTGGAAGGCGCATTACGCTTCTTCCTGTCGCCCAAGAGCGCCTTTATTTCTGGCCAGGTGTTGCGCCTCCAAGGCTGCGCCAGCCAGGTACAGGACTGGACCCGCCCGCTGGCCGGGCGTCGCGCCTTGGTCACCGGCGCTGCCCGTGGCATCGGCGCGGCCATTGCGCAAACCCTCGCTCGAGATGGCGCCGAGGTGACCCTGCTCGACGTGCCGCAGGCCCGCCAGGACCTCGAAGCACTCGCGGCACGCCTGGGTGGCCGCGCCCTGGCGCTGGATATCTGCGCCAGTGATGCCGCCGAGCAGCTGCTGGCAGGCTTGCCCGAAGGTATCGACATCGTCGTGCACAACGCTGGCATCACCCGCGACAAGACCCTGGCCAACATGACCCCGGATTACTGGGACGCAGTCATGGCAGTCAACCTCAAGGCGCCGCAGGTGCTGACCCAGGCGCTGCTGGACGCCGGCGCGCTCGGCGACAACGCGCGGATCATCCTGCTCGCGTCGGTCAGCGGCATCGCCGGCAACCGCGGCCAGTCCAACTACGCCGCCAGCAAGGCCGGCTTGATCGGTCTGGCCCAGGCCTGGGCGCCTATCCTGGCCAGCCGCGGCGCCAGCATCAATGCCGTAGCACCTGGGTTTATTGAAACGCACATGACCGCATCGATGCCGATGGGCCTGCGCGAGGCTGGCCGGCGTCTGAGTTCGCTGGGCCAGGGCGGGCGCCCGGAAGACGTTGCCGAAGCGGTTGCCTGGCTTAGCCAGCCCGGCTCCGGCGCAGTCACCGGCCAGGCCCTGCGGGTATGTGGCCAGGCCTTGATGGGAGCATGAGCATGACGCGCCAATGGCAAGACCTGCACAGCCCCGATTCCAGCGCCAGCCTGTACTTGCGGGCCTTGAGCAAACGCAAGATCAGCGGTGACCAGTTACCCACCAGCGGCTTGCGCTGCCAGTTGCGGGTGCAGCCTGACAATCTCGCGGCCTATCGCCGGCTGTGTCACTTCACCGACAACGGCCGCTTGCCGGCCACCTATCCGCATGTAATGGCCTTCACCCTGCAACTGCAACTGCTGACTGCGGCAGACTTCCCCTTCCCGTTGCTGGGGCTGGTTCACCTGCACAACAGCATTCAGGTACTGCGACCGCTCGGCGCCATCGACGGGCTGCACTTCGCGGTGTATGCCGACAACCTGCAGCCCCACCCCAAGGGCGGCACCTTCGAACTGATCACCGAAGCCGAAGACGGCCTCGGCCTGCTCTGGCGCGAAACCAGTCGCATGCTGGTGCGCGGCCTCAAGCTTGAAGCAGCGGCCAGTGAGCCGGTCGAGGCCGAGCTCGCCAGTGAGCTGGCCGAGGTCACCCGCTGGTACGCCGACAGCGATATCGGCCGGCGCTACGCCAAGGTCTGTGGCGACTACAACCCGATCCACCTGAGTGCGCCAACCGCCAAGCTGTTCGGCTTCCCCAAGGCGATCGCCCATGGCATGTGGAGCAAGGCCATGGCCATGGCTGCGCTGGCCGGGCACCTGCCGGCGGCCGGCTATGTGTTCGAAGTGGATTTTCTCAAACCGGTGCGCTTGCCGTCGGAGGTAGTGCTCAGCGCCAGTGCTGCCGGCGCGCAAGGCGAGCTGCGCCTGGATGGCCACGCTGACCTGCTGCACATGCTGGGCCGCTGGCAGCCGATTGCGCCGAACTGATCGGCAAACTTGCTTTACGTCGGGGCTGGCCGGAAGCTATGCGCCATTAGGAGAGCCCCGATGAATTTGCAAGAACTGACCACACGCCTGCACCAGATCCGCGACAACAACGACTGGCGCGGCTTTCACAGTCCGAAAAACCTGGCCATGGCCGCCAGCGTGGAAATGGCCGAGCTGGTAGAAATCTTCCAGTGGCTGACCGAAGACCAGTCGCGCCAGCTCGCCCCCGAGCAACTCGCCCATGCCGGCCAGGAGGTCGGCGACGTGGTCCTCTATCTGCTGTTGCTGTGCAGCGAGCTGGGCCTGGACATGGACCAGGTGGTGCGGGCCAAGCTGGCCGACAGCGAAAGGCGCTTCGCTCGATGAACGACCGTCATTTCGATCACCTGGCCACGCGCTTCGCAGAAAAAATCTACGGCGGTGCCAAAGGTGCCATCCGCTTGGCTGTGCTCCAAGCCGACCTCGCCGAAGCCTTGCCCGATCGCCCGCTGCGTATTCTCGACATCGGCGCCGGCCTTGGCCACATGGCGCTGTGGCTGGCCGAGCGCGGGCATCAGGTGACCCTCGCCGAGCCGGCGGCACCGATGCTCGATGGCGCCAGGGCCCGCTTTGCCGAAGCCGGGCAGACCGCGACTTTCATCCAGGCCCCCTGGCAAGATCTGCTTGGCCAGTTAACCGAGCCTTATGACCTGGTGCTGTGCCATGCCGTGCTCGAGTGGCTGGCCGAACCCGAGACCATTCTGCCGGTGCTGCATCAACTGACGGCGCCGGGTGGCTGGCTGTCGCTGGCATTCTACAACCGCGATGCATTGGTTTACCGCAACCTGCTCAAGGGCCATTTCCGCAAACTGCGCAGCAATCACCTGGCCGGCGAGAAGCAGAGCCTGACCCCGCAGAAACCACTTGATCCGCGCGAACTGCGCGCGCAACTTGAAGGCCTGTGGGCGGTCGAAACTGAAAGTGGCGTTCGCGTGTTCCACGACTACATGCCCAAGGACTTCCAGGACAAGGCCGAGCTGCTCGACCTGCTCGAGATGGAGCTGGCTCACCGCCGCCACCCAAGCTTCGCCGGCCTGGGCCGCTACCTGCATTGGGTCTGCCGCCCGCTCTGACTGCACCGCGCCAGGAGGAACCATGCTCAACCGTCTTGTCTGCCTGGCCCTGCTGCCCTTCGCCCTGGCCGCATGCCAAGGCAGTAACCCGTATGTGGCCAGCGGCAAGCCGATCCCGCCCGCCCCGGCCAGTGCCGCGACCACCTTTGATCGCAGCGCCTACCCAAGCGCGCCACGCGACTACGGCCGCTACCGCAGCTGGGGCTGGCGCAATGGTCAGTTGCCCAGCGGCACAGCCAACGCCGACCCCGCGCAACTGGCCGATGCCGTCAGCGGCGCGCTCGATCAGCACGGGCTGCGCCCGGCGCACAATGGCCAGGCGGATCTGTTGGTCAGCGCCGACCTGCGCCTGGAGCGACGCCTGCGCCAGGTCCGCGATTACGACTACGATCCTTACTACGGTGGCGCACCGTATGGCGGCATCGGTTATGGCGGCTACCGCAACGGCTACGGCGCGTACGGCAGCGTGCCGATCGTGCGCACCTACCAGGTTGAGGTGATGGTGGTGCACATCGCCTTTTTCGATGCCCGTGATGGTCAGCCGGTGTGGAGCGCCAGCGCCGAAAGCGGCGCCGACAACGACTCACCACGCGACCGCGAGAGCGCCCTGCGCGAATCCGTGCACAAGGCACTCAACGGCTATCCTCCCAGTTAATGCTTAACGGAGAAACCACCATGCTGCGCAGTCTCGTTGTGTTGTCCCTGGCGTTGCTGCTCGGCGCCTGTTCGAGCAATAACGTCCAGCAGGATTTCGACGCCGGTCGCGATTTTGCCGGCTATCGCACCTGGGCCTGGCAGGAGCCGGCCTTGCAATACCGTCCGGACGATCCACGGATCAAGAGCGACCTCACTGAACAGCGGATTCGCCAGGCGGTCGAGCAGCAGCTCGATCAACGCGGCTTGCGCCTGGCCCAGGGTAACGCTCGCGCAGACCTCAAACTGCGCGCCTACCTGATCGTCGAGCAGCGCCAGCAGCAGATCACCACCAACTATGGCGGCGGCTGGGGCGGTTACTGGGGTGGCTATTGGGGCGGGCCGATGTACAACGAAACGCGCAACGTCGACTACAAGGTCGCGACCATTCAGGTCGACATGTTCGACGGCCGCGATGACAAGCTGGTCTGGCGCGGCAGCGCCGAGCAGATCATGAACCGCTACCCGCCAAGCCCGGAAGAGCGTAACCAGGCTATTCAGAAGACCGTCGACCAGGTCCTCAGCCAGTATCCACCAGGCCGCGCCAAATAGCCCTGAGCGCCACAGGTTCGCCTGTGGCGCATCCGCGCTGCCATCAAGGCAACTCGCCATCACTTTGACTACACTCCTGACACCGCCGCCACGCTGCATGGCTGAAGGTCGGCAAAGGAGTGCCTGTGGGTACGCGTTCTGCCCTGCGCCAACGCGGCGCAATCGGCCTGATGGCGGCGATGACGCTCGGCCTGGCGTTGCTGTTTCTGTTGTTGGTAGTCGACAGCGGCAGACTCTATCTTGAGCAACGCAAGTTGCAGCGGATTGCCGACATGGCGGCGCTGGAAGCCGCCGGCCAATCCGCCGTATGCACGGGCAGCGGCCCACAAGCCAGCGCCATTGCCCGCGCTGCGGCGACCCGCAACGGCCACTTGCCGGAGGATCCGCTGCAGGCGCTTTGTGGCTACCTGCAGACCGGCGCCAACAGCGTGCGCGCCTTTACCAGCAACAATGCCCGTGCCGAAGTGATCAAGGTTGATGTCAGCCATACGGTCACTACCAGCATTGCCGGCGGCGTGTTCGCGCTGGTGCGCAACGGCCAGCTGCCAGCCACCTCGACCTTGCGCGCCAGCGCCGTGGCGGCCAAGCCCCTCCCCGCCCAGGCCATGCTGCGCATTCGCACTACCCTGGTTAACCTGGATTCGCGTCAGTCGAGCTTGCTCAACGGCCTGTTGAGTGCGCTTGGCAGTACTGCACAACTCAGCCTCGCCGGCTGGCAGGGTATCGCCGACACAGACATCAACCTGCTCAAATACCTCGATCAGTTGGCCATCGACCTCAAGGTCAAGGCCGGCGACTACCAGCAACTGCTCAACGCCGACGCCACCCTGAGTCAGTTACTCAACGCCGCCGCCAAGGTCTTGCAGCAAGGCGGCGCTGCAGTGGATGTAGTGACCAATCTGGGCAATCTGGCGGCCGGCAGCGCCAACGGTACCCTGCTCAATCTGGGCGAACTGCTGAACATTCAGAACGGCACCGCCCAAGCCGGCCTGGATGCGAACATCCAGCTGCTGCAAATGGTGCAGGGGGTGATCCAGCTGGCCGCCAGGGACAGCGCGGTAACCGCCGATCTGCCGCTCAGCGTACTGGGGCTGCTCAACGGCCGCGTGCGCATCAAGGTGATCGAGCCGCAGCAGATCTCGGCAATCGGAGACCCGAGCAAGGATCAACTGGCTGTTCACACTGCGCAGATCCGGGCCCTGATCTCCCTTGACCTGCCGCTGCTGGGTGGCATCGCCGGGCTGCTCAATGCAGTGCTCGACCTGGCCGCGCCGTTGACCAATATCCTCAACAATCTGCTCAGCCTCAATCTGTCCGGCACGCTGCAATCGGTAGGCTGCGCGCTCGGGATACCGTGCAAGGTCAGCGACATCAAACTGCTCGAAGACAAGCTGCACATCGACATCGGCCTGGAAGTGGCCGAGGCCAGCGCGATGCTCACGCCCACTGCGGCGGATGCGTTCAGTTGCTCACCCAAGAGCCTGAAAACAGCGTCGCGCAAATCAGCGGTAAAAATCGCGGTTGGCAAATTCGATACCCCTGAGACTTTCTTCACCCAAGGCACCACAGCAGTCAAGGCGCTGCCGCTGATCGACATCGGTACCAACTATTGCAGCCGCCTGCTGATCCTGCCGCCCTCGTGCGGCACCCGGGTGCCGTATGCCGGTGGCGGCATCGGTGTGCGGGTCAACAGCAAGGTCCTCGGCAGCGGCCCGCTGGACCTGCCGTTGTTGTTCAAAGCCAGCAGCGAACCGCCGAACATCGGCCTGGCGCCGGCGTATCTGCCGTTGGCGGACACCCTGGTGGTCGCCAGCCTCAGCGACACCCTCATGGGGATTCATCTGGAGGCCTACAAGCCCACCAGCAACAGCGCCCTGGGCGACATTCTGGTGCTGACCGCCGGCCTGCTCGACGGCGTCAAGCTGCTGCTGGAGCCGGTGATCAAAAGCCTGCTCAGCCCCCTCCTCGATCCATTGGTCAACGCCCTGCTGAAGGTACTCGGGATCGACCTCAACAACGCGGCCGTGGGCGCCAACCTGACCTGCTCCGGGGGCCGCGCTCAGCTGATGCTGTGACATGGCAGGCGAATACAGAAACAGGCACCGTCGCCCTGATTGCTCACCTGCACTCTGCCGCCCATGGCGCTGACGATGCCATGACTGACCGACAGGCCAAGGCCGGTACCGACGCCGGCAGGCTTGGTGGTGAAGAACGGTTCGAAGATGCGCTCATGCAGCTGGGGATCGATGCCGCCGCCGTTATCCTGCACCCACAGCACTACGCTGCCCGGCTCAAGGCTCTGGTGCAGGCTGATCGCCGCGTCGCGCCGCCCCAGCCCGAGCAATGCATCGCGGGCGTTGACCAGCAGGTTGATCACCACCTGTTCGAGCTGATCCTGATGGCCAAGCACTTGCGGCTGTTCATCTGGCACGCTGACCTGCACGCTCACGCCTTTGCCGCGCAGGCCTTCATCGAGCAACGCCACCGCAGCAGTCACTGCGGTCCAGGCCGGGAACCACTCGCGCTCTACCTCCGAGCGCCGGCCGAACACGCGCATATGGTCAACCAGCCGCGCCACGCGATCGGTCTGCGCCTCGATTCGGCGCAGCTTCTCCAACAGGTAGTCGGTTTCGGCCAGGCCGCTTTCCACTCGCTTGATGGTGTTGACGGTGGCCATCCGGATGACATTCAGCGGCTGATTGATCTCGTGCAGCAGGCCGGTCGCCAGTTCACCCAAGGTCGCCATCTTGGCCCCTTGCAGCAGTTGCTGCTGGCTGCGCCGCACTTCGGTGTTGTCGCGCCCGACGGCCTGGATTTCCAGCAGTTGGCCGTGCTCGTCGAACAGGCCGCGGTCGGCCCAGATCCACCAGGCGTGCTCGCGGCCGGGCAGCTGCAGACAGATTTCGCTGCTGCTCAGCGGCTGCTCCGGGGTCAGCTGCCGCAGCCGCTCGACAAACGCTGCGCGCTGCGCCGGCGACAACCACTGCCCCAGATCCATCCCTACCAGTTGCTCCGGCGTGCATTGCAGGTAGTCGGCCAATGGCCGGTTGCCGAACATCAGGCTCAGGTCAGGTCGATAGCGGCAGATCATCGCAGGCGAGTCTTCTACCAGCACCCGATAGCGCTCTTCGCTCTGGCGCACGCGCTCAGCCGCTTCGGTGGCCTCGCTGACATCCAGCCACAGGCCGACCACTTCCAGCGGCTGGCCGAGGTCATCACGCAGCAAGCGCGCTTCATCAAGAATCCAGTGATAACCGCCGCGGCTGTCGCGCAGGCGCACGCGGCAGCGGGCCTGGCCCTCGCGCAGCAGGTCGCGGGTGCGTTGCAGCCACAGCGCATGATCATCCGGGTGCACGGCCAGGCCAGGCTGGCGCGCCTGCTCGCTGTCGGCCGCCCAGCCAAGCATGGGCTGCAAGCTGGCGCTGAAGAATTCGCTGTGCAGCGCGCCGTCGCTGCAGCGCTGCACATAGATCACTGCCGGCGAGCTGGCGATCAGGTTTTCCAGCCGGGCCCGCGCGGCGCTGGTTTGCAGCTCCTGGGCCTTGAGCGCACTGACGTCGAGGATGAAGCCGCGCAACTGGCGGCCCTGCAGTTGCCCTGCCCAATGCAACCAACGCGGTGCGTCAGTGCCCGGCAGGCGCAGGCTCACACTCAGCTCGCGGCCCGCCCAGGCTTGCTCAAGCGCCAACTGCAGCGGTTCGCGGTCGGCCGGATGCAGCCGCGCCAACCATTGCTCCAGGCTTACTTGCGCAGGCAGCTCAAGGCTGGCGGCAAGGCATGGGTCGAGCTGCAGCGGGCCATTCAGCGACCACTCCCACCAACCCGCGCCCAACTGCTGCTGCAGCTGCTGCAGATGCCGCGCCTGATGCACGCTGCGGGCGTGGTGCAGGTGGCCCAGCAGCGGTTGCAGCAGCGCCTGCATCAGGGCCTGTGCTGGCTCGCCGTGCAGCGGCGTGGCGACACCGGCGCACAGCAGCCAGGCTTGCACCTGCGGCCCTTGCCGATAAGGCAGCAGGCATAGGCCGGGGTCGGCACACAGCGCCTGCAACTCGGCAGACGCAGGGCCATCGAGCAAGCCCTGCGCGGGCAACTGCGCCAACCACGGCTGCAAACGGCTGGGGTCAGGCCAGGGCCAGGTTGCGTCACTGCGGGCGTAGCTGCGCCACCGTTGATCGTCGCAGAGTAACAACTGCAGCGAGGCCGCTTGCCAGTGCTCGGCCAGGCGCTGCAGTTGTTCGCTGACGGTTTGCTGCAGATGCGCTTCACTGCAGTCGCGCAGGGCACGGCTGATATCGGCTGCAAGCTGCTGCTCGACCTGTTGCTGCTGCGTGCTGGCGTGTTCGTGCAGCAGGTCACCGATATCGAACAGCTGCAGCATCCAGCCCTCGCTCTGGCGCAGCAGCCAGCCGCGGGTGTGCAATGGCTGGCCAAGCACGCCATGAAAATCCAGGTCCAGTGGCTGCCCTTGCCAATCGGCCGGCGCCCCTTCGATCACCAGCCAACTGCGCCGCTGCAGGTAATCGTGCAGTCGCCCGGCGCCCGGCTTGGGCAAAGCGAGCACGCTGCGCAGCGGGCCGCCCAGGCGCAATACCCGCGCTTGATCGTCCAGCCAGACCTGCAGGCCGATCGGCAGCGGTGGGTGATAGTCTGCGGCCGGCTCGGCCGCCGTGCGCCAACGATCGAACAGGCCGCTCATAATTGCAGGCTCGCTTCGGCCTTGAGCCGCGCCGGCAGGCGTGGCACCTCGCCGATCAAGGGCAAGCGCAGCACCGGCACCAACGCGGTGAGGCGCTCACGGGGATAGTCGATGGTCACCGTCAGCAGCTTGTTCGCCGCCAGGCTGACCTGGGCATCGGTGGCCGAGCGAAAGCCCAGCGCCGCCGGCATCCACGCCAGTTGCTGGTCGATAGCCTGACGCGCAACGTTTTGCACATCAGTGGCATACGAGGCACTGGTGGGGTCGAGGGCCACACAGCGGCGTACCGCCTCGCTGCTGGCCTGATTGAACGATTGCAGCATGAGCATCGGTAGCGCATAGCTGACCAGCCCGTAGAACACTGCAAAAAACACCATGAATACAGCGACAAATTCGATGGCTGCTGCGCCTTTTTGCCGTCCCGCCGGGCCTGCTTGCATGTTCGCGTCTACCCTGACTATGAAACCTGCCTCTGAGCATAGAAGTGTTCAACGAATAGGGATGGCGATTTGCCAATGCACAGCATAGTTGTCTTGATGTGGCTGGCCTTGTGTACTGAACAGGATGTCCGTGAACGGCAGATTTCCAACACGCTCACCCTGGGCGTGGCTGCCTGCGCCCTGGCCTGGCTGTTCGCCACCGGCAAGAGCTGGATCGGCGCCGATGCCAGTGAAGCCGGCTGGGCCCTGGCCATCGTCATGCTGTTGACCTTGCCCGGCTATATGCTCGGGCGCTTCGGCGCGGGCGACGTCAAGCTGATGGGCGCCCTGGCTCTGGCCACCAGTCATTACTACGTACTCGGCACCTTCATCGGCGCCGGCGTGGCTGTGTTGCTCTGGCTGCTGACGCGTCGGCGATTGTGGAGCCTGCTCAATCCCAAAGTGAAAAAACGCCTGCAGACCCTCGCCGAACAGGTTGGCGACAAGCAGCCATTTGCTCCGTACGTGCTGGTCGGCTTCCTTCTGGCATCCGTATGGATCCAATAGCGCGACCTGCTGTCGCATAAGTTGTACAAGCTTTGTACATAGTCACGAGGTCGGACTACTGTCCATAGCGTGAGCAGGTCTGGCATTGGAGCGGCAAATGTTGAACAGGGAGTTGATCGTGAGCAAATCGGTAAGCGAGGTGAAGGTGCTGGTAGTCGACGACCAGCCGGTAATCGTCGAAGAGCTGTGTGAGTTTCTCGAGAATCAAGGCTACATCTGTTTTGCCGCCCACTCGATGGCGGAGGCGCTGGAGCACTTTCAGGCCGACGATGGCATTGGCCTGGTCCTCAGCGACCTGCACATGCCGGAGCGCGATGGTATCGAGCTGATGCGCGCTCTGAAGGAGCAGGCCGGGCGCCAGCGCATGTTCGAGGCGATCATGCTGACCGGCCGCGCCGACAAGCAGGACGTCATCCGCGCCCTGCGCGAAGGCTTTGCTGACTACTACCAGAAACCCATGGATCTGAACGAGTTGCTGACGGGGGTACGCCGGCTGGAGCAGACCCTGCTGGAGCGGCGGCGCAACTTCCGCGAGCTGGGCACGTTGAATGAGCGTCTGCAGTATCTGGCCGACTCGATCGATGACCTCTATCAGGACCTGGAAAAGGCCCGTGGCCAGGGTGTGCACCGCCGCGCTGGCGATGCGCCGGAAAGCGAGGGCGAGCTGCCGGCAGTGTTCGATAAGCTGTCGCCACGGCAGATGGAAGTGGCCAAGCTGGTGAGCAAGGGCAAGACCAACTACCAGATTGCCTGCGAGCTGGGCATCACCGAGAACACGGTAAAGCTGTACGTCTCGCAGGTGCTGCGCCTGACCCACATGCACAACCGCACCCAGCTGGCCCTGGCCCTGACGCCGCGTATGTCACCACTGCACCAGCGCTTCACGACCCACTAGTTTTTCTCGGAGCTGACCTTCTCCCAGCGGAAGAAGTCCGGGATCTGATACTTGTAGCTGTCCAGCCAGCGCTGCATGGACTGGTCGCGTTCGCGAGCAGTCTGCTGCTGGGGCCTGCTCGACGCCTGCTGATTGCTCGACTGCACCCGCAGCAGTGCTTCGGTGGCAGTCTCGGCTGGCGGCGGATAGGTGGTTTCAGCCGCCAACGCGTCAATTGGGAAGGCGATGCAGGCAAGCAGGATCAACGATTTGAGCATGACGACTGTCTCCATATAGGCCGGTTGCCAGCGCCGCTGGCGTTGGCGATCAGCTGAGTGGCGCCCGCGCAATGGCCTGCAATTGCTTGGCCCGCGCCTGGGCCTCGGCGAACTGCTGCGGCTTGAGGCGCAATCGAGCGACCAGATCAGCCGCCTGCTGCCAGTTGTCCTGCAGCAGCGACAAGGTCACCAGGTTGACTGCCGGCAACTGGTTGTCGTCCTTGAGCTCCAGCGCCGTGAGAAACTCGAAGCGGGCCTGTTCATGCCGGCCCAGATTCATCAGCACCACGCCCAGGTCATTGCGCACCTTTTCATCGGTCGGTGCCAGGCGCACGGCACGCTGCAGGTTCTGCAGCGCCTGCACATCATCGCCGCGGGCAGAGGCCAACTGGCCCAGACCATGCTCGCCCTCGGCCGCCAGGCAGCCGCCGAGCAGGCTGCGGTACAACGGCTCGGCTTCGCTGCGACCAAGCAGGCGCGACACCTTGGCCTTGCGCAGGCGCACCTGGGCAAGGCTGTCAGGCAGCTCCTGCAGGTGCGCCAGGCTCGCGTGCGGGCGGCCTTCATTGAGCATTTCATCGGCAAGGTTCAGCGCCAGTTGCTGGTCAGCGTCCGGCTTGGCGCAACCGCCGCTGCCGAGCATCTGTGCCAGGCCGCCAGGCGCTTGTCCGGCGCAACCACTCAGGGCGAGCACGCCCAGCAGTACCATCAATCGCTTCATCAGCCCTCCCCTCACGAGCCCAATGCCCGTGCCAACGCAGTCAAACCCGGCCCCGCCAGCACGATCAGCAAGGCCGGAAACAGAAACACCATCATCACTGCCGACATCTTTGCCGACATCTTCGATACACGCTCTTGCAGGCGTGTCAGGCGCCGGTCATCGAGCAGGGTTTTCAGTGCCAGTAGTGACTTCAACGCACCGCTGCCCTGTACCAGCAGCTGGCGCAGAATCACGCAGGTGTCGCTGAACTCGTCGACGGCCAGCAGGTTAGCGGTTTTCTCCAACTCGCCAGCCAGGGTCAGGCCGGAGTCGACCCGCTGCAGAATCAGGCGCAACTCTTCGCTGATCTGCGGCACCAGCGTGCGGCCTTCCTGGCTCAACACCCGTAGCGCCTGCTCGACGGTCAGCCCGGTCTCGAAGAGGATGCGTAGCAACGGGATCAGCAAGCTGATTTCGTGGGCGATCCGCTGCTGACGACGCGCGGCGGCCACCGCCAGAAATCGCTTGGGCAGCAGATAACCCAGGCCCAACGCGCACAGCGGCAGCACCAGCCAATGACCAGCCCAAACCCCGTCCACGCCATGCTGCAGCAGCAGCGCCAGCACCACCGCCAGCAGCGGCAGACCCAGTTGCACCGCCGCAAACAGTGCGCGCTGGCGGCTGCGGCGCCAGCCCAGGCGATCGAGCAAGGTCTGGGTTTCGCCATCGAGCTTTTGCAGGCGCCGGCCCAGGCCACTGCTACCCAGCCATTGCAGCCAGTCACCAAAACGTTCCTGCCGCGCCAACTGGCCCTGCAAGCGCCGGGCAATCAGCAAGCGCGTGCGCAGCCGGCGCAGCAACTGCGCAGCCAGCAGCCCGCAGCCGGCCAACAGGCACAGCGCGCACAGCAGCCAGGCCGCGCTCACAGGCTCCTCATCATGCGCCACAACACCAGGCAGCCGAGCAACTGCAGGGCAAATGCCAGCAACAACAGCATCTGGCCATGACTGTCGCGCCACATGCCCAGCAGGTAACTGGGATTACCGAGCAAGAAATAGCCGACCATGGTCAGCGGCAGCGCGCCGAGAATGCATGCCGTCACGCGGGTTTCGCCGGTCATTGCCTTGAGCTGGCGTGCGCCCTGCTCACGCTCGCGGATCAACTTGATCAGGTTTTCCATCAGCTCGCTGGCATTGCCGCCGTACTGCTGATTGATGCGCAGGCCCATGGCAAACAGGCGCAGCTCGGCCTGGTCATACAGCTCGGCCAGCTCGCTCACGGCAACGTCCAGGCTCACCCCCAGGCGCACATTGCGGCGCACCCGCTGCATGGCCGACTGCAACGGCTCGCGCGTACCATCGATACCGCCGAGCACAGCGTCATTGAGCGTGCGGCCGGCCTTGAGGCTGCGCACGCTGTAGTCGAGCAGGCCGGGCAGTTGCTCGATGATCAAACGCACCCGGCGCCGATAACGCCAGCTCAGGTACAGCCGACCCAGCACAGGCACACTCAGCGCAAGCATCAGTGCCGCCGTCCAGCCCGCTGCCAGTTGCGCGACGATCACCCCGGCCAACCAGCCCAGCAGCCACGGCTTGGGGTTGAACTGCGCGGTGTCGAAACCTGCGCGTTGCAGCAGTGGATCAAACCAGTCACGGCGGGCCTTGCTGCTGTGCACGGCGCGAAAGGCGCGGCCCAGGCGCAGCAAGGTGCGCTCTTCGCCGCGCTTGTACAGGCCCTGGCGCAACAGCAGCAGTGCCACCCCCAGCAGCAGGGGCGACAGGGCCAGCAGCAGCGCCCCGCTCACAGCACACCGTCGTTGCGCAGCTTGGCCCCGGCGGGGTTCGGCGCATCGCGCAAGAACACATCGCCGCCGCGCCGGTCGAGGCGGAACAGGGTGTTGGTGACGTAGACGTCGTCGCGCACCCCGACCACTTCCAGCACCTCGCTGACACAGCGCCGGCCATCGGCCAGGCGGGTCAGCTGGATGACCACGTCGAGCGCGGCGCAGATCATCTGGCGCAGGGTCTTCTCGGCAATCTGCCGACCACTCAGGCCGACCAGCGTCTCCAGCCGCAGCAAGGCGTCCTGGGCGGTGTTGGCGTGCACCGTGCTCATCGAGCCGTCATGCCCGGTGTTCATCGCGGTCAGCACGTCGAGCACTTCGCCGCCCCTGATCTCGCCAAGCAGGATGCGGTCCGGGCGCATGCGCAGGGCGTTGCGGATCAGCTCGCTGGACTTGATCTCGCCATGCCCTTCGACATTCGGCGGGCGCGTCTCCAGGCGCACCACATGGGGGTGATGCAATTGCAGTTCGGCCACATCCTCGATGGTCACCAGACGCTCCTGCGGTGCGATCATCTGGCTGAGGATATTCAGCAGGGTGGTCTTGCCGGTACCGGTACCGCCGCTGACGAGGATATTGCAGCGCCGGCCCACCGCCCGTTCGAGGAAGTCGAAGATGGCCTGGTCGATGGCCCGAGTGGCGAGCAGGTCGGCGCCCTTGAGCATGTCGCTGCGAAACTTGCGAATCGACAGGCACGGCCCATCCAGCGCCACCGGCGGGATGATCGCGTTGACCCGGCTGCCATCCGGCAGGCGCGCATCAACCATTGGCGATGATTCATCCAGGCGCCGCCCGAGTGGCGCAAGAATACGCTGCATGACCCGCTCGACATGCTGCGCATCGATGAAGCGCAGGTCGGTCAATTGCAGCAAACCGGCGCGTTCGACAAATACCCGGTGCGGCCCGTTGACCAGAATTTCGGTCACGCTGGGGTCGCGCAGCAGCACCTCCAGCGGGCCATATCCGGTCAGCTCATCGACCAGTTCCTCGGCCATGCGCTCCATTTCATAACGCGAAAGGGCCAGGCGCAGGCGCGCGACATAGTCGCCGACCTGCTCGTAGACGAACTGGGTCAGCGCCGGCCGGGCGCCTTCGAGCAGGCTACGGCCGCTGTCTTCGATGCTGTCGATCACATGCCGGTGCAGGGCGCGCTTGAGCGCCTGCGGTTCAGCTGCAGCATGGCGTGGCCCGCCGAACAGTTCGTCGCCGCTCATTTGCTCCACCACAGGCGGCGCAGCCAGGTCAGGGTCGGTCGCTCAAGGCTCTCGGAGCGATGCGCCAGGCGCTCGCCAAGGCTGTGCAAGGCTTGCGTGAGGGCCTCGCGCGGGGCCAGCTCGAACAGGCTCAAGCCCTGATTCTTGGCATTCAGGCGCAGCTCCGGGCTGTACGGCAGTGCCTTGAGCAGCGGTAAGCCATAGCGCTTGGCCAGGGCATCGGCATCCGGCGCCAGGTTACGCAGGTAGCAGTCGACCAGCAGGCTGGCGTGCTCCAGCTTGATGCCGCGGTCGCGCCATTGATCGAGCACGTCCAGGTTGCGCCGGCAGTCGAGGATGTTCTGGTCGGTATACACGATCAGCTTGTCGCAGTGGCTGATGATGGTGCGCAGGGCTTCGCTGTCGGCCTGCCCGGTCAGGTTGACGACGATATGCTGAAAGTGCTGGCGCAGAGCGCTGAGCAGCATGTACAACTCGGCTGCGCTGGTATTACGCAAGGGCTCGTCGGTGTCGGCGTAGGCCAGAATGCGCAGACCGCTGTTGTCACGGCTGAAGGCGCTGTCGATCAATGAGGTGTCGAGGCGCCGCAGGTGGCGCAAGGCGTCGCCAAAAAAGAACGAGGCTTCCAGCCCGAGCAGCGCCAGGCTGTCGCCACGCGGCAGGCCCAGGTCGAGCAGCAGGGTCTGCTGGCCGCTGTCTTGGACTACCCGCGCCAGATGGGTGGTGAGCAAGGCCCCATCAGCGCCGCGCTGAGCACCATAGAGCACAGTGAGGCCGCCCAGGCTGGGGTTGCTGGACACCGCCGGCAGACGTTTGCCGAGGCGCCGCACCAGCCCGGCAACTTCACTCGAGCGCGAGCCGTAGGCAACGAAGTCACGCGCTCCGGCGCGCATGGCGTGCAACACCAGCTGGTTGTCCATGCCGTCGCCAAGGGCAACGATGGCCAGCATCGGCTTGGCCTCGAGTACGCCTTCGATCAGCGCGCACTGGTTGACCAACTGCTCACGGTCCAGGCCGATGAACACCAGGTTGCTGAAGGTCACGTCGACCAGTGCCAGCAGTTCATCGAGGCTGCCGCCGCTGGCGCCGATGACCTGGCCGAGCGGTGCCAAGGCGCCCTGCAACCAGTGCAGGTCTTCTTGATTGCGGGTGATCGCCAGATAGGTCTGGTTGAGGCTGTCAGTCATCGTGATAACCCGCTACGGCCGTCGAAGTTGCCGTTTTCCATGAAAAACAAGCGGCCCCAGCTGGGGTCGTAACTGCGCAGACTTTCGCCGGGCAGCTCCGGCAGTCGGGCGTTGGCGGCCAGGGGCTGGACCAGATGGGGGGTGACGATCATCAGCAGTTCGGTCTCTTCACGCACCAGTGCCGACTGACGAAAGAACGCACCAAGCACAGGCAGATTGCCGAGTCCTGGCAGCTTGTCTACAGAGGAGCGGGTATTGCTGCTGACCAGCCCGCTGATGATGAAGCTCTCGCCATCGGCCAGCGAAATGCTGGTGTCGGTACGCCGCACACTCAGCCCGGGCACCAAGGTACCGGCAATATTCACGGCATTGTTGTAGTCCAGCTCGCTGACCTCGGGTGCCACCTTGAGGGTGATGCGATCGCGGCTGACCACCGTCGGCGTCAGCGCCAGACGCACGCCGAACTCCTTGTACTCGATCGACACGTTGTCGCTGCCGGCGCTCGGCACCGGGATTGGGATTTCGCCACCGGCGAGAAAACTTGCGGTCAGGCCGCTGAGCACGGTCAGGCTGGGACGGGCCAGGGTGTAGGCGAACCCGCTGTTTTCCAGCGCGCTGATGGCTGCCAGAAAGCGGCTGCTGCCACCACCCCAGACGATGTTGAAGACATTGTCGTTGAGCGGGATCAGCGGCCGCGCCACCGGCACGTTGCCCGGCGAGACATTGACGCCCGGCACACTGCCTGGCGAGCCGATCAGGCTGTTGTTCGATCCACTGAAGAACAACCGCGCGCCGGCTTCCTTGTATTTGCTGCGATGCACTTCGACAAAGCGGATGTCGGCCTGTACCTGGATCGGCAGTTGCTCATCCTGCGAGGGCAGCGCCATGTCCACCGAGGCACTGCCTTTGACGAACAACATCGCCCGGTGCGGCGTCGCCGCGCAGGCAGTCCACAGCATCAGGCTGGTGCTGCCAGGCGCCAGCGCCGTCAGCAATACCGCGCGCGGGCCGCTGGCCTGCACGTCGGCCACCTTGGGTTCGCCGACGGCCACCCGGCTGATGGCCAGCGGCAGACGCAGCTCCTGTTGCAGGCCTTGGTCCATCTCGATCACCGAGGGCAACTCGGCCACCGCGGCACAGCCTTTGTCAGCCGCTTGCGCACAAGGCGCGGCGCCGAGCAGCGTCAACGCCAGGCACAACGGAGTGAATAACCGCGAGGAACTACGCATGGCTGCATCCTTGCTGGGTCAGGGGGTGTCTGCTGGCGCTTGGTTGTGGGCGCCACGAATAATCTGCATGCCGGCCACAGCGCCGCTGGGCGCGGCCTTGGCTGGCGGCACCTGCGACAACTGACTGAACCGGAACAGCTCGCGGTTGGCGCTTTGCAACTGCGACTCGGCCTGGCGCTCGGCCCAATAGCCGGCCAGCAGCTGCTCATCGGCGCTGCGCACTGCCAGGCGCAAGGTGCCGGCCTGGGCGGCGAGCATCAGCCGGCTGGCCAGCGCCTCGGGCACGGCCAGGGCCACGGTGCGCGTGCCACCCGTGCCCAGCGCATCGCGCCGCGCCTGCTGCTCATCGGCGCTTTGCGCAGGTCGGCCGTCATTGGCCAGGCCGGTCTGGTCACCGACGCTGAGCACCCGCAGCGCGGGCAGCACGACTTGAGCCGACGCCTGTGGGTTGTTGTTTTCTTCGCGCAGAAACAGCAGCACATCGACGTAATCCCCCGGGCGCAACTGCCCTGCCGCACCGATCACATCGTCTACCGCCAACGCGACGGCGCGCTCATGTCGACGGATCATCCGCGCCAGCGGGCCACCACTCTGAAAGCTTTGTTCATCCAGCCACAAACCCTGCGGCAAGGGGCGCGCGCTGCTGCGCCCGAGCACTTGGTCGAGCTGGCTGAAGGCGCCAGCAGGGACTACCTGCAATCGCTCGATCAGCACATCTTCAGCGGTGAGTGGGGTGTTGGCCGGGACCTGCCGAGCCATGATCACGATGGGGAAACGCGTAGGCTCCGGAACGGTTACGGGCGCCGGAGCAGCTACTGGCGGCGCACTGGCCTCGACCACCGGCGGTGCGGCGACAGGCTCGGCCGGGCGGCTCAGCATCAGCCCCCAATAGCCGGCAAGCAGTGCCGCCAGCAGGAACAGACCGGCGAGGATCATGGTCAAGCGACTGCTCATTAACGCTCTCCTGTCCCTGGAAAACCATGATGGCCAAAAGTAACTATTTCGCTATTGCACGGTAGCGCAGAGCGGCTATTTCGCCATGAATACGGGGGGAGATTTGCAGCCGACAAATTGACGCTGAACAAAAACAGGGGCTTAGCGCAGCTGTTCAAACCTAATACTTTGTAGTTAACGCCTTCTTACATTTGCAGGTCTGCACAGTTTGACGATGCTCTGATGGCAAAGGGGTATCACTGCACGCCGCCCCGCCACCGGCGCCCACCGCGCAAGGAGATGTGCCATGTTGCTGTTGAAGATCTATACCCGCTGCAAAACCTTTATCGAAAGCAAGGACGGCGCCTCGGGTATCGAGTACGCAGTGATCGCGGCGATGGTGGCCGTAGCGCTGGCGGCGTTCGTCACGCCGATATCGACCCAGGTAACGGCCTTGATGACGACCATCCAGACTGCAATTACCCGTTGAGTGGCCCAACCCTCAATTCTGCTGCGCACTCTCAAGCGACCAGGAGCGTTCCATGCTGACTTCTTCCTTGCGTCAACAGATTCTTCTGGTCGACGATGAGGAAGAGGCCCTGCTGGAGCTGGCCGAGTTGCTCGAGAACGAGGGGTTCACCTGCCATACCGCCAACTCGGTCAAGGCCGCGCTGGTGCTGCTCACACAGCACCCGGACATGGCTCTGGTGATCACCGACCTGCGCATGCCCGAGGAGAACGGCATCGCCTTGATCAAACGCCTGCGCGATCACACGGCACGCCAGCACCTGCCGGTGATCGTGATGTCCGGGCATGCCGATATGGACGATGTCAGCGACCTGCTGCGCCTGCATGTGCTGGACCTGTTCCGCAAGCCGATCTATCACGCCCGCCTGCTGGAAACCCTGGATAACCTGTTCCCCAAGCCACGCATGCAGTCGGTCGGCTAGCGCCGCGACCGATATACCTTCGATGACCCGTACGGCACGCTGATCAGCCCTCAGCCACCGGCATCCACCTGAAATTCCACCCGCGCCGTCTCGCCGCTTTCATCGAGCACGCTCAGTTCGACCCGCCCGACCTGCTCAAAGCGCACCAGCAGGCTGTCCTGACCGGACGTTTCGCCCAGCGGCTGGCCGTTGCGGAACCACCAGCGTTGGCCACCACCGCCCAGTGCCGAGACATGGAGTTGCAACGGCTCGCTGCTGGTCCTTGGGCGGCGCAGGTTGTCGCCGTTGCGCACGCCGACGATCGACAGCGGCGGCGCGCTGGCGGGCACCTGCGGCGGGCAGCTCGGGTCAATTGCCGGCAGCCGGGCCGCGCGCCGTTCGACCCGCGCCAGCCAAGGTTCCAGTGGCGCAGGCCAGAGCGCGATCTGTTGCGCCGTGGCACCTGGGCAACTGGCATCCACGCGCAACCCCTGCGGATTGACCCAGACCGTGTCGCGCAGGCCCAGGCCGAGCGGCTGGTCTGCCGCCTGCAAGGTCGGCGGCGTGGTGCCGTCGAGGGTCCAGGCGAAGCGCTGGCGCCGGCAGTTGGCGTCCTGGCGCGGCATGGGCTGGCCGAGCGGCCAGCAGATCGCGGCCACCCCGACCGACGCCGGCACCTGCTCCACCGGTGGGCGAATACCGCGCTGGCTGTCGCGGTTGCTCAGCAGGTCGTGCACTTGCAGCATCAGCGGCGCCGCCGAGGCCAGGCCGAATTGGCCAGGCACCGGGGTGCCATCCGGGCGGCCGATCCATACCCCGATCAGGTAGCGCGGGCCGACCCCGACCGACCAGGCATCTCGAAAGCCATAGCTGGTGCCGGTCTTCCAGGCCAGTTGCGGGCGCTGCACCAGTTCGGCGTGCGGATCGCGTTCGGGCCGTGCCTGGCCGCTGAGAATCCGCCGGATGATCCACGCCGCACCGGGCGACAAAAGCCGCCGTTCGAGCAGCGGATCCTGCGGTTGCAGGCGTACCTGGGCACTCTGCCCGGCCCGGGCCAAGGCTGCATAACCGCCGACCAGATCTTCCAGCCGGCTGCCGGCGCCACCGAGGATAAGCGACAGGTTGGGCTCGGCCAGTGGCGGCAGTATCAACGGCATACCACCCATGCGCATCTGCGCGGCAAAGCGTTTGGGGCCGTAGGCTTCGAGCAGTTGCACGGCGGGCAGGTTGAGCGACAACGCCAGCGCCGAGCTGGCTGACACCGGGCCGCTGAAACCCATCGAGAAGTTGCCCGGCCTGTAGTCGCCATAGCGCCGCGGCACATCCTGCAGAAGGGATTCGGAATGGATCAGGCCGTCGTCCAGGGCCATGCCATACAGGAACGGTTTCAGGGTCGAGCCGGGCGAGCGCAGGGCGTGCACCATATCGACATGACCAAAGCGGCGGGCATCGCCGATGTCGATCGAGCCGATGTAGGCACGGGTGGCCATGGTTTGTGTCTCGACCACCAGAATCGCCGCCGAGGTGCGCTCCGGCAGGCGTGCGCGCCAGCCCAGCAGCAAGTCTTCGAGCCGGCGCTGCAGCGAGGCATCCAGGGTGGTGCGGATCAGCGGCGGGCTGTTCGCCGTGTTCAGCCTGCGGGCCAGCAGCGGCGCCAGTGCCGGCTCCTGCCGCGGGGCGAGCAGCAACGGCTCTTCTCGGGCTTCGGCGACTTGCTGAGCCGACCATACCTGATACTCGCCGAGGCGCTGCAAGACCTTGTCGCGGGCCTGCTGCGCACGCTGCGGATGACGGTCCGGGCGCAGCCGGCTGGGGGCCTGGGGCAGCACCGCGAGCAAGGCGGCTTCGGCTGGGGTGAGCTGTTTCGGTGACTTGCCGAGATAAGCCCAGCTGGCCGCCGCCACCCCTTGCAGGGTGCCGCCGAAAGGAGCGCGGTTCAGGTAGATCTGCAGGATCTGCTGCTTCGACAGGTGCCATTCCAGCTGCAACGTGCGCCACAGTTGTCGCGACTTGCCAGCCAGGGTCCGCTCATGCGGATCGAGCAGGCGCGCTACCTGCATCGACAGGGTGCTGCCGCCGGACACCACGCGGCCGCCGCTGAGGTTGAGCCAGGCAGCCCGCGCCAGGGCCAGCGGGTTGACCCCGGGATGGCGATAGAACCAGCGGTCTTCGTAGGTCAGCAGCGCTTGCAGGTACAGCGGCGACACTTCATCGGGGCTGACCGGATAACGCCATACGCCATCGGCATCGGCAAAGCGCCAGAGCGGCGTACCGTCCTCGGCCAGGACCACCCGGGCAAGGTCGTCGGCCGGCATCGGCAACGGCCAGATGCGATCGGCCAGCCAGAGCAGGCCGACCAGCAGCAGTGCACCGGCAATACTGGTTTGCAATACACGCAGCGCACGATGGCGCGGGCGTATTAAGCTTGGCATGGGGAACCGACCTGGCCAGGTAATGGCCAAAGCCTTGGAATGATCATCAGGACGCGACTATGCATGTAGAAGGTTTTTTTGAATGGCTGGGGCAGGCACTGGGGGCGGTGATCCGCTTCATTGTCGATGGCCTGAGCGGGCTGTTCAATCTGCTGGCCAATGCCGGCGGCAATTTCATCGACGGGCTGGCGCGCACGCTGGGCATGGATACCTCGCTGGTCAGCATCCTCGCCTTGATCGTCGGTTTGCTACTGTTGTACTCGGCAATCCGCGCGTTCATGCGCGCCTCGATCATCGCCGGGATCATCTGGCTGGTGCTCGGCTTGTGGGTCATGAGCTGGATCATTCATTGACTGGAGATTGCCGGGAGGGCTGCGCCCTCCTTTCGCGACGCAAGGCCGCTCCTACACAGAGCGCGTGACGCCCGGGCGGCGCGGTCCTTGTAGGAGCGGCCATGTGTCGCGAAAGGGCTGCAAAGCAGCCCCAGCGATCTCGAGCCAGGCACAAAGCCCGCCTCAGCGGCCCTTGACGGTCATATCACCCTGGCTCTCGCCTACCGCCTGCAGATTGGGCCGGTACATCGACTCAACCTGCGGCGGCGGCACCCGGTAGGTACCCGGGGTCACGGCGCGGGCCAGGTACAACAGATGGGTGGTGCCGTAGCTGTCCAGTTTCAGGGCAGCGACATAGCGGTCATCACGGTACTCCTGATGCACCACGCTGGCGTTCTGCATAGACTCGCGCCATTCCTTCACCGCACTGCTGGCGTTGTCCAGGCTGGCTGCGCTCTGCGCCAGGTTCTGGTTTTCCAGCTCAAGGCCCGCCGGCAGCAGGTCAACCACCAGTGCGTCCGGCACTTGGGTCGAAGCACGCAAGGCCAGGTGCACCAGCACCAGCTCACCGCTACGCAGATTGCGCAGATCCAGCGGCTGACCGTTCATGCCCAGGTACTCGCGGCGGATCTCCATACCGTTACTGCTGGCCGGCGGCGCCTGGCGCGGGTAACCGGACAGGGTCAGTTGCTGATAAAGGGTGTCGCTGCCCTGGTTCTGCAAGGTCAGCGGCGATGCCAGTAACGGCCCTTCGAGCTTCATCCCCGATTCGACGTTGTTGAACTCGCGCACCTCGCCGGCGCTGTCCAGCCGCGCCTGCCACTTGCCTTCAGGTTTACCCAGCAGGCCGCGGCCCGCGAGGAACAGCGCATTGCGCTCCTGGGTCGACAACCAGCGGTTGGCGGCCAGTTCGTCAGACAAGGCAAACAGGCGCTGATCGACCTGATTGGTGGCCAGGTTGTTTTCCTGGAGCAAGGCGAGGATCAACGCCTGGTCACGCACTGCACTGCCGTAGTCGGCCATCCAGCCCTTGCCGCGGCTGATCGCCAGGCCCGCTTGCAGCGCTTGCTGAGCACGTGGCTTGTCGCCCATCTTGTCCAGTGCCACCGCCAACTGCACCAGCGGCAGACCGGAACGGGCATCGCTACGGCGCTCGAACACTGCGCGCAGGGCACCCAGCGGCGCCTGCTGACTGCGCGCCAGTACCAAGGCGGCGTAGGCTTGCACGGCAAAGCGGGTGTGCTCGGCGTTGTCGCTGTAGTTGACCTCGATCATATTGCGCTCCTGCAAGTACCGCAGCAGCCGCTCGTTGGCCTTTTTCAGCGCTTCGGCCGGCACGCCATAGCCCTGCTCGCGAGCACGCAGGAGGAAGTCGGTGACATAGGCGGTCAGCCAGTATTCTTCTTCACTGTCGGAGCTCCACAGGCCGAAGCCACCGTTGTAGCGCTGCATGCCCAACAGATGCTCGATGCCCATCTCGATCTTGCGCTTGCGCACATCGGCAGGCTCGCCCTTGATACCGAGGCGTTTGAGACTTTCGGCATCGGCATAGAGCGACGGGTACAGGCCGCTGGTGGTCTGTTCCAGGCAACCATAGGGATAGGCCTCGAGCGCACGGATCTGCTCGGCCAGGTTCAGCGGCGGCCGGCTCGACAGGGCCAGGCTGGCCTCAAGACCGGCCGGCTCGAACTCAGCCAGATCGCTCTCCGGCAGGCTCCACGGCTGATCCTTGAGTGCCACGCGGTAGTGTTTGAGCATCGCCGGATAAGCCGGGCGCACGCCCAGTTTCCACTCACGCTCAAAGCTGCTGGCGGCTTCACCCGGCAGTTGCAGGCCGTTGACACGCACGCGCAGGGTGCCCTGGCCGAGACCGCCCAAGGCCTGCACCGGGATCATCAGCGTCTTGCGCTGGCCCTCGGCCAGGGCAACATTCTGCTGACTGCCGGCCGCCAGGCTCAACTGGCCTTCGCCGCTGAGTTCGACCGTCAGCTGCTGAGCGCGTCCGGACAGGTTGGCCAGATCCAGCGCCAGGCTGGTGCGGTCACCACCGGCGAGGAAGCGCGGTGCCGACAGCTCGGCGATCAGCGGCGCGGCGACCACGGTCTTGCCTTCGGCCATGCCGAACTGCTCGTCGTTCCAGGCCTGGGCCATGATCCGCAGTTCACCGTTGAAGTCGGGGATATCGACCGTTGCTTCGCCCTCGCCCTTGTCGTTGAGGGTCACCGGCAGGCTCTGCTGGGCAACGATGGTCACCGTGGTATTGGGCCGTTTGCCGCCCTTGGCCAGCGCGGCGTCACCACCAAAGGCCAGGCTGGCCAGACGGCCCTGCCCGGCTTCGATCAACTGGCCATAGATATCCAGTTGGTCAGCACCATAGGCCTTGCGCCCGAACAGGCTGGCGAAAGGATCAGGGGTCTTGAAGTCGGTGATATTGAGGATGCCGACATCCACTGCGCTGAGCAGCACATGCACCTGTTTAGGCACACTGCCGTCGGCAGCGGTAGCCTTGAATTTGACCGTCAAAGGCTGCTTGGGGCGCATCTTCTCGGGCGTCTGCAGGGTCAGGGCCAGCTTGCGCTCGGTCCGATCCAGTGGCAGATGGAGCACGCCGACCGCCCGTTTTGGCGTGGCGTTGGCCTTGCGCTCACCTGGGCGAATCACCAGCGCACTGATGTACAGGTCATGCCGCGCCCACTTCTTGTCCAACTGCACGTCGAAGGTCTTGCCTTCGGCGGGCACGTCGATTTCCTGCCACCACAGCGGCCCATCGCTGGATTCGATCATCAGGTAGCCGCTGCCGGCTGCAGGCGGCGTGACCGTGACCTTGGCCGAGGCGCCGTCGGCATAGGACGGTTTGTCCAGGGCGAGCTTGACCTGATCCGGGCGCACCGCGCCGCCTTCGGCATTGTCCTGAGCGCGGTAACCGGCCCAGAAGCGTGCACTGGACACCAGCCCGGTCTGCGGGTCTTCAACCTCGACCCGGTACGGGCCCCACTCGACCTGGAAGTTCAGTTTGGCGGTGGAGCCGGCTTTGACGCTGACGGTCTCTTCGCTCTGGGTCAGGTACTTCTCGTTGTAGTTGTAGCTCCAGCCGTCGCTCTGCGAGTAGTTCCAGTAGTAGTCGCGGCGCTCACGGATCAGCCGCACCTTGAGGTCGTCGGCGGCCAGCTTGGCACCGTTGCGGTCGGCTACCAGCACTTCGAATTCGACCGGGCCATCGCCATCGGTTTCTTCACCGTCGAACAAACCGCGCAGGCCAGGCAGGCGCTCGGCCGGCCAGATCGGTTGCTCAAGGCGGCGGGTAATCGGTCGGCCGCCGGACTCCTGCAGGCTGGCCTGCACACTCAACTGCAGCGGCGAACGGGCCTCGCTCCAGCGGCTTTCGATGTCGATGGTGGCCTTGCCGGCCTGGTCGAGGGTGACTTCGTCCAGCTCCAGATCCTGACTCAGCTCGGTTTCGGTGATCGACCCGAACTGGTAGCCGGGCAACGCCGGCACTGCTTCACGCAGCGGCCGCACGTAGGCCTGGCCACTGAGGCGGTTGCCCGCTGCCGGGGCGCCATACAGGTAGCGGCCATTGACTTTGATCTGCGCGGTCTGCTCGGGGCTCAGCGGCGTGGCGCTGCCCTTGAGTTCAAGCGCCAGACGCTCGGGCAGGAAGTCTTCGACGAGGATCTCGAAAACCTGCTTACGGCCACCGCCGAGATCGAGCAGCAACTGCCAGCGACCGGTCGGTGCCTCGCTCGCCAGTTGCAGCTGATATTGATAGAGGCCATTGGCATCGGCCTCCCAGACGAACTTGCGGCTGACCTGCTCATCTGGCCGGCGCACCTCGACGCTGACTGGCTGCGCCTTGACCGGCTTGCCATCCTGATCACGCAACAGGCCATTGAGCAGCACGGTCTCGCCCGGGCGATAGAGGTCACGCGGGCCGAACACGAAGAACTGCAGCGGGTTGGCCTGCGGCCCGGTGATGTCGAACTCGGCCAGGTCGAGGGCGGCGGTATTGAGCCGCAATAGAGTGGTGTGCACGCCCTGGGTGGCGATCAGGGTATCGGCCTTGTCGGTGATCGGCAGCTGGGCATGGCCATCACTGTCGGTCTTGGCCTGAGCCAGCAGCTTGCCCTTGTCGTCGTGCAGTTCGAGGTTGACGCCACTGAGCGCCTTGCCGCCTTCCAGTGCCTGGGCGAACACATCCAGGCGGTCACGGTAACGGTGCGCCGAGACGCCGATATCACTCAGGGTGAACAGGGTTGCTGGCTGGGAATAGTCATAGGTGCCAGATGCACGCATCACCGCCAGGTATACGCCTGGCTCCTGCAGTGGCTTGATCCCGGCAATCGGCAGCAACACGGTCTCGCGGGTGTTGCGGGCAGGGTTGAGGTCGAAGCGCCCGCCGTAGACCAACTCGGCCATGTCCAGGGTTTCTTTGGACTGGTAGTAGTACAGGCTGCTGTTGCGGCCCCAGTTGACCAAAAAGGTCGAGAGCATCTCCGGCTTGATGCGGAAGAACTCGACATCGACTTTGTCGACGTTCAGGGCAATCACCGGCAGGCCTTCGGCCAGGCGCGTCGGCAGCAACGAGCCACGGCTGGCAAAGCCGATGGTGGCCTGCATGTCGCGGGTTTCCAGGCGGCTGACCGACTCGGCCGCGAGGCTGTTGCCATTCACCGCGAGCAGGCCCTTGTCCAGGGTCAGCACCAGCTTGCGCTGCGGTTCAAGGTGGCGCAGGCGCAATTCCATCTGGTTGTCGGAAAGCTCCCAGGCGCCGTCCACCTTGCCTTTGACGGTGTCGACCAGGTGCACCTTGCTGGCGAAGTCCTGCTTGGCATCGAGCGGCGCCGAGAAACTGATCGACAGCGCGCTGGCGCCGTCGAGCTGGGTTTCCGAGACATCGAGCACGCTCAGCTCGCGGCCTGCGTAGCGCTTGGCGAGCACTGCCGGGTCTTCCCGTTTGGCGGCCTTGGCTTCGGCCGGCGCAGTTGCCGCAGGCTTTTCGACAGCGGCAGTGGTGTCCTTCGACGAGGAATCACAGGCACTGAGCAATGCCAGCGCGCAGGCCAGCAACAATCCTTTGTTGAACATGGAGAGAAGACTCTTGGGCAGCGTGTTCTTGAGGCCTGCAACTATAGCGCAACGGCCAGCGGCTTACCTGCTGTCGCGTGGTAACTGCGAGCTTGTTCGCACGGGCGGCCGGGCAGCTCGCTAGAATAGCCTCGGCGGCGCCCCGCCAATCTCAGCCTTGATCGCAACAGGAGTCCGTATGCCCCCGCTGTCCGCCGACTGGCGCCACCGCCTGACCCACCGCAAGGTCTGGGCGCTGGCCGCACCGATGATCCTCTCGAACATCTCGGTGCCGTTGGTTGCATTGGTCGACAGCACGGTGATTGGCCACCTGCCGCATGCGCATCAGCTCGGCGCGGTGGCCGTGGGCGCGACCTTGTTCACCTTCATGGTGGGTTTGATGGGCTTCCTGCGCATGGGCTCCACGGGCTTCGCGGCCCAGGCCGCCGGGCGCAACGATGGCGCGGCGCTACGCCAAGTGCTGGTGCAGGGATTGCTGCTGGCGCTGGGTTTTGCCGCGCTGATCGGGGTGTTGGCACTACCCTTCAGCCAACTGGCGTTGCAGGTAATCAACCCAAGTGCGGCGCTGCATCAGTCCACCGAAGATTTCTTCCACACTCGGTTGCTCGGTTTGCCGGCAGCCTTGGCCAGTTACGCCCTGGTCGGCTGGTTTCTTGGCACGCAGAACGCGCGCGCGCCGTTGGCGATCCTGCTGACCACCAACCTGCTCAACATCGCGCTCAATCTGTGGTTCGTGCTGGGCCTGGACTGGGGCGTGATTGGCTCGGCGCGGGCCTCGGTGATTTCCGAATGGAGCGCCGCCCTGCTCGGCCTGGCTCTGACCCGACCGGCGTTACGCCGCTATCCTGGGCAGCTCGCCTGGGCGGCACTGCGCCGCTGGCAGGCCTGGCGGCCGCTGCTTTCGGTCAACCGCGATATCTTCCTGCGCAGCCTGGCGTTGCAGCTGGTGTTCCTGCTGCTGACGGTGCAAGGCGCACGCCTCGGTGAAGCGACGGTGGCGGCCAATGCCCTGCTGCTCAATGGCCTGTTGCTGACTGCCTATGCCCTCGACGGGCTCGCCCATGCGGTTGAAGCGCTGTGCGGTCACGCCATCGGCGCCCGCGACTGGCAGACCCTGCGCCGCTCGCTGGTAGTCGCCGGCGGCTGGTCGCTGATTGTCAGTATTGGTTTTGCCGGGCTGTTTCTGCTCGGCGGGCATTTGTTCATCAACCTGCAAACCGACATCGCCAGCGTGCGCGAGGCAGCCTATCCGTACCTGTCGTACCTGGCAGTGCTGCCGCTGATTGCCGTGTGGAGCTACTTGCTCGACGGCCTGTTCATCGGCGCGACCCGCGCGCGTGAGATGCGCAATGCGATGCTGCTGAGCTTGCTGCTGGCGGCGCCATTGGCGTGGATGGCCAGCGGGTATGGCAATCATGGATTGTGGCTGGCGTTTCTTGGGTTCATGGCGTTGCGCGGGGTGACGCTGGGGTGGGTTGGCTGGCGGATGCAGCGAGAGGGGCGGTGGTTGGGGTGATTTAGGGCGATCTTTTCAACGGCCAATTCGAGGATGACCATATCCACCAGGGCGCTGGCCGAGTAAAGCTGGGGCCGCTCTGCGGCCCTTCGCGGGTGAACCCGCTCCCACAGGGGTCACATACAGCCCTGTGGGAGCGGGCTTGCCCGCGAAGGGTCGCAGAGCGGCCCCAAAGTCTCAGGCGCAGCAAAGGCCGCTAGCGGCCCCCCCTTTTGTACATTACGACGACAGGTACGAAGACCGGGTCAGGCCCAACCGCAGCGCATCCAGATACTGGGTGCGTTCGCGGGCGGTGATCTTGGCGCTGGCGACCTTGTCGCGGTAGTGAGTCATCAACTCCTCCGGCGACAGGTGCACGTAGCGCAGCATGTCCTCGATGGTGTCGTGGGTCTCGATACCAGCGTGGTAGGCGCTGCCGTCGGCGTTCTGGTAGATGTTCACCGAGTCGGTGTCACCGAACAGGTTGTGCATGTCACCGAGGATTTCCTGATAGGCACCGACCAGGAAGATCCCCAGCAGGTAGTCTTCACCCTCGTTGATACCATGCACCGGCAGGCTGGTTTCGATGCTCTGCTCGTCGACGTACTGGTTGATCTTGCCGTCCGAGTCGCAGGTCAGGTCCTGCAGCACGGCGCGGCGCAGCGGCTCTTCGTCCAGGCGGTGCAGCGGCAGGATCGGCAGTACCTGGCCAATCGCCCAGGTATCCGGCAGGCTCTGGAACACCGAGAAGTTGCAGATGTACTTGTCGGCAAGCTTGTCGTTGAGTTCGTCGAGCACCTGGCGGTGCGAGCGCTGACGGGCCTTGAGCGAGTTGTGCAAGCGGCGGCACACGGCGAAGTAGCACTGCTCGGCGAGGGCCTTTTCCGACAGGGTGAGTTTGCCGTCGGCATACTGCGCCGCGACGTCGCCCATGTAGTGGGTGGCACGCCAGTAGGTCTCGGTGACCATCTCGATATCGGTTGGGCCGAGCAAGTCGACCAGCCATTGCACGGTCTCGGGCAGGGCTTCCTTGTTGTCGATGGTCGGCACTTCGTCGTTGTGCTTCTCGACGTCGGTCACCTGCACCACCAGCATCGCGTGGTGCGCGGTCAGGGCACGGCCGCTTTCGGAGAAGATGTGCGGATGCGGCAGGCCCTGCGCATCGCAGAACTCCTTGAGCATACCCACCACGACGGCGGCGTAGTCGTCGATGTCATAGTTGATCGAGCTGGCATTGCGCGAGTGGGTGCCGTCGTAGTCGACCCCAAGGCCGCCGCCAACGTCGATATGGTCGACCGGCAAGCCCAGTGAACGCAGCTCGCCGTAATAACGGATCGCTTCCTTGAAGCCATGCTGGTAGTCGGCCAGGTTGGCGATCTGCGAACCCATATGGAAGTGCAGCAGGCGGATGCCCTGGTCCAGCCCGGCAGCGCGGAAGCGCTCGACCACCGACAGCAGCTGCGCCGCCGACAGACCGAACTTGGACTTCTCACCGCCGGTGTCGGCCCACTTGCTCGAAGCAAGCGACGACAGGCGTACGCGCAAGCCGACCTGTGGCTTGACCTTGAGCTCGGCAGCCTCTTCGATCACCAGGGCGACCTCGGATTCTTTTTCGATAACGATGAATACGTTATGACCAAGCTTCTGGCCCATCAGCGCGAGGCGGATGAACTCACGGTCCTTGTAGCCGTTGCAGACGATGGTGCCGCCCTTCGGCGCCAGCGCCAGCACCGCCAGCAACTCTGGCTTGGAGCCGGCTTCAAGGCCGATCGATACGTTCTGGGTGGCGATGATGTTCTCGACCACCGCTTCCTGCTGGTTGACCTTGATCGGGTACAGCGCGGTGTACTCGCTCTGGTATTCCAGGCGCGCGATATTGGCGTCGAAAGCGCCGGTCAACTGGCGGACGCGGTCCTGCAGGATGTCCGGAAAACGCACCAGCAGTGGCAGCGAAAGGCCACTCTGGCGCAGCTCGTCAACCTGTTCGAAGAGGTCGATGGGGGCACTGTCGGGGCCGTTGGGGCGCACTTCGACGCGCCCGGCTTCATTGATGGCGAAATAACCAGCGCCCCAATGGCGGATGCCATAAACACTGCGGCTGTCGGCCACGGTCCACTGGCTACCATCGTCTTTGCGTGTGCGTCGTACGGACATTCAAGTCCCCTGTAGATAAGTCGAAGACACTGCCTTGGCGACAAGGCGACGGCAGTGTAAAAGCGAAAAATGACGATTCGTCCATGCCAGGGGTAGACCCTGGTTACGGAATCGAGTTTAGAAAGCTCGGGGGAAAAAATCGCCTTGTGATTCAACCACCGGACTTTTTCGCCTTGAAGCCTTGCTTGGTCAGCTCTGCCAGCAACAGCTCGACGTGGTCGCCCTGGATCTCGATAACGCCGTCTTTCAAGGCGCCACCGGTGCCACAACGCCGCTTGAGGCTGGCAGCCAGCTCTTTCAAGGGTTCGAGCGCCAACGGCACACCGCTGATGGTGGTCACCGTCTTGCCGCCGCGGCCTTTGCTTTCGCGGCGCACACGGGCAATACCGTCACCTTCGGGGATGGCTTGCTGCTTGCAGATACAGGCGTCCGCCGGCTGGCCACAGTCGGGGCAGTGCCGACCGGCATCGGTGGAATAAACGAGACCGCTCAAGGCGGAAAAGGAAGAAGCTTTCTTGGCCACTTTTGTTCCTCTTGCTGAGGACAAAAACTGGTCGATTCCGTTGCCTGGAGCCGACCGCGAAGCCCCACTCTGGCAGGGGCGGCGCTACTGACGCAAAAGCTGCGACAGCCCGAAAAGGGCGCGCAGTGTAACGATAATTGCGCCGCTTGCTAAGTACTGGATTGCGCCATTTTGCGCAGGTTTTACGACCTGACGCAGACTCCTGGCCGCAGACTAGCTCAAGCCTGCCTGATAGCGCTGCAGCGCAACCAGTGAATCCGGGCAATAAGGCAAGCGCTGACGCTCGTCGTCGACCTGCGCCAGGCTGACGAAGCGCGCCTCGCTGACCTCCTCCGGCTGCAAGCGTAACGGCCCGTCCCAGACCGCCGAAAACACGCCGCACCAGAGCCGATTGCCCGGCTGGTCAAAATAGAACCGCTCATGAAAGCGCAGTTCGACGCCGGTCACCCCGAGTTCCTCGGCCAGCTCGCGGGCCGCCGATTCGGCATAGCTCTCATCGGTCGCCACCATGCCGCCAGCGGCCACGTCCCAGTACCCCGGGTAGACCGCCTTGCTCAGGGAGCGGCGGTTGATGCAGAGCAAGCCGGCGCTGTTGAACAGCAGAATGAACGTGCAGCGGCCGATCAGCCCTGCTTCACGCAGCTGTGCACGCGGCATGGCTCCGAGCAGTTGATCATGCTCGTCGACCCAGGCGATCAGTTCGAGGTCCGAGGCCGCCCGGTGGGCAGCCTCGGCCGGGGTGATGGTCATGCTCAGCCTTGCGACAGCAGCTGACGCAGGTCGATCACTGCAGCGTTGGCGCGCGAGATGTAGTTGGCCATCACCAGCGAGTGGTTGGCCCACATGCCGAAGCCGCTACCGTTGAGCACCATTGGGCTCCACAGGGCTTCCTGCGAGGCTTCCAGCTCACGAATGATCTGGCGCACGCTAACCGTGGCGTTCTTTTTGGCCAGGACGTCGGCGAAGTCCACTTCAATGGCGCGCAGCAGGTGCGACAGCGCCCAGGCCTGACCGCGTGCTTCATAGAAGACGTTGTCGATCTGCATCCATGGTGTTTCCACCAGCTCTTCGTCAAGCTGCGGCACCTGGCCAGCCACCACGGTTTCAGTCTTCAGGGTGCTGTTCAGCTTGACCCGGCCGACACTGGCCGACAGCCGCTGCGACAGCGAACCCAGACGGGTGGCTACGTCACCCAGCCAGTTGTTCAGGTTATCGGCACGGGTATAGAAGATCGCGCCTTTGTCGCCTGCGGCCAGACGCGCCTGATAACGCTCGAGCGACTTGATGCCTTCAGAGAACTCGGACTCGCTCGATGGCAGGATCCAGCTCTTGTTGTCGAAGTTGAAGCGCGGCTCGGCCTTGGCCAGGTCGGCGTCTTCGGTCGACTGCGACTGCGAACGGGCGAAGTCCTTGCGCAGTGCCCGCGACAAGTCGCGCACCTGCACCAGCACGCCATATTCCCAGCTCGGCATGTTGTCCATCCACAGCCCAGGTGGGAAGCGGTCGTTGGAAATGTAACCGCCCGGCTTGTCGAGCAGGGTGGCGGCAACGGTTTTCAGCGTCTCGACGGTGGTGTAGCCAATGACCATCTTCTGCCCGCTGCGCTCGGCGCTGGCCTGGGCATTCTGCTGCACCGGGAACAGGTCAGGCTCCTGGCTCCAGTACCAGCCAAGGCCGATACAGACCAGCAGGTACAGCCCGATCACAACCCCAAGAGCGCGGCTCCAGAGGCCGCCAAAGTAGCTACGGGCGGCGGCGCGACGGGAGTCGGGCCGCTCACGAGGCTCGGCAGTGGCCTCACGGTTTTTCCAGTCCAGCATGGCATTGTCCTTAATCAGTCACGACGGTTCAGAGCTTGGACCTCAGGCTACGGCCAGGGTGCCACGGCAAGCCCACATCGACCCACTATAAAGCAGACACCGGCTTGCGCATAAGCGACCGGGCGGTCAGCAACTGAATAACAGGACCAGACGCAATGTTGACCTGGCACACGCGCAGCTTGCAGAAGTGGTGCTAGCATACAGCCATCATCGAAGCTGCATTCCCCCATAATAAGTAGTCAGCCATGATCCAGTCACCACAGCCCAGCCACGAGCGCGCCAAGCGCAGCAGCGATCACGTCGACGAGGTGCCGCTGCCGCCGTTGCGCAAACCGGTGTATATCCTGCTGCAGGATCATGACCGCGCCGAACGCCTGGCGCAGCAGCTGGAATTCTTTGGCCTGGGGGTGCACGCACTGGCCACTGCCGAGGCGTTCTGCGCGGCGATGCGCGAGCGCTTGCCGGCGGCGATAGTCATGGACGTCGACTTCAGCGGCCCGGGCTGTGGCCTGCTGCTGGCGGCGCAGGCCCAGCTGGGGCTGGATCAGGCTGTGCCGCTGCTGTTCTTCAGCCTGCACGAAACCGACACGCCGACGCGCCTGGCCGCCGTGCGCGCCGGTGGCCAGGCGTTCATGACCGGTACGCTGGAAGCATCGAGCCTGCTGGAAAAGGTCGAGATGCTGACCAACGCCACTCAGTACGACCCGTTTCGAGTACTGATCATCGACGACTCGCGTACCCAGGCACTGCATACCGAGCGCGTGCTCAACAGCGCCGGGATGATCACCCGCAGCCTGACCGAGCCGATCCGCGCCATGGCCGAGCTGGCTGACTTCCAGCCCGACCTGATCATCCTCGACCTCTATATGCCCGACTGTACCGGGCCGGAGCTGGCCAAGGTGATCCGCCACAATGACCGCTATGTCAGCGTGCCGATCATCTACCTGTCGGCCGAGGACGACCTGAACAAGCAGCTCGATGCCATGAGCGAAGGCGGTGATGATTTTCTGACCAAGCCGGTGCGTTCACGCCAGCTGCTGACCACGGTACGCAACCGCGCCGTGCGCGCGCGTCATCTCAAGGCGAGGATGGTCCGCGACAGCCTGACCGGTCTGTACAACCACACGCATATCCTGCAATTGCTGGAAGACTGCAGCTTCCGCGCCCGCCGCGAACAGCAGCCGCTGAGCTTTGCCATGCTCGACATCGACCACTTCAAGAAGATCAACGACCGCCACGGCCACCCCATGGGCGATCGGGTGATCAAGAGCCTGGCATTGTTCCTCAAGCAACGCCTGCGCAAGACCGATTACATCGGCCGTTACGGCGGTGAGGAATTCGCCATTGTGCTGCCCAATACGCCGCTGAGCGCGGCCTACAAGGTGCTCGACGAGATCCGCCGGCGCTTTGCCGAGATCATCTATCCGGCCCAACCCCATGACCTGCACTGCACGTTCAGCGCCGGCGTGGTGCAGTTGGATCAAGCGCACGATGCCCTGAGCATGGCCAGTGCCGCTGACGAAGCGCTGTACCGGGCCAAGCATGCCGGGCGCAACTGCGTGGTGCGGGTAGACCCCGCGTAAAAGGCGCCAGGCCCGGTCAAGGCAAAAGGCCACAATTGTCCAGCGCAGCACCCTCCTCCGTCATCACCCCGTCATGAAATCGCAATAACTTCAGGCACCTACCTCTCTCCACGCTGCCGGAAGCCTGCGCCATGCGCCTGAAGTGGTTGACCAATTTCAATACCCTGTTGCTCGTTGCCGTGTGCATTGCCCTGGGCGCAACCCTGTGGTGGTCACAACGAGCGCTGGAGCGTCCCTATCTGCTGATGGAACGCTATCTGGGCTTGTCGCAGCAGTTTCAGAACCATATCGAGCGCGATACCCAGGCCTACCTGGCCAGCGGCGACGCCGTACGCCACGCCGCCGCTGTGCAGGGCAACCAGCAGTTGCAGGCAGCGCTTGCTGACTGGCCCGAAGCTCTGGCCGAGCAACTGCGCCCCAGCCTCGGCGAGTTGCAGGCATTCACCGGCAATCAGCTACTGGCCGCCGGCAAGCTGGCGGGTGATCCGCAAGCCTTGCTGCTGCAGGCCGAACGCGAACTGGGCGGCACTCTCGAACAGCTGGCTGGCTACGCCCAAGGTAGCACCAGCGAGCAGGCCCAGCGCTACCTGGCGCCCTTGCTGGACGCAGCGGTGCATTTGGGCCGTTTATCGCTGGCCCGCGACAAGCTGGTCAGCAGTGGGCGCGCCGAGCTGGCTGAAGAAGTCGAACGCGAATTGCAGCAGGTACGTGTTCAGGCCGAGCAGATTGCAGCATTGCCGCTACTGGGCGTGACCCGCGCGGCCGAGTCCGGCGCTGACGACTTCGCCGCGCTGATGGGCCTGCAAAGCCAGGCTAGCGAGCAGCGCGAAGACGTCGCCTTGGCCCTCAAGCGCGATCTGCAGAGCCTGCTCAGCCGCTATCGCGCCGAACTGCAGCGCACCCGCGAACAGATCGATCAGCGCGCAACCCTGGCCAACAGCACCCGCGAGCGGCTCGAGGCGGTGCAGCAAGCGATTGCCGGGCTGGAGCCGCAGGTACGCGCGCAACACGCCAGCATCGCCGCCGAGGTGCGCATCATTCAGGGCGTGATGATCGTCTTGATTCTGTTCATCGCGCTGCTCATCGACAGCCTCCAGCGGCGCCTGGCGGGAACCCTCGGCAGCCTTGCACCAGCACTGTCACGCTGGGCCGAGGGCGATTTTGCCCAGCCCATTTCCTTGGGCAAGACCAACCGCGAACTGCACGACATCGAAGATTCGCTCAACCACCTGCGCCAGTATCTGGTGCAACTGGTGGCGACCTTGCGCGCCAACGCCGAGCAGGTTGCCGGCAGCAGTCATGCCTTGGCCGGCATGAGCAGCGGCCTGCACCAAGGCGCCGAACGCCAGGCCGGTGACACCGCGCAGATCCGCGATGCCCTGGGCGAGCTGGAAGCGACCATTCAGCAAGTGGCAGGTGATGCCAGCGCTGCGGCCCAAGCCAGTCGCGAGGCCGGCAGTGCCGTCGAGCACGGTCAGCGGGTGATCGGCCAGAGCCTGTCCGGGCTGCGTACCTTGGTTGATGAAGTCCAGGGCAACGCGCAGATGATCGAACAACTGGCACAGGAGTCGGCGACCATCGGCGGTGTGCTCACGGTGATTCGCTCGATTGCCGAACAGACCAACCTGCTGGCGCTCAACGCCGCAATCGAAGCGGCTCGCGCCGGCGAGATGGGCCGCGGCTTTGCCGTGGTCGCCGATGAGGTGCGCTCGCTGGCGCAGCGCACAACTGGCGCTACCGGCGAAATCCAGGCACTGATCGACCGCCTGCAACTGGCCGCGCGCGACTCGGTGAATGGCATGCGCACCCAGCTCGAGCATGCCGAGGCCACTGCCAGCCAGGCGCAGACGGCAGATGGCGCTCTGGATGAAATCGTCACGGCAATCCGCACCATCGCCGACACCGCTGGGCGTATCGCCGATGTGACGGCGCAACAAACCGGCGCCGTGAGCGACATCCGCGACCACAGCGAGCGCATTCACCAACTGGGCGAAGACAACCTGCAGCGCATCGGCGAAGGCCGTGAACAAGGCGAGCAATTGCTCAAGCTGGGCGGCGAGCTGAACTCTGCAGTGGCTGCATTCCGCGTTTAAACAAGGGTGCCGGGCGGGCGCCCCCAATGCCCGCCAAGTCCGCTATCATGCGCCCACGTTCGACCTCGCGAGTCCGCCATGCGCCGCCTGTTTTTCCTGCTGTTTCTGCTGCTGGCCAGCCCGGCTTTCGCCGCTGGCCTGCTCGACAACCGCCCCAGTGCCACGCTCGGTGCCTCTGCCCTGAGTAACAACAGCGACTTCCTGCCGGTGCATGAAGCGTTCAAGTTGAGCCTGGTCAGCAGTGATGCGCAGAACATCACCCTGCGTTTCGTCGCCAGCGACGGTTACTACCTCTATCGCCACCGCTTCCAGTTCCGCAGCGAGCCTGCCGATGTAGCTCTGGGCACGGCGCAGATTCCGCCCGGTGAGGCCAAGCACGACGAGTTTTTTGGTGATGTCGAGGTGTATCACGGCGTGCTCGATATCGTCGTGCCGCGACCTGCCGCTGACAACCGCGGCTTTACCCTGCTGGTGGGCTACCAGGGCTGCGCCGACAAAGGCCTGTGCTATCCGCCGGAAACCGCAAGGATTGCCATCGATGCGGCTGGTGCAGCCAGCTCGCCAAGCAGCGCGCCCGGCTGGGACTGGCAAGCGTTGCTGCTGTTCTTCCTCGCCGGTGTCGGCCTGACCTTCACCCCCTGCGTACTGCCGATGCTGCCGATCCTGTCGGGTGTGGTCTTGCGCGGTCAGGTCGGCGGCTGGCGTGGTTTCAGCCTGTCGCTGGCCTATGTACTGCCGATGGCGGTGTGCTTCGCCACCCTCGGCGCGCTGATGGGCGTGTTTGGCGCGGGGCTGAACCTGCAGGCGCGGCTGCAATCGGCCTGGGTGCTGGTGCCGTTTGCGCTGTTCTTCGTGCTGTTTGCCCTGGCCATGTTCGGCCTGTTCGAGCTGAAGCTACCGCAAGCCCTGAGCAATCGCCTGGACCGCGTGGCCAATCGCACCCAGGGCGGCTCGCTGCTCGGTGCCGCGGTGCTCGGCGTGCTCTCCAGCCTGCTGGTTTCACCCTGTGTGTCGGCGCCACTGGCCGGCGCCCTGCTGTACATCAGCGCCAGTGGTGACGCTTTGGGCGGCGCGCTGAAACTGTTCGCCCTAGGCCTGGGCATGGGCGCGCCATTGCTGCTGATCGGCACCGGCGGCGCGGCCTGGCTGCCGAAGAGCGGGCCGTGGCTGAACACCGTCAAGAATGCCATCGGCGTGCTGTTGCTGGGTCTGGCTATCGGCCTGCTCAGCCGGGTTTTGCCCGGGCCGCTGACTTTGCTCTTGATCGGCCTGCTCGCGGCGGGCGTAGCGCTGTTCCTCGGCGCCCTTGAGCTGGTGGTGAAAACGCCACGCGAGCGCCTCGCGCAATTGGCCGGCCTGGCCTTGCTGGTGTACGCCTTGGCGTGCTGGTACGGCGCCCTCAGCGGCCAGGGTGACCCACTGCGGCCACTGCCCAGCGCGGCTCCAGCCGCTGCTGCAGGCGCAGTCAGCGCCGGCGCCTGGCAGACCATCACCACTCCGGCGGCGCTCGACGCAGCCCTGGCGGCGGCCTCGGCCGCCGGCCAACCGGTGCTGCTCGACTGGTACGCCGACTGGTGCATCAGCTGCAAGGTGATAGAACATGAGGTGCTCAGCGCACCGCAGGTGCAGGCGCAGTTGGGCGCCTTCAAGCTGCTGCGTTTCGACATCACCGAAAGCAATGTCGAGCAGCGCAGCCTGCTCGACCGCTATCGCTTGTTCGGCCCGCCGGCACTGCTGTTCTTTGCCGCAAACGGCAGCGAAATGAGCAGCGATCGTGTGGTTGGTGAAATAAACGCCGGCGATTTTGCACAGATCCTCACGCGCGTACGCGGCCAACTCGGGCTATAACTTCCTGCTGACTGCGCTGTTCGCAGCCTGCGGTGACCAAATTTAAACATCTGGTCACATACTTTGCGCGAATCTCGGGCAACGTGCTGGCTATTGCCGGGAACTGGACACACCTACTCGCTTTGCGGCATAGTCGCCGCGCATGTCGTATTGCCCTACAAGACCAAGGAACCCGCAGATGGCTACCCTACTGGTGCTGCACGGCCCCAACCTCAACCTGCTCGGTACCCGCGAGCCGGGTCATTACGGTGCCGCCACCCTCGCCCAGATCAACCAGGATCTGGAGCAGCGTGCCCGTGCCGCAGGCCACCATCTGCAGTACCTGCAGAGCAATGCCGAGTATGAGCTGATCGATCGGATACACGCCGCGCGCGACGAAGGCGTCGATTTCATCCTGATCAATCCGGCTGCTTTCACCCACACCAGCGTCGCATTACGTGACGCATTGCTGGCGGTGAGCATCCCATTCATCGAAGTGCACCTGTCCAACGTGCACAAGCGTGAACCGTTCCGGCATCACTCTTACTTCTCCGATGTTGCGGTAGGGGTGATCTGCGGTCTCGGCGCCAGCGGTTATCGACTGGCCCTGGAGGCAGCTCTGGAACAGCTGGCTGCAAGCGCACAGCCCTGATGAAACAAGGCCTTGGCCCCTGCGGGCCGAGGTCATAGAGAAACGTTTTCGACACGTTTTCAATTTACGTCCCCGACCGAACCTTGGGAGTTGCTGATTAATGGATATCCGTAAAGTCAAAAAGCTGATCGAACTGCTGGAAGAGTCCGGCATCGACGAACTGGAGATCAAGGAAGGCGAAGAGTCCGTTCGCATCAGCCGTCACAGCAAGACCCCAGCTGCTCAGCAGTACTTCGCGCCACAACCGATGGCCGCCGCTCCAGTAGCTGCGCCTGCTCCGGTTGCCGCTGCCGCCCCTGCTGCCGACGCCGCGCCAGTGCTCAAAGGCACCGTGGTCCGTTCGCCAATGGTCGGTACTTTCTACCGCAAGCCATCGCCGACCTCGCCGAACTTCGCTGAAGTCGGGCAGAGCATCAAGAAAGGCGACACCCTGTGCATCGTCGAAGCGATGAAGATGATGAACCACATCGAAGCCGAAATCGGCGGTGTCATCGACGCCATCCTGGTGGAAGACGGTCAGCCGGTTGAATTCGACCAGCCGCTGTTCACCGTCGTTTGATCCTCGGAGAGCCAACGATGTCTGCGAAGCTGGAAAAAGTCCTGATCGCCAACCGTGGCGAAATCGCCCTGCGTATCCTGCGGGCCTGCAAAGAGCTCGGCATCAAGACCGTCGCTGTGCACTCCACGGCTGACCGTGAGCTGATGCACCTGGGTCTGGCGGACGAATCGGTCTGCATCGGCCCTGCGTCGTCCAAGGATTCCTACCTGCACATCCCGGCGATCATCGCTGCCGCCGAAGTGACTGGCGCTACCGCCATCCACCCAGGCTACGGCTTCCTCGCCGAGAACGCTGACTTCGCCGAGCAGGTCGAGAAGTCCGGCTTTGCCTTCATCGGCCCGAAAGCCGACACCATTCGCCTGATGGGCGACAAGGTTTCGGCCAAGGCAGCCATGATCGAAGCTGGTGTACCGACCGTACCAGGCTCCGACGGCCCACTGCCGGAAGACGAAGAAGAAGCCCTGCGCATCGGCCGTGAAGTCGGCTACCCGGTGATCATCAAAGCCGCTGGCGGCGGCGGTGGTCGCGGCATGCGCGTGGTGCACAATGAAGAAGACCTGATCGCGTCGGCCAAGCTGACCCGTACCGAAGCCGGTGCTGCGTTCGGCAACCCGATGGTCTACCTCGAGAAGTTCCTGACCAACCCACGTCACGTGGAAGTCCAGGTGCTGTCCGACGGCCAGGGCCAGGCAATCCATCTCGGCGACCGTGACTGCTCGCTGCAGCGCCGTCACCAGAAGGTTCTCGAAGAAGCGCCGGCCCCGGGCATCGACGAGCAAGCGCGTCAGGAAGTCTTCGCCCGCTGTGTCAAGGCGTGCATCGACATCGGTTACCGTGGTGCCGGCACGTTCGAGTTCCTCTACGAGAACGGCCGCTTCTACTTCATCGAAATGAACACCCGTGTTCAGGTCGAGCACCCGGTTTCGGAAATGGTCACTGGTATCGACATCGTCAAGGAGATGCTCAGCATCGCCGCTGGCAACAAGCTGTCGTTCACTCAGGATGACGTGGTGATCCGCGGCCACTCGCTGGAATGCCGGATCAACGCTGAAGACCCGCGCAAGTTCATCCCGAGCCCAGGCACCGTCAAGCACTTCCATGCTCCAGGCGGCAATGGCGTGCGGGTCGATTCGCACCTGTACAGCGGCTATTCGGTTCCGCCGAACTATGACTCGCTGATCGGCAAGCTGATCACCTACGGCAAGGATCGCGACGAAGCCATGGCGCGCATGCGCAATGCCCTCGACGAAATCGTGGTCGACGGTATCAAGACCAATATCCCGCTGCACCGCGACCTGGTGCGCGATGAAGGTTTCTGCAAAGGTGGCGTCAACATCCATTACCTCGAGCACAAACTGGCCAACCAGGATTGATCTTGAAGTGATGCGCTGAACAAACCCCGGCCCTGTGCCGGGGTTTTTTATTGCCGCTCGTGCCTCGCTTGCCTCGCCACGCGCACAAACCGCACACACTGAAGTAAACTGCCCTACTTCGCGCAGCCCAGTCGCTGCCCCCACAGATTTTTTAAGGTACCCGCCATGCCCTGGCTGCAAGTACGTCTGGCCATCAGCCCGGAACAAGCCGAAACCTACGAAGATGCCCTGCTCGAAGTAGGCGCTGTCTCGGTAACCTTCATGGACGCCGAAGACCAGCCGATCTTCGAGCCGGACCTCAACACCACGCCACTGTGGTCGCACACCCACCTGCTGGCCCTGTTCGAAGCCGACGCTGAGCCTGAGCAGGTATTCGCTCACCTGCGCCTGCTGACCAACGCCGAGCTGCCCGAGCATCAGGCTGAAGTCATCGAAGACCTGGACTGGGAGCGCAGCTGGATGGACAACTTCCAGCCCATGCGTTTTGGTCAGCGTCTGTGGATCGTGCCAAGCTGGCACGCAGCCCCTGAGCCGGAAGCAGTCAACCTGCTGCTCGACCCGGGCCTGGCGTTCGGCACCGGCACCCACCCGACTACCGCGCTGTGCCTGGAGTGGCTCGACGGCCAGCAACTGGCTGACGTGCAGGTACTGGACTTCGGCTGTGGCTCGGGCATTCTGGCCATCGCTGCGCTGTTGCTGGGCGCGCGCGAAGCGGTCGGTACCGATATCGATGTGCAGGCGCTGGAAGCTTCGCGCGACAACGCCGGGCGCAACGGTATCGAAGCCGAGCGCTTCCCGCTGTACCTGCCTGAAGACATGCCGGCGATGCAGGCCGACGTGCTGGTGGCCAACATTCTGGCTGGCCCGCTGGTCTCGCTGGCGCCGCAGTTGTCGGGCCTGGTACGACCGGGCGGCCTGCTGGCGTTATCGGGAATCCTCGCCGAACAGGGTGAAGAAGTCGCCGCCGCCTATGCTGCAGACTTTGACCTGGACCCGATCGTCGTCCGCGACGGCTGGGTTCGCATCAGTGGCCGCCGTCGCTCGGCAGGCCTGAAATAATCACCTGCACAGCCCCCCGGATCGCCGCATGACCGACAGTTTCGTCACCCAGTGCCCGCATTGCCAGACCAGCTTTCGCGTCACGCATCATCAATTGAGCGTGGCCCGCGGGGTGGTTCGCTGCGGCCAGTGCCTGCAAGTGTTCAACGCCGCCAAGCAACTGCTCGAGCAAAACCGCGTAGCCACTGCCGAGACGGCGCCTGCGCAGCCGGAGCTGGCTACCCCGGTCGAAGCACCAGCGCCTGCTGGGCCGGCGCCGAGCCAGGACGACTGGCAGGCCAGCGCTCAGGCCTTTGACGAAATCGACCTGGACCAGGCATTAGCCAATCTGGAGCGTCGCGATCGGGCCAGCGAAGGCCAGAGCGAGGCGCGCAGCGATGCCCTGCAGGCAGTGCGCGAGGTGCACGACCCGGACGAAGACGTCGGCCGCCCGTTCGGTAACGCCACCGACGAGCCTCTGAGCGAGCCTTCACCGCTAGTCCTCGAGCCGCCACTGATCGAGCCCGAAGCGCTTGAGCAAGAGCCGTTTGAGCAGGAAGCCTTCGAGCACGAGCCATCGCCCCGCGAGCGCACCGAGCCAAGCATTGGCCTGGTGCTTGACCCGGACGATCAACCCAGCCGCCAGCAGCCCACGCTGGGCGCGCCGTTGACCGCAGCCGAAGCGTTGAGCCGCGAGTCTCTGGCCGCCGACGACGACCATGACACGGTTGTAAGCGGCCTGTCGGCGTTCGATGATGGCCGCCGCAAGGAAAACCTGTCAGCGCTGGACGCCCACGACGAGGAACTCGAGCAGCCGCTCGATGAGCGTATCGAACCGGGCCTGAACAGCCGCGCCAACCGGCGCAAGGAGCCGCTGATCGATGTGGTCGACGACCCGCTCCAGCTGGACTGGCAAAAACCCCAGGTCAACTGGGGCAAGCGCTTGCTGTGGGGCACGCTGACCCTGCTTGCCGCCGGCTTGCTGGCCTTTCAATACGTGTGGTTCCACTTCGACGAAATGGCCCGCCAGGACCAGTACCGGCCGTGGTTCCAGCAACTGTGCCCGACGCTGGGCTGCAAGGTGCCGACCCGGGTCGACATTGCCCGGATCAAGAGCAGCAACCTGGTGGTGCGCAGCCATCCGGACTTCAAGGGCGCCCTGATCGTCGACGCGATCATCTATAACCGCGCGCCGTTTGCCCAACCGTTCCCATTGCTGGAACTGCGCTTTGCCGACCTCAACGGCCAGTCGATTGCCAGTCGTCGCTTCAAACCCAGCGAGTACCTCTCCGGTGAATTGGCCGGGCGCGGCGAAATGCCCAGCCAGACGCCTATCCATATCGCCCTGGATATCCTCGATCCGGGCCCCAAGGCCGTCAACTACAGCCTGAGCTTCCGCTCGCCGGAGTGACAATTGCCCGCAGACGCCGGTTTACCGGCGCCTGCAGCTTGTCCAGAACTGCGAGGCATAAGGCCGCAGCTGTTCAGATTTTATCCAAATTGACCTTTATCCAGTCATCCAGAGCGGGTATTATGCCCACCCTTTTTGACCTCAATGATTCGGCCCCACAACAGGGAACACCTATGTCGGCGGTACGCATCGGCCCATATACGCTTCGCAACAACCTTATCCTTGCGCCTATGGCCGGGGTTACGGACCAGCCTTTCCGCACGCTTTGTCAGCGCTTGGGCGCAGGCATGGTGGTGTCGGAGATGGTCAGCAGCGACATGAGCCTGTGGGACAGCCGCAAGTCACGTCTGCGCCGCATCCATGAAGGTGATCCCGAGCCGCGCTCGGTACAGATCGCCGGGGGTGACGCACAGATGATGGCGGCGGCGGCCCGGGCCAATGTCGAGGCCGGCGCGCAGATCATCGACATCAACATGGGTTGCCCGGCAAAAAAAGTCTGCAACAAAGCCGCAGGCTCTGCTTTATTGAGAGATGAAGTGCTGGTCAGCGAGATCCTCGACGCCGTCATTGGCGCAGTGGATGTCCCGGTGACCCTGAAGATACGTACCGGCTGGGACCGTTCGAGCAAGAACGGCCTGAACGTGGCAAAAATTGCCGAACAGGCCGGCATCCAGGCGCTTGCGGTGCATGGCCGCACACGCGCCGACCTGTACACCGGTGAAGCCGAGTACGACACCATTGCTGCGATCAAGCAGGCAGTGTCGATCCCGGTCTTTGCCAATGGCGATATCACCTCGCCAGAAAAAGCCCGGGCGGTGCTGCATGCCACCGGTGCCGACGGCCTGCTGATTGGCCGTGCGGCCCAAGGCCGGCCGTGGATCTTCCGCGAGATCGAGCATTACCTGCAGACCGGTGAATACTTGCCGGCGCCAGGGCTGGACGAAGTTGAACGCATTTTGCTGGAGCACCTGGCCGCGCTGCATGCCTTCTACGGCGATGTAATGGGCGTACGTATCGCCCGAAAGCACGTTGGCTGGTACCTGGCAACCCGACCCGGCGGCAAGGAGTTCCGCTCCCGGTTCAACGCTTTGGATGAGACACACGCGCAATGCGCCAACGTTCGCGAGTTTTTCTCCGAATGCCGACAGAGCCTTGAAACAAAGGACGAACAAGGGGTGGCCGCATGACGATGATGACCGAGACTTTAGTGAGTGGAACAACGCCCGTGAGCGACAACGCCAACCTCAAGCAGCACCTGAATACGCCGAGCGAGGAGGGCCAGACCCTGCGCGACAGCGTCGAGAAGGCGCTGCACAACTACTTCGCCCACCTCGAAGGCGCCTCCGTCACGGACGTGTACAACCTGGTGCTCTCGGAGGTCGAGGCGCCGCTGCTCGAAAGTGTGATGAATTACGTCAAGGGCAACCAGACCAAAGCCAGCGAGATGCTCGGACTCAACCGTGGCACCCTGCGCAAGAAGCTCAAGCAGTACGATTTGCTCTAAGGCCAGAATCCCAATCAGAAAAGGCGGCTCCCGCAGGAGGCGCCTTTTTTGCTGACTCCACCGCGTTATGGAATCCGAAATGACCGACCAGACTACCCGCCTGCCGATCCGCCGCGCCCTGATCAGCGTCTCCGACAAGACCGGGATCCTCGAATTCGCTCGCGAGCTGCAACAGCTCGGCGTCGAGATCCTGTCCACCGGTGGCACCTACAAGCTGCTCAAGGACAATGGCGTCGACGCGGTGGAAGTGGCCGACTACACCGGCTTCGCTGAAATGATGGACGGCCGGGTGAAGACCCTGCATCCAAAAATCCACGGTGGCATCCTCGGTCGTCGCGGCACCGACGACGCGATCATGAACGAGCACGGCATCAAGCCAATCGACCTGGTGGCAGTCAACCTGTACCCGTTCGAAGCCACCATCGCCAAGCCTGGCTGCGACCTGCCGACCGCAATCGAGAACATCGATATCGGCGGCCCGACCATGGTTCGCTCGGCAGCCAAGAACCACAAGGACGTGGCCATCGTGGTCAACGCCGGTGACTACGGCCAGGTCCTCGAAAGCCTCAAGGCCGGTGGCCTGACCTACGCTCAGCGCTTCGACCTGATGCTCAAGGCGTTCGAGCACACCGCCGCCTACGACGGTATGATCGCCAACTATATGGGCACCGTGAACCAGGCTGCCGAGACCCTGTCGACTTCCGACCGCAGCCTGTTCCCGCGCACCTTCAACAGCCAGTTCGTCAAAGCCCAGGAAATGCGCTACGGCGAGAACCCGCACCAGAACGCGGCGTTCTACGTTGAAGCGAACAAGGGCGAAGCGAGCATCTCTACCGCCACCCAGCTGCAGGGCAAAGAGCTGTCGTTCAACAACGTGGCCGACACCGATGCCGCCCTCGAGTGCGTCAAGAGCTTCGTCAAGCCGGCCTGCGTGATCGTCAAGCACGCCAACCCGTGCGGCGTTGCTGTGGTTCCGGACAACGAAGGCGGCATTCGTCAGGCCTACGAACTGGCCTACGCCACCGACACCGAGTCGGCCTTTGGCGGCATCATCGCCTTCAACCGCGAGCTGGACGGCGAGACCGCCAAGGCCATCGTCGAGCGTCAGTTCGTTGAAGTGATCATTGCGCCGAAGATCTCCCAGGCTGCCCGTGACGTAGTAGCCGCCAAGCAGAACGTGCGTCTGCTCGAGTGCGGCGAGTGGCCAGCCGAGCGCAGCGCTGGCTGGGACTTCAAGCGGGTCAACGGTGGCCTGCTGGTGCAGAGCCGCGATATCGGCATGATCAGCGCCGATGATCTGAAGATCGTTACCCAGCGCGCGCCGAGCGAGCAGGAAATTCACGACCTGATCTTCGCCTGGAAAGTAGCCAAGTTCGTCAAGTCCAACGCTATCGTCTACGCCAAGCAGCGCCAGACCATCGGTGTCGGTGCTGGCCAGATGAGCCGCGTCAACTCGGCACGCATTGCTGCAATCAAAGCCGAGCATGCTGGCCTGCAGGTACAAGGTGCGGTCATGGCCTCGGACGCGTTCTTCCCGTTCCGCGACGGTATCGACAACGCTGCCAAGGCCGGCATCACTGCAGTGATCCAGCCAGGTGGTTCGATGCGCGATGCTGAAGTGATCGCTGCTGCCGACGAAGCCGGCATCGCCATGGTGTTCACCGGCATGCGCCACTTCCGCCACTGATCGGCAATCGGCCGCACTGAAGCAGGCATCTGCTGCGTTGCGACCTCGTACCGCGAATACAGCGCGGTAGGTTCGGCCTACCGCCCAAGAGATTTCCGAGGTTTTAGACATGAAAGTTTTGATCATCGGCAACGGCGGCCGTGAACACGCCCTGGCCTGGAAAGTTGCCCAGGACCCACGCGTCGAAAAAGTCTTCGTCGCCCCAGGCAACGCTGGCACCGCCACCGAAGCCAAATGCGAGAACGTCGACATCCAGGTGACCGCTCTGGAGCAGTTGGCCGATTTCGCCGAGCAGAACGTCGACCTGACCATCGTCGGCCCGGAAGCGCCACTGGTTGCCGGCGTCGTCGACCTGTTCCGCAGCCGCAAGCTCGACTGCTTTGGCCCAACCAAGGGCGCTGCCCAGCTTGAAGGCTCCAAGGCATTCACCAAGGACTTCCTGGCCCGTCACCAGATCCCTACCGCGGATTACCAGAACTTCACCGAAGTCGAGCCAGCCCTGGCCTACCTGCAAAAGGTCGGCGCGCCGATCGTGATCAAGGCCGACGGCCTTGCTGCGGGCAAAGGCGTGATCGTTGCCATGACCTTGCAGGAAGCCGAAGACGCCGTGCGCGACATGCTCGCCGGTAACGCCTTTGGTGATGCAGGTTCGCGGGTCGTCATAGAAGAGTTCCTCGACGGCGAAGAAGCCAGCTTCATCGTCATGGTCGACGGTGAAAACGTGCTGCCGATGGCGACCAGCCAGGACCACAAGCGCGTCGGCGACGGCGACAGCGGGCCGAACACCGGCGGCATGGGCGCCTACTCGCCAGCCCCGGTGGTTACCGCCGAAGTGCACCAGCGGGTGATGGACCAGGTGATCTGGCCGACCGTGCGCGGCATGGCCGCCGAAGGCAACGTCTACACCGGCTTCCTGTACGCCGGGCTGATGATCGACAAGGCCGGCAACCCCAAGGTGATCGAGTTCAACTGCCGCTTCGGCGACCCGGAAACCCAGCCAGTCATGCTGCGCCTGGAGTCGAGCCTGGTGCTGTTGATCGAAGCCGCCTTCGCCAAGGCCTTGAACAAGGTCGAAGCACAATGGGACCCGCGGCCAAGCCTGGGTGTCGTGCTGGCTGCCGGCGGTTACCCGGCCGACTACGCCAAGGGCGCTACCATTCACGGTCTCGGCGCTGCGGCCAAGCTGGAAGGCAAGGTCTTCCATGCCGGCACTGCGCTGCAGGACGGCCAGGTCGTGACCAACGGCGGCCGCGTGCTGTGCGCCACTGCCCTCGGCCAGACCGTCGCCCAGGCCCAGGAACAGGCTTACCGCCTGGCCAAGGAAGTCAGCTGGGACGGTAGCTTCTACCGCACCGACATCGGCTACCGGGCCATTGCCCGCGAGCGTGGTGAAGCGCAGTAACAGCGCTTTGGCGAATGGCCGTGACGCCCTTTGGTGCACGGCCTTCGGCTCGTCGACAGGATGCCGATGGGCCTTGCGTTCGCCTTCACCCGCCGCGCATAGTTGTGCTTCGCCACACCCGCTAAGAAAGGATCTCGTCTTGCGTCGGCTTCGGATTGCCCTTGCCCTGTTCGTCAGCTTGCTGACCCTGCTCTGCCTGCCGCCGGCCTCGGCCGAGCAAGGTGGTGGCTGGTCGCTGCTGCTCGATGAACAGGCCAACCTGCAACTGAGCGACGTACGCTCCGAACGCTACCGCAACCAATTCAGTCCCCTCCAACTCAACGAGCTGGAGGCTGCCGAGCCTGATCAAGCGCTCTGGCTGCACTACCGGCTGGAACCGGATGACCAGCAACGCCTGCTGCGCATCTTCGCTCCCGACCTGTCCCGCCTCGATCTGTACGTGCTCAACGGTGACAAACTGCTGCGCCAGCGCCACCATGGTCCGCAGGCCAACACCGGCAGCGAGCCGACCCTGCTCGGCAGTGACCACTTGCTGACTTTACCCAACAGCAGCCAGCCACTGGACGTCTACCTGCACCTGGTCTCGGAACACCAACTGCGCCCAGCCATCAGCCTGCTGTCTGCTGCCGAGGCTGCGGGCGACCAACACTTGCTGCTGTTGTTCGGCCTGTTGTTCGGCGGTCTGGTCATGCTGATCCTGCACAACGTGATCCGCTTCCTCTACGTGCGCTCGAGCACCACCCTGATTCTTGCCCTTTACCACGGCCTGATGCTGCTCAGCGCGCTGATCCTGCTCAACCTCAGCGGGCCCTGGTGGCACGTCTGGCACAGTGCGCAAACGCCTGCCGCCTACCTGACCCTGGTCATGGCCGGGCTGGCCGGTCTGTACTTCACCCAGCACTTTTTCAGTACCGGCAATTCGCCGCGGCTGAATCGGCTGTTGCAGGGCGAGATGCTGTTGGTTGGCGTCAGTAGCCTGATCCTGCTGTTCGTCGACACCCTGCCGCTCAACCTGATGACCTACGCCCTGCTCGCGATTGGCAGCGCAAGCATGCTGCTGGTCAGCAGCTATCACTGGTACAAGGGCTACAGCCCGGCACGTTTGTTCGCCTTGGCGATGCTGGTGTACAACCTCGGCGGGCTGGTGTTGCTGCCAGCGTTGCTCGGCCTGACCCGCACGCCGACGCCATGGTTGCTGTGCATTCTGCTGGCACTGACGGTAAGCAGCGGCCTGCTGCTCAACCTGGCAGTGAGTGAACGCTTGCGACGCATCAATGAGGACCGCTTCCGTGCCAGCCGCGCGCTGGCAGCCAGCGACGCCGAGCTCAACGCCAAGGCCGAGTTCCTGGCCAAGATCAGCCATGAAATCCGCACACCGATGAACGGCGTGCTGGGCATGACCGAGCTGTTGCTGGGCACGCCGCTGTCGGTCAAGCAGCGCGACTACGTGCAGACCATCCACAGCGCCGGCAACGAGCTGCTGACCTTGATCAACGAGATCCTCGACATCTCCAAGCTGGAGTCGCGGCAGATCGAGCTGGACGATGTGCAGTTCGACCTCAACGCCTTGATCGAAGACTGCCTGAATATCTTTCGAGCCAAGGCCGAACAACGCAACATCGAGCTGATCAGCTTTACCCAACCGCAAGTCCCGCGGGTCATCAGCGGCGACCCAACGCGCTTGCGTCAGGCCCTTTCCAGCCTGCTGGAAAACGCGCTGAAAAATACCGAGCAGGGCGAAATCCTGCTGGTGGTGGCACTGGATCAACGCGGCGAGCTGCCGCGTTTGCGCATTGCCGTCCAAGACAGCGGCAGTGCCATGCCACCGGCCGAGCGCGAAGCCTTGCTGCAGGCCGAGCTACACAGCCATCAGTTTCTTTCCAGCAACAAGCTCGGTGGCCATCTCGGGCTGGTGATCGCCAAACAATTGATTGGCCTGATGCAGGGCGAATTCGGCATCAAGAGCAGCAGCAACATGGGTAACACGCTGTGGTTGACCCTGCCGCTCGACCCGTCGCGTTTGGAGCAGCCACCGGCCGACCTGGACGGCCCGCTGCGCGACGCACGAGTACTGGTGGTCGACGATAACGATACCTGTCGCAAGGTTCTGGTGCAGCAATGCAGTGCCTGGGGGATGAATGTCAGCGCCGTGCCGTCGGGCAAGGAAGCGCTCGCCCTGCTGCGCACCAAGGCGCACCTGCGCGACTATTTCGACGCGGTCCTGCTCGACCAGAACATGCCCGGCATGACCGGCATGCAACTGGCAGCCAAGATCAAGGAAGACCCAAGCCTCAACCACGACATCCTGGTGGTGATGCTGACCGGCATCAGCAACGCCCCGAGCAAGGTCATCGCGCGCAACGCCGGGGTCAAGCGCATCCTCGCCAAGCCGGTGGCCGGCTACACCTTGAAAACCACCCTCGCTGAAGAGCTGGCCCAGCGCGGGCGTGAGCAGGCCAGCCCGCCGACAGCGCTCGGCGTGCCGCCGGCGACACTGGAAGTTCCAGCCGACTTCCACGTGCTGGTTGCCGAAGACAACAGCATTTCGACCAAGGTCATCCGCGGCATGCTCGGCAAGCTCAACCTCGAACCTGATACCGCCAGCAATGGCGAGGAGGCCCTGCAGGCCATGCAGGCTCGTCGCTACGATCTGGTCTTGATGGATTGCGAGATGCCCGTGCTGGATGGATTCTCAGCGACCATTCGCCTGCGCGAGTGGGAGGCGGCCAACCAGCGCCAGCGCACGCCGGTTGTCGCGCTGACCGCCCACATCCTCAGCGAGCACAAGGAACGTGCACGCCTGGCCGGTATGGACGGCCACATGGCCAAGCCGGTCGAGCTGTCGCAACTGCGCGAACTGGTCCAGTACTGGGCCGGGCAGCGCGAGGCGAGAGCCGCTGAGGTGGATGCATCATGACCGGCAGCGCTGAGCGCAGCCGGGCAAAGCTCAAACCCACCGCCTGAGCGGCTGATACACTTGCCGCACCCATCCCATCGCCATGGATCCTGGCCATGCTTCATGAGTTGTTCAGCGTTTATCTGAAGATGCTTGTGCTCTACAGCCCGTTCTTCGTGCTGTCCTGCTTCATCAGCCTGACCCGCGGCCACTCCAGCAAGGAGCGCAAGCAACTGGCCTGGCGCGTGGCGATTGCCGTGCTCATTGCCAGCGTGCTGTTGTACCTGTTTGGCCGGGTGATCTTCGGCGTGTTCGGCATCACTGCCGACGCCTTTCGTATCGGTGCCGGCAGTGTGTTGTTCATTTCTGCGCTGAGCATGGCCCAGGGCAAGCCGGCGGTGCAGAGCGACAACGTGCAGCAGGACGTAACCATCGTACCGCTGACCATCCCGCTGACCGTCGGCCCCGGCACCATCGGTGCGCTGCTGGTGATGGGCGTCAGCCAGCCGCACTGGGATGACAAGCTACTGGCAATCGTCAGTATTGCTCTGGCCAGTTTCACTGTCGGCCTGGTGCTGTACCTCTCGCACGGTATCGAACGAATCCTGGGTGACCAGGGCTTGCAGATCGTCAGCCGCTTGATGGGGCTGTTCGTCTGTGCCCTGGCTGCGCAGATCATCTTTACCGGGATCAAGGGCTACTTGCTTAACTAGATCTGGTACTCGTGGATACTCAGTCGCGCCTGCTCTACCGTGCTGGCAAGAACCTTGGGCAGGTGCGTGTCCATGAATGCTCGGACATTGAACCGCACCAGCTCGGCAGAGACTTTATGGTAGCTACGTTTGCGCTCCATGAAGCCGGTCGCGAAGCGAGTCTTCTTGTCAGTCTCGAAGTACAGCACCATGTCGACTCGACCGTTACCGGCCGGCGAACAAGGAAGAAATTGCAGGCACTGTCGCTCGGCGGCCTGTCGCTCGAAGGTACCCAGGGTGGCCGGGCTGGCCATCAACCGGCGCAGGGCAAGATCGGTGGACTCGGCAAAGTGCTCACCTGCCGTGGCGGCAATGGTCTGAAGCGCTTTGTCCACCAGCTTTGACCGTTGATCCGTCGGCCAATGTATGTCCTCTGGCGCAACCGCATCCCACCCCATGAACTTTAGCTGGTTACGAAAGTAGCTCAACCAGTCCTCGACCAGACCCTCATTGAACACGCTCAGGGTGGCGCGCTCGGCCAAGGCAACCGCCGTCTTTACCGCGTCGCACTGCTGTCCATCAAGACCGGGCAGGAAGCTCACAATCGACGAGCCGATTACCGCTGCTTGGGTATTTGCCATTACATCCTCCTGTTCTGCGTGGGCAGTTCGAGCACATAGGCGTGTTCATGCTGTTTCTTGTCCATCAACATGCGTAACTGGCTGCGTTTTGTTTCAAAGGACTGCGCGTCGCACAGCAGTGAGAGGCAGCGCAGTTGGACCTCCGCCGGCAACGTCGCGATTTCGCTCAGGCTGGGCTGCTCGGCTACCTCGACAGCGGCCGTGGACTGCCAGCTCAGGCTGCACAGATGCAGACGCATGTCCGCGTCCATCAGGCCGATTTCCAGCTTTGCCAAATGCCCGTCTGCAGTGTCCGAGCGGATGAAACCTTGCAGCTGCCGCAGCCCATCTGGGTGCTCGCGCAAGCTTTCGAAGACGCTGCGCAAGACCTGACCGCCATCGATGCCTGCCTGCCCGAACCACGCTTGAAGCGCTGGAGAGATGGCCAGCCCGGCAACGCCCGGAACACTCTGCTCATCGTGCGCCTGACTGGTCACGAGCCAGCCCAGCTCTGCATACACTGCTCGATAAGCGCGGTCCCAGGTGGTCGGCTCGGTAAAGCGATTGCCCGCACGCTTGTTCGCGACCAGCTGCGCGTAGAGCGTGCTATCAATGGCTGCCTGACGCTGCGATGGGCTGATCTGAGGATCAGTCAACAACACTGTCCCGGCGACCAGCACCAGGGCGTGATTCTGTATTTGCATGGGATGCCTGCTGCCTGCAAGTCGTTGGAATGACGGCGAAGCATGTCGCCGTCAGCCTGCTCAGATCTCGTACTCGAGAATGTCTTCAACACTGCGCACGCCGAGCTTGGTCTCGATGTGCTCACGTACGCGGTCGTAGATCATTCGGTTGAACGACAACACCGCGCCGCCGGCGTAGTACTCCGAGGAAGTAATGTTCCATTCCACGCCGAGCAGGTCAGTGTTGGACTCGGGCGCTGCGGCGTTGACGCAGCTCATCACCAGCACCACCTCACCTTCAGGCGTTTCCATGCACGCACCCAGCCCGACCATGCCGCTACGCTTATTCTTTCGATCGCTGATGAAGATCCGCTTTTCGCTATCGATCGAACCGAGCTTGTCGATCGCTTTCTGGGCCAGCTTGCTAAACGCCTCACCAACAGGCCCGCCCAGCGCAGCAGCACCGGCAGCGGACATCACGCGAAACACCACTGCGCCGACGGTAACCGTTACCGAAGATGCCGTTTCGAGTTCGAAACTGCGGCGCGCGGCGACAAACCCGCAATCCTGCATGGCCTTCAGAAACTGGTCGTACCAGGCCTTGCTTTGAATTTGTGGGTCATACAGTTTATCGGCCACCAATGTGGCGAAGTGGAAGGCATTCTTGACGTCGTTACGGCTTTGCTGGGTCATCCCGGCACCGCAGGCGAGCAGTGAATCCTGGACCAGGACGGCGGTGTTGGTGCTCGCAATATCGTTGCTGTCAGACATGAATAAATCCTTGGTGGTAGCCCCTGTGATTCAGGGATTACCACCCTATGCGCAGGCCTTCGGGGAAGGAGCGCTGAAGGATTTCCTCAACACCTCAGTTGGCCGCTGGGTACCACCGCGGGGTGTAGACCCAGGTGCCACCGTCGGCACGCGGCAATGTGCAGGTTGTCGAAGACCCGACCAACACCATGGTGCGCATGTCGACCATTTCTGGCAGCAGTTCGGCCAGTGTGACTACGCGCAGCGTCTGCCCTGGCCTGCCAATATCGCGACCAAGGACTACCGGCGTAGCGCCTGAGCGATGACGGCGCACGACGTCCAGCGCTACACCCAATTGCCAGGGTCTGGCTTTCGAAATCGGGTTATAGAACGCCAGCACCAGATCAGCCTGGGCGGCAAGGTCCAGGCGTGTCTCGATGATCGACCAGGGTTTGAGGTTGTCCGACAGCGACATCACGCAGAAGTCATGCCCCAGCGGCGCGCCGGCCTGAGCAGCGGTAGCCAACGATGCCGATACGCCTGGGAGGATCTGCAGATCGACCTGATGCCAGGCCGGGTCGGTCGACTCGTGCAAGGCCTCGAGCACGGCGGCGGCCATGGCGAACACGCCGGGATCACCCGACGACACCACCACGACCGAACGGCCCTGTGCGGCCAGCTCAAAGGCATGCCGGGCGCGCTGCATCTCCTCGCGGTTGTCGGTGTTGTGCAGCACCTGATCCGGGCGGAACGGGCCAGCCATACGCACGTAGGTTTCGTAACCGAGCACATCCTCGGCCAGGCTCAGTTCGCGCTTGACTGCAGGCACCATCAGTTCGGCGGCGCCGGGGCCGAGGCCGATCACTGCCAGCCGGCCACGACCGCGACCGACCTGGGCAGGGTCGATGGGCGCGCTGGCAACTGCCACCAACAACCCCGAGTGTTCACTCAAGCGGGCGCCAGGCACGCTCTGTTCGACCATCTCGGCCAGGCTCACTGCCGGCGCGGCAAAGCGCAGTGCGACACCGAGTTGCTGCGCCGCCTGGTGCAGGCCCGGCAGGGCCATGTGCTGGTCACTGGCAAGCAGGCACGCCAGCGCTGGCTCGGCAATATTGGCCGCGCGCAGGGCCGCGCGCACGTGTTCGGCAAGCTCGGCAGACTCGGCACTGACGGCGACCAGCACCGAACGTGGATGGATCAGCAGTTCGTCACGGCTGGCGGGGCGCGCTTCGCAGCCCACGTGAATGGTTCGTTGCGCTGCCGCATCGGCGGGCAGTTGCGCCTGCGCAAGCCACGGCGCATCACCCTCGATACGCACGCTCTGACCGGCCAGCAGGTCGGAGACAAAGCGCTTGCCCTGCTCCAGGTCTGCCAAGGCATAGCCAACCGGCGGATTGAGCAGGCAGGTGCCGAAACGCAGTTCACCACTCGTGGTGATCGCGGCAGCGACCGACAACGCCGCGCCGATCTCGCGCGCCATCACGTTGACCCCGCCGAGGCCGCCGAGCAACGGCACCACGGCACTGCCATCTTCGGCGACCACCAGTACCGGTGGCTCGACATCCTTGTCGCTGAGCACGCTGGCCAGGCTGCGGATGACGATGCCAGCGGCGCACAGGGCAATGATCGGCGTGTCTTGCAAATACAGCTCGCGCATGGTGCTGCCAAATGACTCATAGCCACTGTCGGCGCCCGCGACCCGGCCATTCAGGCCATGGATGCTGGCCTCGGGATACAGTTGCTGGAGGCGCTGCGCAGTAGCCAGGCTGGCCTGGCCGAGGATGATGATGGCCGGCGCTTTGCGTAGGTTCAGCCCTGCCATTTTTCACCCGGAACGATGATCAGCGAAAAGTAGGGCGAAGACTGCGGATCGACCGCGTCCAGCGCAACGATTTTCTGATTGGCCATGGTCGCACGCTCAACGTACAGCGCGCGCTGGTCCAGGCCCAACTCGGCCAGCACCTGGCGCACCTTGGGGAAGTTGCGCCCCAGCTTCATGATCACCGCCGCATCGGCGTCGGCCAGCCGCCGCTTGAGCTCTTCGGCAGGCAACACACCGGACAATACGGTCAGGGTCTGGTTGCGGTAGACCAGCGGCGCGCCGAGCACCGAGGCGCCACCGAGCATCGAACAGACACCAGGAATCACCTCGGCGTCATAGCGCTGCGCCAGGCGGTCATGCAGGTACATGTACGATCCGTAGAAGAACGGATCACCTTCGCAGATCACCGCTACATCACGCCCGGCGTCCAGATGCGCGGCCACTTGCTCGCCGGCCTCATCGTAGAAATCACTGATGACCTGTTCGTAGGACAGCGGCGCAGGCAGCGCTTCGGTAGTGACCGGATACACCAGTGGCAGCAAGGTCTGCTGCGCCTGCAAATGCGCTTCGATGATGCCGAAGGCGTTGCCGCGCTTACCCTTGGCCACAAAGTAAGCCACCACCGGCGCCTCGCGCAGCAGGCGCAAGGCCTTGACGGTGATCAGTTCCGGGTCGCCAGGGCCAACGCCGAGGCCAAGCAGTCGTCCGCGTGGCGTCATCATTCGACCTCCGTGGCCAGCGCGTTGACGGCGGCGGCGGCCATTGCGCTACCGCCCAGACGGCCCTGCATGATCACGAACGGCACGCCACGGCTGTCGGCGGCGAGCATCGCCTTGGACTCGGCCGCGCCGACGAAGCCCACCGGGAAGCCGAGAATCAGCGCCGGTTTCGGCGCGCCCGCGTCGATCATCTCAAGCAGGTAGAACAGCGCCGTCGGTGCATTGCCGATCACCACCACGCTGCCTTCCAGGTGTTCGCGCCACAGCTCCAGGGCCACTGCCGAACGGGTGTTGCCCTGCTCCTTGGCCAGTGCCGGCACACTTGGATCGCGCAGGGTGCAGATCACTTGGTTGTTGGCTGGCAGCCGCGCACGGGTGATGCCTTCGGCAACCATGTGCGCGTCACACAGGATCGGCGCGCCTTTGGCCAGCGCTGCGCGCCCGGCAGCGCCGGCACCTGCGGAGAACTGCAGACCATCGATTGCCTCGACCATGCCGCAGGCGTGAATCACCCGCACCGCGAGCTTTTCCAGATCGGCAGGAATCCGCTCCAGGCGGGCCTCCTCGCGGATGATCCGGAAGGAATTGCGATAGATCTCCTGACCATCGCGAATGTAGTCAATCATCAAGGTGCTCCGTGGGCAGGTCGAGCATGGCGCCTGCTGCTTTCAAGGTAAGGTCGGTCGCGCGCAGGGCACCAAAGCCGGGCTGCTGCGCGTCACGCAAATAAAGGTCGTAGCGGCCCGGCGAACGGGCCAGCAAGGTCGCCGGGGCGACATGGGCCACAGCGCAGGAGCGCGGGCAGCCGCTGAGGTGCACGCTGGCCGGTGCGCCGGGCGCAATCAGCACGGCGAGCTGGACGGCATCGGCCTTGGTCTCGGCCAGTGCCTTGGCACAACCGCTGGCGCCGCTGCAGGCGGTCACTCGTGCCAGTGGCTCGCGGCTGGAGCAGACCAGGCCGAACGCCTGCAACTGGGCCTGGGCGGCCTGCAATTGACTTGTTGCGATGCTGCTCAACACCAGGCTCTGCCAGGGACTCAGGTGCAATTCACCGTCACCACTGACGCGCGCTACCTGGGCGGCGCCACGCAGCATCGCCGGGGTCAAGCGGCCCAGCGGTGGGGCAACGCCAAGCGCAGTGCCCTGGGCTTGCGCCAGCGGCCCGAGCCAGTTGGCGTAGGCCTTGGCCCGTCGCCACTGGAGCACTGGCGGGTCGCGCCGCAGCTCGATGCCGAGGCCTTCGATGAAATGCTCGACCGGGCAGGTCTGCAGCAACTGGCGCATGCGCGACTGCTCGGCACTGGCCAGCTCGAGAAAGCGCTCCAGCACCGCCCGGGTCAGCGCCAGCCCAGCGCCCAACGGCACCGCGCCCAGCGGCTGATCGGTGCCTGGGCAACCGGCCAGACCGAAGGCCAGCCAGGTCTGCTGTTCCAGTTGCAGCGGCGACAGCCACAGGTCATGCGGGTGTTCGAGCATGGCCAGGTGCTCACCGCCATCCAACTGCACGGCAAACTTGGCCGAAAGTTGATGCAGATGCGACGTGCTTTCGAGCATCTCGAGGATCTGCCTGGCCAGCGGCCGGGTATCCAGCAGCATGGCCGGATCGCGCCCGGCCAGCGGGCTCAGCATCAGGTTGCGGACATCGTCGCCAGCCGCCTGGCGCGGGCCAAGGCCAGCCGCCAGCAAATGCTCGATCAGCGCGGCGTGCTGCGCGCCGACCCCGCGAATCTGCAGATTGCACCGGTTGGTAGCCTCGATCACACCGCCGGCAAAGCGCTCGGCAGCCTCGGCCACAGCGTCGGCCTGATCGGCCAGCAGCAGGCCACCCGGCAGCTTGATCCGGCAGATGCCGCCATCGCGGGCGGCGACGATGCGCCACAACCCCGGGCAGGCCGAGGGGCGGGGCGAAACGGCAGGGTCAAGGGGCGGGTTCAAGAAGGCATCCGGCAATCGTCAAAGTGCGCTTGAGTGTAGAAGGCGCGGTATTATGCCTGCTTTGCTCGACGGCATGAAAAACCGGCGGTCGAAGATCGTGTGAATTTGCGGCCGTTGTGGCCCACTCAAGCTTGATGAGGAAGCAGATGGCCCCCTGGCTGACAGTTGTAGGTATCGGTGAAGACGGTTTCAGCGGCCTGGGCAAACCTGCCCGGCGTGCCCTGCTGGCGGCTTCGCGGATCTTCGGCAGCCCGCGCCAGCTGGCGCTGTTGCCGCACTGTGTCAGCGCCGAGCAACTGCCCTGGTCGAGCCCGTTCAGCCTGGAACCGGTGCTGGCGCTGCGCGGCGAGCCGGTATGCGTACTGGCCAGCGGCGACCCGATGTTCTTCGGCGTCGGCGCCAGCCTGGCGCGGCAGGTGCCAGCCGAGCAGTTGCGGGTTCTGTCGGCGCCATCGTCCTGCGCCCTGGCCGCTGCGCGCCTGGGCTGGCCACTGCAGGAGGTGCAGATCGTGTCGCTGGTCGCCCGCCCGCTGGCCGCACTCAACGCCTACTGCTACACCGGCTTGCGCCTGCTGGTGCTGAGCAACGATGGCGACAGCCCGGCACAGATCGCTGCGCTGCTGCGCGACAAAGGCTTCGGCCCGAGCCGTTTGCAGGTGTTCGAACACCTTGGCGGGCCGCAGGAACGTCATGTGCAAGGCACGGCCGAAGACTGGCCACACAGTCAGCTGGCTGCGTTGAATGTGGTCGCCATCGAATGCCAGGCTGCAGCGGACACACCGCGCTTGTCACCTGCTGCCGGTTTACCGGACTCGGCCTTCGAACACGACGGCCAGCTGACCAAGCGCGATGTTCGCGCGATCACTCTCGCCCGCCTGGCACCGCAACCCGGCGCGCTGTTGTGGGATGTCGGCGCCGGCTGTGGCTCGATCGGCATCGAGTGGATGCGCGCCCACCCCAGCTGCCGCACCCTGGCGATCGAAGCCGATGCAGGCCGGCAAGCGTTGATCGAGCACAACCGCGACGCGCTTGGCGTGCCGGGGCTGCGCCTGATCCGCGGCAAGGCACCGCAGGCGCTGGCCGAACTGGAGCGGCCCGACGCGATCTTCATTGGTGGTGGCGTCACCGGCGAAGGCATGCTCGGCCTGTGCTGGGAGCGCCTGCGCCCCGGTGGCCGGCTGGTAGCCAATGCCGTCACCCTGCAAAGCGAAATGGCCCTTGCCCAGTTTCGCGAAGCGCACGGCGGCGAGCTGACCCGCATCCACATTGCCCACACGCAACCGCTGGGCAACTTCGACACTTGGCGCCAGGCCTTGCCGATCACCTTGCTCGACGTAGTGAAAGCCCTGGATGCGTGAAGAAACCCGCGAACAACCCGCGCCCCTGCGCAGCGGCCTGACCACCGGCAGCTGCGCCACGGCAACCAGCCTCGCCGCCGCACGCCTGCTGCTGAGCGGTGTCGACGCCGACGCGGTGCACATCACCCTGCCCAAGGGCAAGGTGGTGCAGATGCGCCTGGAGTTCTGCAGGCGCAACGGCGACTGCGCCGAGGCCGGCACCTTGAAGGACGCCGGCGACGACCCCGACGTGACCCACGGCGCCCTGCTCTACAGCCAGGTGCGCCTGCTCGCCACGCCCGGCGTGCGTTTTGTCGCGGGTGTCGGTGTCGGCACCGTAACCCGGCCCGGACTGGTGCTGGCGGTCGGCGAGCCGGCCATCAACCCGGTACCGCGACGGATGATCAGCGAGCACCTGCAGCAACTGGCCAACGACTGTGGCTACAGCGGCGGTTTCGAGGTCACGGTGAACGTGCGTGACGGTGATCAGTTGGCCCTGAAAACCATGAACCCACGCCTGGGCATTCTCGGCGGGCTGTCGATTCTCGGTACCAGTGGTATCGTCCGGCCGTTCTCCTGCGCGGCCTACATCGCCTCGATCCAGCAAGGCATCGATGTCGCCCACAGCAACGGCTACACGCACGTCGCTGCCTGCACCGGCAATGCCAGCGAAGACACCATGCGCCAGGTCTACAACCTGCCGGAAATCGCCCTGATCGAGATGGGCGACTTTGTCGGTGCGGTGCTCAAGCACCTGCGCAAGGTGCCGATGGCGCGCCTGAGCCTGTGCGGCGGTTTCGGCAAGATCAGCAAGCTGGCTGCGGGCAACATGGACCTGCACAGCCGTCATTCCAGTATCGACCTGCCGCAGTTGGCCGGTTGGGCTCAAGCGCTGGGCGCCGATCAGTCGCTGCAGCAGGCGATCATCGCCGCCAATACCAGCCAGCAGGCGCTGGCCCTGGCGCATGCCGCAGGCATCGCGCTGGGCGACGCAGTGTGTGCCCATGCCCGCGCCTTTGCCTGCAGCGTGGTGCCAGCGCAGGTGCAGGTCGAGGTGTTTGCCATCGACCGCCAGGGCGGCATCGTCGGCCGGGCGGGTGTGCAATGAGCGAGCGGATTCTGCTGCTTGGCGGTGTTACCGAAGCCTTGGCCATTGCCCGGCGGCTGGGCCCGCAGCACGTCTACAGTCTGGCCGGCGTTGGCCGCGTGCCGCAGGATCTGCCCTGCCAGCTACGGGTCGGCGGCTATGGTGGCGCCGAGGGCCTGGCGCAGTACCTGCGCGAAGCCGGCATCAGCTTGCTGATCGACGCGACCCATCCCTATGCGGCGCAGATCAGCGCCAATGCCGCGCAGGCTGCGCGCAGTGCCGGTGTGGCCTGCTGGGCACTGCGCCGCCCGGCCTGGCAGCCCCAGCCGGGAGATGACTGGCGCGAGGTGGCGGACTGGGCCGAGCTGGTCACGGCCCTCTCGCCGTTTGCCCGGCCACTGTTCACGCTGGGCCGCGAGCCCCTGGCTCATCTGCACGAAATACCTGAGCAGCAGTTCTGGACCTTGCGTGCCCTCGACAGCTACCCGGGCAATGACCGCTGCGAAGTCATCGCCGCCCGCGGGCCGTTCGCGATGGCGGATGAGCGCGCATTGTTCGCCCGCCGCCAGATCGACGTGCTGGTCAGCAAGAACAGCGGCAGCGTCGCCACCGAGCCCAAGCTTGAGGTCGCCCGCGAGCTGGGCATACCGGTGCTGGTGCTCAAGCGCCCACTACTGCCGACAGTGGATCGTGAGTTTGCTCAGGTAGACACCTTGCTGGCCGCGCTGGGGCTTTGATCGCGCTGCTGGCGCCAGCGGGCAGGCTGGTCGAGAGATTTCCTGCACAGCTTTAGGAACCGTCTCAATGGCCACCATCCGGCCATCTGCCGTAAACTGCGCATTCCCCTCCTGGAAGGCCACCCATATGGAAATGCAATGGTGGATCTGGCTCGTCTTCGGCGTTGCCCTGGTCCTGCTTGAACTGGTCCTGCCCACGTTCTTCATTCTCTGGTTCGGCATCGGCGCCGTGCTGGTGGCGCTGATCGCCCTGATCGCACCCAGCCTGCAACTGGACAGCCAGGTGCTGCTGTGGGTGCTGTTCTCGTCGGCCACTACCCTGCTCTGGTTCAAGCTGTTTCGCCGGAAAAAACCCGACGTGCGCTGGACTGCCGACAGCGTGATCGGCGAGGTTGGCCTGCTTACCGTGGCCGTCTCGGAGTTTCAGAAGGGCCGGGTGCGCTTCCAGAAGCCGATCCTCGGCAACGAGGAATGGGTGTGCATCGCCGACAGTGACATCGCCGCCGGCGAGCGTGTGCGCCTGACCGCCATCGAAGGCAACACCGCCCGGATCACCCGGGCCTGAATCCGTACTTAAAGGACGCTGCACCATGACCAGCCTAATCGTCGTCGCCTGCCTGGCACTGTTTGTTCTGATCACCGTATTCAAAGGGGTGCGCATCGTGCCCCAGGGCGAAGAGTGGATCGTCGAGCGCCTGGGCCGCTACCACAGCACGCTCAAGCCCGGCCTGAACATCCTCATCCCGTACATGGACGTGGTTGCCTATCGCCTGCCGACCAAGGACATCATCCTCGATGTCCAGCAACAGGAAATCATCACCAAGGACAACGCCGTCATCGTCGCCAACGCACTGTGCTTCGCCAAGGTAATCGACCCGCAGAAGGCCTCCTACGGCGTGCAGAACTTCTCGTTTGCCGTGACCAGCCTGACCATGACCTCGCTGCGGGCGATCGTCGGTGCCATGGACCTCGACGAAGCGCTGTCCAGCCGCGAGCAGATCAAGGCGCGTCTGCGCGAAGCGATGTCCGAGCAGACCGAAGACTGGGGCGTGACCGTGCGCTCGGTAGAAATCCAGGACATCAAGCCGTCGCCGAACATGCAGCTGGCGATGGAACGTCAGGCCGCCGCGGAGCGTGAGCGTAAAGCCGACGTGACCCGCGCCGAGGGTGCCAAGCAAGCGGCCGTACTGGAAGCCGAAGCGCGCCTGCAGTCGGCTCGGCTCGACGCAGAAGCGCAGATCAACCTGGCCGAAGCCTCGGCCCGAGCGATTACCCTGGTGCGCGAGGCGGTCGGCAGCGAAACCACTCCGGCCATGTACCTGCTTGGCGAGCGTTACATCGGTGCGATGGAAACCCTCGCTGCGAGCAACAATTCCAAGATCGTGGTGTTGCCGGCCGACCTGCAAGAAACAGTGCGCGGGCTGCTCGGGCGCAAGGCCTGATACACCGCCGCCCCGCTCAGGTCAGGGCGGCCATTGCACAGGCGCAGCTGCGGCACTTCACCGCACCGGGGTATTTTTACCTATACTGCGCCTTACAATAGCCACCACGATTCCTGACCGGATCTCTCCATGCCCCCACGTCGGCCCATCGCCTGGATCGCCTGCCTTGCAGTGCTGTTCAATCTGCTGGCCATGCCGCTGTCTTCCGCTGCGCCGAAAAGCGCGGCCGAGCAGCTGCTGTGGGGGGCGTTCTGCTCCAGCATGGGCGTCAAGCCCACGCCGGCAGTGCAGGCGCTGGCCAAGATCGACCTCGGCCCGCAAGGCGACGAGCACGCGAGCATGCAACATTGCTGGTGCTGCTCAGGCGGCCTGACGCTGCTGGCCTTGCCTGGGCATCCGCCGCAGTTGCACATCCCTGTCGCCATGGACAACGGCACTGCGAGCATTCTTGCCAGCTACCAACCGACGCCGCGCCAGTTATGGCCTGCGCTCAATCCGCGCGCCTCTCCTCTGACCTGAGTTACAGCCGCCCCGCGTCCTGAACCTGTCCAGATCGGAGATTTCCCCATGCTCAAGCAAGCCCTCGTCGTGGTCGCCCTGTTGCTGCCTGGCGCATTCGCCAATGCCCATGAATACACTCAGGGTGACCTGCACATCGCCCACCCGTGGTCGCTGCAGCTGCCGCCCAATGCGCCCAACGTGGCGGCGTATTTCACCGTGCACAACAGTGGCAGCAGCGACGACCGCCTGCTCAGCGTCGACAGCCCGATCAGTGATGACGCGCAGCTGCATGAGCACGCCATGAACGCAGCAGGCCTGATGAAAATGCAGCAGGTCGACGGCGTGACCATCCCCGCCGGCAAGGACCTGCTGTTCGCCCCCAGCGCCTACCACGTGATGCTGATGCAGCCCAAGGACCGCAGCCTGCTCACCGACGGCAAGCGCTTCCCACTGACCCTGCACTTCGAAAAAGCCGGCGATATCACCGTGCAAGTGGCTGTCCAGAAGCAGCCGCCGGCCGACCAGCCGCAACAGCAACACGCGCACTGACCGCTGACAGGCGCCAGCCGTGAACGTGCTGGGCAAACACAGCTACCGCCGTACCACCCGCCCTGCTCGCAGGCGCGCCGGTGGCGGCTGGCTGAGCCTGTTTGCCATGTGGATGATCTTCATCGGGCCGCTGATTTCTCAGTCGATGCCGATGGAGCACCACACGGGCATGAGCATGAGCATGAGCATGTCCAGCGACATGGCCATGAACATGCCCATGCCCGCCAGCCATGCCCACGCCGACAGCAAGCACCACCACAACCATAGCGATGACGCCGAGCTGCACGCGCTGTGGGCCAAGTGCGGCTATTGCACCCTGCTGTTCAACTGCCCGGCGCTGCCGCAGAGCTTCAGCCCGCTCAACGCCAGCCGCGTTCCACCTGCCCCGCCCCCGCCAAGCGCCACCCGCCACGGCCACGCGCGCCAGGCGATTTTCCCCGGCGCCCGCAGCCGGGCGCCACCTGCCCAGTCGATCTACGTCTGAACATCCATTGACCGCACGCAGCCAGGAGGCTGTGCGCTCATATTCGACTGATCGACTGGAATCACTATGTCCGGCTGCATCCCCGTTTTCACCCTTTCCCTGCGCGGCACTATCGCCGTGCTCTGCGGCTCGCTGCTGAGCCCCTTGGCTATCGCCGCCGACAGCGGCCATGTTGGCCACGACCACGACGCCGCCGAGCTGAGCCCGACGGTAATCACCGCCGTCGCCCCCAGCTCGCCGCTGACCATCGTCACCAACCCCAAGGACCCGCGCCAACCAGTGCCGGCCAGTGATGGTGCCGACTACCTGAAGACCATCCCCGGCTTCTCGGCGATCCGCGCTGGCGGCACCAACGGCGATCCGGTGTTGCGCGGCATGTTCGGCTCGCGCCTGAACATCCTCACCAATGGCGGCCAGATGCTCGGCGCCTGCCCCAACCGGATGGACGCGCCAACCTCGTACATCTCGCCGGAAACCTATGACCGCCTTACCGTGATCAAAGGCCCGCAAACTGTGATCTGGGGGTCCCGGCGGCTCGGCCGGGACGATCCTCTTCGAACGCGAGCCGGAGCAGTTCGGCGAGCTTGGCAGCCGAGTCAACGCCAGCCTGCTGGCCGGCTCCAATGGCCGCTTCGACAAGCTGCTCGACGTCGCCGCCGGCAACAGCGAGGCGTATGCGCGCTTCGTCGGCAACCAGTCACGCTCGGATGACTACCGCGACGGCAACGGCGACAGCGTGCCGTCGCGCTGGGACAAGTGGAACGGCGACGTCAGCCTTGGCTGGACGCCGGATGCCGACACCCTGCTCGAGCTCACCGCCGGCAAAGGTGACGGCGAAGCCCGTTACGCCGGGCGCGGCATGGACGGCTCGCAGTTCAAGCGCGAAAGCCTGGGCCTGCGCTTCGAAAAATCCAACCTCGGCGAGGTGCTCGACAAGATCGAGGCGCAGGTCTACTACAACTACGCCGACCACGTGATGGACAACTACAGCCTGCGCACCCCGTCCGGCAGCGGCATGATGGGCATGCCGATGGTCGCCAACGTCGACCGGCGCACCCTCGGCGCGCGGATCAAGGCCACCTGGCGTTGGGCCGATGTGCAGTTGATCAACGGTATCGATGCGCAAAGCAGCGAGCACCGCCAGCGCAGCGGCATGGGCGTCGACGCGCACCGTGGCCAGCCGTGGAGCAAGGATGCCGAGTTCCACAACTACGGCGCGTTCGCCGAGCTGACCTGGTACGCGAGCGGCGAAGACCGATTGATCAGCGGTGCCCGCCTTGACCGCGCTTCGGCGCGCGATCTGCGCAGCGACCAGGCCACCGCCGGCAACACTCGCGCCGATACCCTGCCCAGCGGCTTTGTCCGCTATGAGCATGACCTCAGCGCGCTGTCGGCCACCACCTACATCGGCCTTGGCCATGCGCAACGCTTCCCGGATTACTGGGAGCTGTTCTCGGCCGACGGCCCGGCAGGTGCACGCAACGCCTTCGACGCGATCAAACCGGAGAAAACCACCCAGCTCGACTTCGGCCTCCAGTACCGTGACGAGCGCCTGCAAGCCTGGGCCTCGGGCTATGTCGGGCAGATCCGCGACTACATTTTGTTCGACTACCAGACCGGCATGATGGGCATGAGCACCACCCAGGCGCAGAACATCGATGCGCGGATCATGGGCGGCGAGCTGGGCGCGGCGTACAAGCTGTCGGAAAACTGGAAGGCCGATGCGACCCTGGCTTACGCTTGGGGCAAAAACAGCAGCGACGGCAAGGCACTGCCGCAGATGCCGCCACTGGAAAGCCGCCTGGGCCTGACCTACAGCCAGGACAACTGGAGCACCGGGGCGTTGTGGCGGTTGGTCTCGGCGCAGAACCGCGTCGCTGAAAATCAGGGCAATGTGGTCGGCAAGGACTATCAAAAAAGCGCAGGCTTTGGCGTGTTCTCGCTCAACGGCGCCTACAAGGTCACGCGCAATCTCAAGCTCAGCGCAGGCGTCGACAACCTGTTCGACAAGGCTTACGCCGAGCACCTGAACCTGGCCGGCAACGCCGGTTTTGGTTACCCGGCGAACGATCCGCAGCCGGTGCCTGAACCTGGCCGGACCTTCTGGACCAAAGTCGATCTCAGCTTCTGACAATTACAACGGGCGCGGCCATGACCGCGCCCCTCTGATGGGAGGTTCCATGAGCGGACCGCGTATTTCCTTCTATAACCTGGCCTGGCGCTGGCACTTCTATGCCGGGCTGTTCGTTGCGCCATTCATGATTCTGCTGGCGCTCACCGGGATCATCTATCTGTTCAAGCCACAGCTCGACCCGCTGATGTACCGCGAGCTGATGGTGGTCGAAGGCGGCCACCATCGCCAAAACGCCGACGCGCTGCTGGCGCAGGTTCAGCAGGCTTATCCACAGGGCCACGTCGGCCAGTACCTGCCGCCGCTGAACAGCGAGCGCAGCGCGCAATTCGTGGTGCATGACGGCGGTCGTGAGCTGAACGTGTTCGTCGATCCGTACAACGCCAAGGTGCTCGGCGAGCAGGACGCCCAGCAGAACCTGCAGGCCATCGCCCGTGCCCTGCATGGCGAGCTGATGGTCGGCACCGTCGGCGACCGGCTGGTGGAACTGGCCGCTGGCTGGGGCATTGTGCTGGTGGTGTCGGGGCTGTACCTGTGGTGGCCGCGCGGGCGCAGCAGTGCCGGCGTGCTCTGGCCGCGCTTTGCCTCGCGCGGCAGGCTGCTGTGGCGCGACCTGCATGCGGTCAGCGGTTTCTGGGGATCGGCGCTGTTGCTGCTGATGCTGCTCAGCGGCATGACCTGGACTGGCATGTGGGGCAAGCAGTATGCCGATCTGTGGAACCGCTTCCCGGCGGCGATGTGGAATGACGTGCCCAAGTCGGACCAGCAGGCGCGGGTGCTCAACCAGGCGCATCGGCAGACCGTGCCCTGGGCGATGGAGAACACGCCGATGCCGCAGTCGGGCGCCCATGCCGAACATGCCGGGCACCACATGATGTCGAGCAAGCCAGCAGCGCCGCAGGTCAGCTTGCAGCAGGTCGAGGACATTGCCAGCAGCCGCCAGGTCGAGCCCGGCTACAGCATCACTCTGCCGACCACCGCCGACGGCGTGTTTACCATTGCGGTGTTTGCTGATGATCCCCGCAACGACGCCACCCTGCATGTCGACCAGTACACCGGCCAGGTGCTGGCCGATGTGCGCTGGCAGGACTACAGCCCGGTCGCCCGCGCGACTGAGCTGGGCGTGATGCTGCATGAGGGCAAGATGTTTGGCGCGTTCAACCAGATCGTGATCTTGCTGGTGTGCCTGATGATTCTGCTCGGTTCGGTGAGCGGTCTGGTGATGTGGTGGAAGCGCCGGCCCGAGGGTGGCCTGGGGGTGCCGCCGCTGCGCCATGATTTGCCGCGCTGGAAGACGGCGACAGTGGTGATGCTGGTCTTGGGCGTCGCGTTTCCGTTGGTGGGGGTGTCGATGCTGGTGATGTGGGTGGTTGATCGTTGCGTGGTGAGGCGGCGGATGGTGGTTCGGGCTTGAGAGAGCCGGGGCCGTTTTGCGGCCCCAGGCTGCCACGCAAAACTCGTGTCGATCTGTCACGCCCCGATCTGGAACGGGCGTGTTAGCCTACTCGGCTAGCAAAAAAAGACTGAACCAATAATGGAATGCAGCCAATGACCGTGACCTCCACCCCCGAGCCAGATGATCAGCATCTGCAACGCAACCTGAGCAACCGCCACATTCAGCTTATCGCCATCGGTGGCGCCATCGGCACCGGCCTGTTCATGGGTTCGGGCAAGACCATCAGCCTTGCTGGCCCGTCGATCATCTTCGTCTACATGATCATCGGCTTCATGCTGTTCTTCGTCATGCGGGCGATGGGCGAGCTGCTGCTGTCGAACCTCAACTACAAGTCCTTCATCGACTTCTCGGCCGACCTGCTCGGGCCCTGGGCCGGTTACTTCACCGGCTGGACCTACTGGTTCTGCTGGGTCGTCACCGGTATCGCCGACGTGGTCGCGATCGCCGCCTACACCCAGTTCTGGTTCCCTGACCTGCCGCAGTGGATCCCGGCGCTGAGCTGCGTGGCGCTGCTGCTGTCACTGAACCTGGTGACGGTGAAGATGTTCGGCGAGATGGAATTCTGGTTCGCCCTGATCAAGATCGTCGCCATCCTCGGCCTGGTCGCCACCGGCCTGTATATGGTCATCACCGGCTTCCAGTCGCCCACTGGCAGCACTGCGCAGCTGGCCAACCTGTGGAACGATGACGGCATGTTCCCCCATGGCCTGATGGGCTTCTTCGCCGGTTTCCAGATCGCCGTGTTCGCCTTTGTCGGTATCGAGCTGGTCGGCACCACCGCCGCCGAAGCGAAAGACCCGGAGCGCACCCTGCCGCGGGCGATCAACTCGATCCCGATCCGCATCATCGTCTTCTACGTGCTGGCCCTGATCGCGATCATGGCAGTGACGCCGTGGCGGGACGTGGTGCCGGGCAAGAGCCCGTTCGTCGAGCTGTTCGTCCTCGCCGGCCTGCCTGCTGCGGCCAGCATCATCAACTTCGTGGTGCTGACCTCGGCCGCCTCGTCGGCCAACAGCGGCGTGTTCTCCACCAGCCGCATGCTGTTCGGCCTGGCCCAGGAAGGCGATGCACCGAAGGCCTTCGAGAAGCTCTCGCGCCGCGCGGTCCCGGCCAACGGTCTGTTCTTCTCCTGCGCCTGCCTGCTGCTGGGCGCGGTGTTGATCTACCTGGTGCCGAACGTGATCGAAGCCTTCACCCTGGTGACCACGGTGTCGGCGGTGCTGTTCATGTTCGTCTGGACGCTGATCCTGCTGTCGTACCTGAAGTACCGCAGCCAGCGCCCGGCGCTGCATCAAAGCTCGATCTACAAGATGCCCGGCGGGCGCTTCATGTGCTACGTGTGCCTGGTGTTCTTCGCCGCGATTCTGGTGCTGCTCAGCCTTGAGGCCGACACCCGCTCGGCGCTGGTAGTGACGCCGATCTGGTTCCTGCTGCTGGCAGTGACCTACCAGTTCGTGCGCAGCAAGCGCCAGCCGCGGGCCGCAATGGACCGCTGACTGCTTGGGGCCGCCTAGCGGCCCCAATACCGTGCACGCCTCGGGCGCCAGCACCAAGCTGGACCCAGCAACCCTACCCTTCCCCCGCAAAGCCCCGGAAACCGGGGCTTTGGCCGTGTCCGAAAAGCGGGCACAGCGCTTGCAATGTCTCCTGCAGAGTCGCCAACAGCATAAAAAACTCAGCGGAGAGAGCACATGAAGCGTCGCAGTCTGATCAAGGCCTTTACCCTTAGCGCATCGATTGCGGCGATGGGCCTGAGCTGGAGTATCCAGGCCGCCGAGACCATCAAGGTCGGCATCCTGCATTCGCTGTCGGGGACCATGGCCATTTCCGAGACCTCGCTCAAGGACATGGCGTTGATGACCATCGACCAGATCAACGCCAAGGGCGGGGTCAATGGCAAAATGCTCGAAGCGGTGGTGGTCGACCCGGCTTCCAACTGGCCGCTGTTCGCAGAGAAAAGCCGCCAGTTGCTGACCCAGGACAAGGTCGCGGTGGTGTTCGGCTGCTGGACGTCGGTGTCGCGCAAGTCGGTGCTGCCGGTGTTCGAGGAGCTCAATGGGCTGCTGTTCTACCCGGTGCAGTACGAAGGTGAAGAGATGTCGCCAAACGTCTTCTACACCGGCGCGGCGCCTAACCAGCAAGCGATCCCGGCGGTGGAATACGTGATGAGCGAAGACGGCGGCAGCGCCAAGCGCTTCTTCCTGCTCGGCACCGACTATGTCTACCCGCGCACCACCAACAAGATTCTGCGGGCCTTCCTGCACAGCAAAGGTGTGGCCGACAAGGACATAGAAGAGGTGTACACGCCGTTCGGCCACGCTGATTATCAGACCATTGTCGCCAACATCAAGAAGTTCTCTGCCGGCGGCAAGACCGCGGTGATCTCCACCGTCAACGGCGACTCCAACGTGCCGTTCTACAAAGAACTGGCCAACCAGGGCCTGAAGGCCACCGACGTACCGGTAGTGGCGTTCTCGGTGGGCGAAGAGGAGCTGCGCGGTATCGACACCAAGCCGCTGGTCGGCCACCTGGCGGCGTGGAACTACTTCGAGTCGGTGGATAACCCGGTCAACCAGAAGTTCGTCGCGGACTGGAAGGCCTACGCCAAGGCAAAAAATCTGCCGGGCGCCGACAAGGCGGTGACCAACGACCCGATGGAAGCCACCTATGTCGGTATCAATATGTGGGCGCAGGCGGTCGAGAAGGCCAAGTCCACCGATGTCGACAAGGTCCGCGAAGCGCTGGCCGGACAGACCTTTGCCGCGCCGTCGGGCTACACCCTGACCATGGACAAGACCAACCACCACTTGCACAAGCCGGTAATGATCGGCGAGATCCAGGATGACGGTCAGTTCAGTGTGGTCTGGGAGACCGAGCAGCCCCTGCGTGCGCAACCGTGGAGCCCGTTCATTCCTGGCAACGACAAGCGTCCGGATTATGCGGTGAAGGGTAACTAAGTGACGGGGGCCGCTCTGCGGCCCTTTCCTGTAGGAGCGGCCTTGTGTCGCGATCGAGCGCGCAGCCCTCGCCTCCCCCTGACACAACAGGATCAACCAATGCTCAGATTCCTGCTCGCCCTGCTCCTGCTGCTGCCGCTGGCAACCCAGGCCAGCGAGGGCGACCTCTTCTACGCTGCCAAGCCCGCAGACCAGGCCCGCCTGCTGCAGGACTGGGCAGCCCAGCCAGAGCCTGCGCGGCTGGCGCTGCTGACCGCGCTGAAACAAGGCCGGATCGCCGACGGCGACACGCGCAAGCTGCGCCTGAACAACCGTCTGCGCGGCCTGATCGACAATGCCCTGGCCAGCCATCAGTTGCTCAGCGATGACGCCCGCGTGCGGCTGGCCGCGGCTGGCGAACTGCAACGCAGCGCCCAGCCGGCACAGGTGGCGTTTCTAGACCGGCGCTTCGCCAATGAGTCAGACCCAGCGGTGCATGCCGCTCTGGGCCTGGCCCTGGCCAACCTGCAACTGGTCGCCAGCGAGCCCTCGGTACGCCTGGCCGCAGTGCGTCTGCTCGGCGAAACCGGCGACCCTTTGGCCCGCACCCGTCTTGAAGCGCTGTTGCAGCCCGGTGTCGAGACCGACGCCGCCGTGCGCACCGCCGCCGAAACCAGCCTGGCCCAGGTCAAGCGCAAGCTGCTGATCGGTGAACTGCTCGGGCAGGCCTTCAGCGGCCTGTCGCTGGGCTCGATCCTGCTGCTGGCAGCACTGGGCCTGGCGATCACCTTCGGCTTGCTTGGGGTGATCAACATGGCCCACGGCGAGATGCTCATGCTCGGCGCCTACAGCACCTACATGGTCCAGGTACTGCTGCAGCGCTACGCGCCAGGCGCCATCGAGTTCTACCCGCTGATCGCCCTGCCGGTGGCGTTTGCCGTCAGTGCCGGGGTCGGTATGGCGCTGGAGCGCACAGTGATCCGTCATCTGTACGGTCGCCCACTGGAAACCCTGCTGGCGACCTGGGGCATCAGCCTGATCCTGATCCAGGCGATCCGCCTGCTGTTCGGCGCGCAGAACGTCGAGGTAGCCAACCCGGCGTGGCTGTCCGGCGGGATTCAAGTGCTGCCGAATCTGGTACTGCCCTACAACCGCATGGTGATCATCGGCTTTGCCCTGGCGGTGGTGCTGCTCACCTGGCTGCTGCTCAACCGCACCCGGCTGGGGCTGAACGTGCGCGCGGTCACCCAGAACCGCAACATGGCTGCCTGCTGCGGGGTCTCCACCGGCCGCGTCGACATGCTCGCCTTCGGCCTTGGCTCGGGCATCGCCGGCCTTGGCGGGGTGGCCCTGAGCCAGGTCGGCAACGTCGGCCCAGACCTTGGCCAGAGCTACATCATCGACTCGTTCCTGGTGGTGGTACTCGGTGGCGTCGGCCAGCTTGCCGGCACGCTGTGGGCCGCGTTCGGCCTGGGCATCGCCAACAAACTGCTCGAGCCGCAGATCGGTGCGGTGCTGGGCAAGATCCTTATCCTTGCGCTGATCATCCTGTTCATTCAGAAGCGCCCGCAAGGCTTGTTCGCTCTCAAGGGACGGGTAATCGACTGATGAACCAGCCACTGCTTGTCACCGCCGCACAAAAGGCCGGGCCGCGCTTGTCGCTGGCCATCGGCATCGTTGTTGTCCTGCTGCTACTGGCCTTGCCGCTGTTGTCGCTGCTACCCGCAGAGCACTCGTTGCAGGTCTCGGCCTACACCCTGACGCTGGTCGGCAAGATCCTTTGTTACGCCATTGTCGCGCTGGCGCTGGACCTGGTGTGGGGCTACGCCGGCATGCTTTCGCTGGGGCATGGATTGTTCTTCGCCCTCGGCGGCTACGCCATGGGCATGTACCTGATGCGCCAGGCGGCGGGTGACGGCCTGCCGGCGTTCATGACCTTTCTGTCGTGGACCGAGCTGCCATGGTTCTGGGCCGGCACCCAGCATCTCGCCTGGGCGCTGTGCCTGGTAGTGCTGGCGCCGGGCCTGCTCGCGCTGGTGTTTGGTTGGTTCGCCTTCCGCTCACGGATCAAGGGCGTGTACTTCTCGATCATGACCCAGGCGCTGACCTTCGCCGGCATGCTGCTGTTCTTCCGTAACGAAACCGGCTTTGGCGGCAACAACGGCTTCACCAACTTCCGCACCATTGCCGGCTTCGATGTGGCCGCGCAAGGCACCCGCGCAGTGTTGTTCCTGCTTACCGTCGGCCTGCTGCTGGCCAGCCTGTACCTGTGCTGGCGGCTGACCCAGAGCAAGTTCGGCCGCCTGCTGACGGCACTGCGTGATGCGGAGAACCGGCTGATGTTCTGCGGCTATGACCCGCGCGGTTTCAAGCTGCTGGTGTGGGTGCTCAGCGCCGTGCTGTGCGGCCTGGCCGGGGCGTTGTACGTACCACAGGTGGGCATCATCAACCCCAGTGAAATGTCGCCGACCAACTCCATCGAGGCTGCCGTATGGGTAGCACTGGGCGGACGCGGCACGTTGATCGGGCCACTGCTCGGAGCGGGCCTGGTCAATGGCATGAAGAGCTGGTTCACCGTGGCCTTCCCGGAGTTCTGGCTGTTCTTCCTCGGCGCGCTGTTCATCATCGTCACCCTGTACCTGCCCAAAGGCGTGGTCGGCCTGTTGAAGAAAAGGAACCAGCCATGAGAGGCATCCCACCGGTACACCCGGAATTCATGCTCGAACCGGTATTCGACCAGATCGGCGCCGGGCGCGATGCGATCGGCCTCGGCCAGCGCCGCGGCATAGGCCTGGATGTGCGCCACGGCACGGTGCTGAGCCTGGAAGACATCAGCGTCAGCTTCGATGGTTTCAAGGCGCTCAATGCGCTGAACCTGTACATCGGGGTTGGCGAGCTGCGCTGCATCATCGGCCCCAATGGTGCCGGCAAGACCACCATGATGGACGTGATCACCGGCAAGACCCGCCCGGACACCGGCACGGCGTTTTTCGGCGACACCCTCGACCTGACCCGCATGAGCGAATACCAGATCGCCCAGGCCGGCATAGGTCGCAAGTTCCAGAAGCCGACGGTGTTCGAGGCGCTGACCGTCTGTGAAAACCTCGAACTGGCGCTCAAGACCGACAAGTCGGTATGGGCTAGCCTGGCCTCGCGGCTGTCATCCGAGCAGCGCGAGCGCATCGACTCAGTGTTGACCCAGTTGCGCCTGCTGCCCTTGGCCCATCGCCAGGCCGGGCTGCTGTCGCACGGGCAAAAACAGTTTCTGGAAATCGGCATGCTGTTGGTCCAGGAGCCGCAACTGTTGCTGCTCGATGAGCCGGTGGCAGGCATGACCGATGCCGAAACCGAGTTCACCGCCGAGCTGTTCAAGGGCCTCGCGCGCAGCCATTCGCTGATGGTGGTGGAGCACGACATGGGCTTTGTCGGCAGCATCGCCGACCACGTCACCGTGCTGCACCAAGGCAGCGTGCTGGCCGAAGGCTCGCTGGAGCAGGTGCAGGCGGATGAGCGGGTGATCGAGGTTTACCTGGGCCGCTGATCGTTGTTTGCCAACAGACCGCGCCAACCGTTGCGCTCAAGGATTTGCACATGCTGAAAATCGATACCCTGCATCAGTACTACGGCGGCAGCCATATCCTGCGTGGCCTGTCATTCGAGGCCAAGATCGGTGAAGTGACCTGTCTGCTCGGGCGCAATGGGGTCGGCAAGACTACCTTGCTGCGCTGTTTGATGGGGCTGGTGCCGGCGCGGGAAGGCAGCGTGCACTGGGAAGACCAGCCGATCACCACGCTCAAGCCGCAGCAGCGGGTGCATGCCGGCATCGCTTATGTGCCACAGGGGCGGGAGATCTTTGCCCGGCTGACCGTTGAAGAAAACCTGCTGATGGGCCTGTCACGTTTCCCGGCCCGCGAGGCGCGGGAAGTGCCGGCGTTCATCTATGAGCTGTTCCCGGTACTTGAGCAGATGAAGCAGCGCCGTGGCGGTGACTTGTCCGGCGGCCAGCAACAGCAGCTGGCCATCGGTCGTGCCCTGGCCAGCCGGCCACGCTTGTTGATCCTCGACGAGCCTACCGAAGGCATCCAGCCGTCGGTGATCAAGGAAATCGGCGCGGTGATCCGCAAGCTGGCCGACCGCGGCGACATGGCCATTTTGCTGGTCGAGCAGTTCTATGATTTTGCCGAGGAGCTGGCCGATCAGTACCTGGTGATGGCCCGCGGCGAGATCATCCAGCAAGGCCGTGGCGAAAACATGCAGGCCGAAGGTGTGCGCGGGTTGGTAACCATTTAATCTGCAGGCAATCCTTCTGCGAGACGTTGTCATGAGCTACCCGATTCGCGATGCCCAGGCTGCCGATGTGCCGGGCATTCTCGCCATCTACAACGATGCCGTGCGCAATACCACGGCGATCTGGAACGAGACCCCGGTGGACCTGGCCAACCGCCAGGCCTGGTTTGCGGCGCGGGCTGAGCAGGGCTATCCGATTCTGGTGGTAGCCGATGACAGCGGCGTGCTGGGCTATGCATCGTTTGGCGACTGGCGCCCGTTCGAGGGTTTTCGGCACACCGTCGAGCATTCGGTGTATGTGCGCGATGATCAACGCGGCAAGGGCCTGGGGCCGTTGCTGATGGCGGCACTGATCGAGCGTGCGCGTGGCTGCGGCAAGCATGTGATGGTGGCTGCGATCGAGAGCGGCAATGCAGCGTCGGTGCGGTTGCATGAGCGGCTGGGGTTCATTGTGACCGGGCAGATGCCGCAGGTCGGCATCAAGTTTGGTCGCTGGCTGGACCTGACCTTCATGCAATTGCTACTGGACCCCGCGCACCTGTAGGAGCGGCCTTGTGTCGCGAAAGGGTCGCGCAGCGGCCCCAAAAATTTCAGCTCCGCCGCTGACATCGCCGGGCCCGCTTTGCGGGCCTTTCGCGACACAAGGCCGCTCCTACAGGCCACGCGCCGGTCGATGGCCCTGTGGCGAGTCACATCTGGGTAAACCGCCCCAAACGCTGGCGCAGCATGCTGTTCTCGCTGCGCAGGTGCTGCACTTCTTCCAGCAACTCCAGCGCCAGCGCCACGCCTTCCCACTCCAGTTCCAGCTCCTGATGCAGCTTGACCGCGCGCTTGAGCGTTACCGGCGCGCGGTCGTCGAACAGCCAGTCTTCCGGCGTTCGCCCCGATGGTTGAACAATGCCGTGCTCGACGATTTCGATCACCCAGTCAGCCGTGATATTGGCTTCCTGGCAGAGGGTGCGCATGTCCAGTTGAACGATCAGGGTGCTGCTCATGATCAACTACTCCATTGAGTCCTCGGGTTGAACGCGGCCTTCTCGGCAAGCTTGGCCCACAGTTCACGGGTGGCGTCGTCCGACTGGGTCGGCATGACCACCTTCAATTGCGCGTACAGATCACCGCGCTCGCCCTGCTTGTTGCTCAAGCCCATGCCTTTGACGCGCAGGCGCTGGCCGCTCTGGCTGTCGGGGCGGATGGTCAGGTTGATCTTGCCGGTCAGGGTCGGTACCGCGACCTTGGTGCCCAGCGCGGCTTCCCACGGCGCCAGCGGCACGGTGATGATCAGGTCATGGCCTTCGACATCGAACAGCGGGTGCGGCGCCATGCGAATGGTCAGGAACAGGTCGCCATTGGCACCACCGCCAACCCCTGGCGCACCCTGGCCCTTGAGGCGGATGCGCTCGCCGTCGGTGACCCCGGCCGGGATCTTGACGTTGAGGGTCTTGGTGGTGAACCCGGTGCGCTGCCCGGCGGCGTTGGTCTGCGGGATCTGGAAGCTGATCTGCTTGGACTCTTTGTTCAGGGTTTCCTCAAGGAAAACCGCCAGCTCCAGTTCCACGTCCTGCCCTCGTCTGCCCGCACTGCGTTGCTGTTGCTGCTGTCCGCGTCCGAACGGGCTGCCGCCACGTGCGCCAAAGATCGAGCTGAAGAAGTCGGAGAAGTCGCCGCCTTCGAAACCATTGTCCGCGCCAGCGCCGCGACCCTGCCAGCCGGGCGGGGCCTGGAACGGCCGGCCGTGCTGGCCGCCATACTTGCGGATCTCGTCGAATTCAGCGCGTTTCTGCGCGTCACCAAGCACTTCGTAGGCCTCGTTGGCCTCTTTGAACTTGTCCTCGGCATCGCGCTCCTTGCTGACATCGGGGTGATACTTGCGGGCCAGCTTGCGGTACGCGGCCTTGATCGCCTTGTCGTCCGCGGTGGGCTCTACGCCGAGTATCTTGTAATAGTCTTTGAAGTCCATCTATGGATCACCAGTGTGAATTTGCGTGTTGCATCTGAAGATAGGGACCAAGCATAGCCTTTCAAGGGCGGTTTGGGGTTGCCGTGGAGCAGACGACTGGTCTTGATTCTGCTGGCAAAGGGCATAAACTGCGCGGCCGTTTTGCCTCCGGAAGTAAATTGTCCATGTCCGACGTATCCCCGGCCCGTGCCCTGGGCATCGATTTTGGCACCTCCAACTCCACGGTCGGCTGGCACCGCCCTGGTGCCGAGTCGCTGATCGCCCTCGAGCAAGGCAAGATCACCTTGCCCTCGGTGGTGTTCTTCAATATCGAGGAGCGTCGCCCGGTGTACGGCCGCCTGGCCCTGCACGAATACCTCGAAGGCTACGAAGGGCGCTTGATGCGCTCGCTCAAAAGCCTGCTCGGTTCCAAGCTGATCAAGCATGACACCAGCGTGCTCGGCACTGCCCTGCCGTTCAAGGACCTGCTCGGGATGTTCATCGGCGAGCTGAAAAAACGCGCCGAAGCCGACGCCGACCGCAGCTTCGAGCAAGTCGTGCTGGGCCGCCCGGTATTCTTCGTCGACGATGACCCGGCGGCCGACCAGGAAGCCGAAGACACCCTCGCCGACGTGGCGCGCAAGATCGGCTTCAAGGACGTGTCGTTCCAGTACGAGCCAATTGCTGCGGCCTTCGATTACGAGTCCGGCATCAGCCGCGAAGAGCTGGTACTGATCGTCGATATCGGCGGTGGTACCTCCGACTTCACCCTGATTCGCCTGTCGCCCGATCGCCACCATCTGGCCGAGCGCCAGAGTGACATTCTCGCCACCGGCGGTGTGCACATTGGCGGTACCGACTTCGACAAGCAGTTGAGCCTGCAAGGCGTGATGCCGCTGTTCGGCTACGGCAGCAAGATGAAGAGCGGTGCGCTGATGCCGACCAGCTACCACTTGAACCTGGCCACCTGGCACACCATCAACGCCGTGTATTCGCAGAAATCACAGCTGGCGCTGGGCAACATGCGCTATGACATCGAAGACGCGCTGGGCATCGATCGTCTGTTCAAGCTGATCGAGCAGCGTGCCGGGCACTGGCTGGCGATGGAGATCGAGGCCAGCAAGATCGAGCTGACCGACCAGCCCAGCCGCCAGATCGACATGCGCCGGGTCGAACCGGAACTGACCGTCGAGCTGACCCGCGGGTTGTTCGAAGACGCCATTGGCAGCCTGCTGCAACGGGTCCGCGACAGCGTCAGCGAATTGCTGAACAAGGCTGGCGTCACTGAGGGCCAGGTCGACACGGTGTTCTTCACCGGCGGCTCCAGCGGCATCCCGGCGCTGCGCAACAGCGTTGCGGCGATGCTGCCCAATGCTCGCCACGTCGAAGGCAATATCTTCGGCAGCATCGGCAGCGGCCTGGCGATCGAGGCGCGCAAGCGTTACGGCGCGCTGTAAGCCTCAGCGCAAGCCTGGCAGCGCGTTAGCGCGTGCTGTCAGGCCTGCCCCTTACACCAGCTCGGCGCGGCGCAGCTCACTTTTCAGATACGCATAATAGATCGGCCCGGCCACCACACCCGGCAAGCCGAACGCGGCCTCGAACACCAGCATCGCCAGCAGCAACTCCCACGACTTGGCCCTGATCTGGCCGCCGACGATCCGCGCGTTGAGGAAGTACTCGACCTTGTGGATAACGATCAGATAGCCCAGCGCCGCCAACGCCACCCAGATCGACAGCGACAAGCCGACGATGGTGATCAGCGTGTTCGACATCAGGTTGCCGATCACCGGCAGCAGGCCGAGCAGGAAGGTCAGCACGATCAGGGTCTTGGTCAGCGGCAGGTGTACGCCGAACAGCGGCAGCACCACTGCGAGGAAGATCCCGGTGAAGAAGGTGTTGAGCAGCGAGATCTTGATCTGGGCGAAGACGATATTGCGAAACGCCTGCACCAGCAGCGCCAGCCGTTCGAACATCGCCGCTGCCAGTGGCTTGCGCCGGGAGATATCGGGGATGCGCTGCAAGGCAACGATGGCACCGAGGATCATCCCGATCAGCAGGGTGACGAACATGTGCGCCATGCCCTTGCCAACCAGCTGCAATTCACCGAGGTGGCTCCTCAGCCATTCGCCAATCGCCACCTTGAACTCGGCCGCACTGGCCGGCAGGTAGCCTTCGATGAACGGTGGCAACTGGCTACGCGCCTGCTCCACCAGCAGCATGAACTTGTCCAGCGAGGCGCCAGGGTTCTCCGCTTCATGCAGCAAGAAGCTGAACGCGCCCGCAATCAGCAACGTCAGGCTGATCACCACCAGCGTGCCCAGCAACGCCACCGCCAGCCAGCGCGCGCGCTGCCCGGCAATGATCGGCTGTAGCCGCGGGGTAAGCATATTGACCAGTTCGAACACCAGCAGGCCGGCGAGCAGGCTTGGCAACAACTTCAGCGGCAGGGCCAGCAACAGGCCGGCAAAGACGATGATCCAGCTGGCCAGGGTGACCTGGCGAGGGGTGAAAGTCATACAGCCTCAGGGGCAGACAGCGGAAAAGAATCGCAGTCTGCCAGCCTTCGGCGCGCAAACATAGATACAGCTCATTTCTTCTTCAGGCAGGTACTCATGAATGCTTTGCGCTCGTCACCCTTGAGGGTCTTCTCGGTGGCGGTGGCGTTGCAGCGGGTCATTTTCTCCTGCTGGGTGACCTTCAAGCACTTGCTCATGAATGCCTTGCGCTCATCACCCTTGAGGGTCTGCGCAGTGGCGTCGGCGTTGCAGCTCTTCATCTTTTCCTGCTGGGCGGTGGCGGCAAAGCCCTGCGCGCAGATCAACATGCCCAATACCAGCAATGGCGCTTGCAGTCGCTTCATGGAGTGGTCTCCTTGTTCCGCGCCCAATGCACGGATCCAAGCCTGAGTGTAGCCAACTATTTCCGCGTGCCAGCGCCATCAGAGCCCCGCGGCTTTCAAGCGCGCGGCGTGCTCGCTAAACAGCCGCACCGGTTCGGCGCCCTTGCCCACCGCACCGAGTGACTGATTGACGATGTCCAGATGATCCAGCGGGTGGTCATCGCCCAGCACCTGGCCCAGGTGCGAACTGTTGCGCCCGACCATGCCGTCGCACTGGCCTTTCTCGCGGACGAAGCTGCGGGCGAACAGGCGACAGAAGCGGTTGCTGCCGTCAAAGCGGTTGCGGCCCTGGTCGGTCAAGCCTGGCTGCAGCGTGCCCGACCACGAGTAGTAGCGCACGCCATTGACCTCATAGGCGCCCTCGCCGCCCCATTCCTTAGGCAGGCCCTGTGGATAAGCCTGGTTGAACAGCGCCACACCCGCGCAGGTCAGCGACTGATGCGACGCGTGCACGTCGATCGGCAGCCGCTCACGGCGCCAGCCCGTTTCCAGCCAGCCCATCAACCGCGCCAGGCCGTGCAACACGACGCGCAGCACACGCCCTTTAAGCGAGTGCCCGGGCGCCGTGCGTTCGAGGTGGTCGGCCAGCTCCGAGCCGTGATTGGGCCCGGCCACCGACGTCACCGAGGCAACCCGGTCTGGCCGCTTGGCAGCGGCATAGCGCGCGCTGAGTGCGCCCTGGCTGTGGCCGATCAGGTTGACCTTGGCGGCGCCGCTGCGCTGGCAGATGTCTTCGATGATCGCCAACAGCTGCTCGCCACGCACCTCGCTGGAATGCAGCGGCGACACCTGCACCGGATAGACCTTGGCACCGCCGCGGCGCAGCGCCGACACGATGCCGAACCAGTAGGGATAAACCAGCAGCCGGACAAAACCGAGCATGCCCGGCACCAGCACCACCGGGTATCGCGTCGCCAGATCCTGTTTCATTGCCGTTCTCCTCGGGTTTGGCCGTGCGCCAACACTAACGCGGGGTAGATGACAGCCACAATCGAACTCCTGAGCCGCGCTGCGGTTCCAATCCTGCACACACCCTGAGCAAGGAGCGGGACCATGTACAAACAGACTTTGGCAATCCTTCTGGCCAGCGCAACCCTGGCCGCCTGCGGCAGCCGTCCGGAAAACCCGGTGGACTACGTTACCTACCGCGACGAGCCGCTGGTCAAGCAGGTCGAGAACGGCATGACCATGCAGAAGGTAATCGCCATCGGTGGCAGCCCGTCGATGGTCATTGACCTGCCCAACGGCGGCACCTGCAACGACTACATCCTCAACCGTGATGGCCATCAGCAGCCCTACTACGTGCGCTTCGATGCCACCGGCCACGTCGATGCCAAAGGCTTCAAGACCTGCAAACAACGAGAAGAAGACAAGAAAGCCGCAACTGGCGCGTGAGTCTTCCTGAAGCCCTGACAACCCTGATATCTCGGAGATAAGCATGAGCAACGTTGAACTGACCGATAAACACACCTTGCGCGAACGCGCCCGCCAGCACGTTGAAGACGGCGCCGTGACCGAAGGCTATAGCGCCGACCGCGAGAAGATCATCCAGCTGCTCAACGAGTCGCTGGCAACCGAGCTGGTCTGCGTACTGCGCTACAAGCGCCACTACTTCATGGCCAGCGGGATCAAGGCGGCAGCAGCAGCTGACGAGTTCCTCGAGCACGCCACCCAGGAAGCCGAACACGCCGACAAATTGGCCGAGCGTATCGTCCAGCTGGGCGGCGAGCCGGACTTCAACCCGGACAACCTGAGCAAGAACTCCCACGCGCAGTACGTCGCGGGCAACTCGCTCAAGGAGATGGTGCTGGAAGACCTGGTGGCTGAACGCATCGCGGTCGACAGCTACCGCGAGATCATCCAGTACATCGGCGAGAGCGACCCGACCACCCGGCGCATCTTCGAAGACATCCTGGCCCAGGAAGAAGAGCACGCCGACGACATGGCCGATCTGCTCAAGGGTCTGTGATTCGCTAGCCTCTGGCCTCTGCCCGCAACCTGCGGTGCAGAGGCCGATAACGAACCCGCCTTACTTCTTCGTCTTGACCTCAGCCGGCGCCTTGCCGGCTTTCATTTGCTCGAGCAATGGCGTGCATTGATTCTGCTCGCCGTCACCCGGTGCAATCAGCGCCAGCAACCCTGCTGCCGGGCCAACCGCAACGCCCAGGGCAACCATGCCGGCGCCACGCAAGGCCAGCGGCAGCGCCTGCACACCAGCACTGGGTTTGACGAACTTGCCGCGTACATACAGCGGCGAGCGCAGCGAGAACAGGCGCAGGCCCTTGGACTCCGGGGTGACCTTCAGGTCGAGCTGTTCACTGGCGAAGTTGACCGTGCCATCGACATAGATGATCGCGTTCTCGGTATCGAAGACAAACACGCGCGTGCTCGCCAGGCCGTCCTTGATGCCGACATCGGCGGCCGCGCAGTTGATCTGCACATCCTTGTCGCCGAACAATTTGCCGACCACATAGTTACCGACGTTGAGGCCGGCCAGTTCCATCAGCTCACGGCTGATCGCGCCATCGTTGATCAGCATGCGCATGTCGCCGTTGGCGGTGCCGAGCAGCGCCGCAACCGAATTGCCACGGCCGCTGATATCGGCATCGCCGTTGAGCTGGCCAAAGCTGGTCTGCATCGGCGCAAAGCCTGGGAACAGTTCCTTGAGCTTGAAGCCACGCGCGGTCAGCCGGGCCCGGCCCTGCATCGGCACGTTACGGCCATCCAGGCGGATGTTGGCGGCGAGATTGCCACCGGCTACGCCAAAGCGCAGCGGCTGCAGACGCAACAGGCCGTCATCGAGGATCAGGTGCACGGCCAGGTCGTTGAACGGCAGCTTGGAGCTGTGCACGATGCGCTTGCCGCTGAAGCTGACGTCGGCATCCATTGCACGCCAGCGCTCGGTCCGAAACTCTTCGACCGGCAGCACTTTGTCGCCTGGCTGCTTGCTGGCACCGCCACGGGCCTTTTGCTCGGCGTTGGAGTCAGCGCCGATCAACGGCGCAAGGTCCTTGAACAGCAGCTGATTGGAGACCAGCTTGCCGCTCAGTTTGGGCCGCGGCTTGCTCGCGACAAAGGCCAGATCGCCATGAATGTCGCTGTCGCCGATCTTGCCGTTGAAACCTTCATAGCTGAACCGCGCACCCTCGGCAGCGTGCAGGTTGGCCAGCAGATGGCCGTCGGTGGAGTACGCAGGTGTGTCCGGCAGGGTCACGCCAGTCAGCGGGTAGAGGTTGCCAAGGCTCGCGCCGGACAGCTTCAGGCGCAGGTCCAGCGCGCCCAGGTTACGCGGGTCGGTCAGGGTGCCGGCGACCACCACATGGGTGTCGGCAATACGCACGTCGGCCTGCAACGGGAACGGCTGGCTGGCGTCCTGCAGCGCCAGCAGGCCACCGATCTTGCCAGTGCCGGACACCGGCTGATCCTTGTAGCGGCCGCTGGCCTTGAGGCCAAAGGCGTAGTCCTGGGCGCCGGCGCTCTTCTCGGCGCGGGCCTTGCCGACGATCTCGCTGAATGGAATTGGCTTGCCCAGCGGGTCGATCTGCACCTTCATGTCAGCCTTGAGGATCTGGTCGTTGTAGCTGACATTGCCCTGATCAAAACCGATGGCGCCGATATCCAGCACCCATTTCGACGGTTCGGCGTTTTCATCCTTTGGCCCGAAATCGAACGTCCAGTTGGCGCGGCCATCGGCCAGGCGGGTCAGGCTGGCATTGGGTTTGGTCAGGTTGATGCGCGGGATGACAATGTGCTGAAAGATCAGCGGCAGCGGTGACAGACGAAATTCGACCTTCTCCAGGCCGACCATCTGCGGCTGTTTGAGCCACTCCGGGTTGCCCAGGGTCAGGTCCTCGGCAATGAAGTGCGGCCACGGCACCCAGGCGCGCCAGCCGCCTTCTTCAGGCTCGGTGCGCCATTTGACGGCGAGGTTGCCGTTGATGGCGAACGGGCGCTGCAAGGCGGCTGAGACTTTCTCGTTGAGCAGCGGCTTGGCGCGGTTCCAGTCGAAGGTGGCGATCACCACCACCAGGATCGCCAGCAAGGTGATCAGTGTGGCGAGGGTCCAGGTGATGATTCTGGCGGGGCGCGTCATTGCGTGATTCTCCTGACTGCATGGCTCATGGCGCCACGACGGTGACACTTAATAAGTGGGACTGATGAAAAGCCGCTGGGTTTAATCCATGGCGCATTCTAGCCAAGAATTTTCTGACGACCTCATCAGCTTTGCCGTGAGATTGACTGGTTACCAAGCTGCTCAGTGGCATGCGCGCGGAGCCGAAATGCCTGGGTTAGAGCCGCTGCTGCAACAGTATCAATCCTGTCGATTGTTACCATTATCCTTATGAACTTTTCTCTGGCGGTGCGGCGGGTAGCATTGGCTTCGTACCCACTTTCCAGCCCTCCAGAGGAGCGCCCTGATCATGAAACGCCAATTACTGCTTAGCCTTGCCCTGTCCATCGCGGCCACCAGTGCCTTCGCCTTGCCTGGTCAGGAGCAGCACCTGACCGCCGAATCGCGCTCCAGCGACGCGGCCGCCGTGCAGCCTTTGAACACCCTTGCCGAAGGTGGCTCGGATCGTCTGATCGAACGCAGTGGCCGTGTTGCCGAAGGTGGCTCTGATCGCCTGATCGAACGCAGTGGCCGCGTCGCTGAAGGTGGCTCGGACCGCCTGATCGAGCGCAGTGGCCGAGTAGCTGAAGGTGGCTCGGATCGTCTGCTTGAACTCAGCCGTGTGAGCTGATTGCCATGGCAGAAAAGGTCGATCCTCGATATTGCGCCTGCTACCCTCCAAGCCCGGTCCATTGACCGGGCTTTGTTTTTTTATCCAGAATAACCCCGTCGTACAGCCACAGAAGCCTGCCCCATGCTGCCTCGCGCCGAACAGAAGCTCCAGACCCGTCAAGCCTTGCTGGACGCTGCCTGCCAGTTGATGGAGAGCGGCCGTGGCTTTGGCAGCATCAGCCTGCGTGAAGTGGCCAAGACCGCCGGCATCGTGCCCACCGGTTTCTATCGGCACTTTCCTGACATGGACGCGCTCGGGCTGGCCTTGGTCGAAGAGGTCGACGCGACCTTCCGCCACGCGATCCGCCTGGTGCGGCAAAACGAATTTGAAATGGGTGGCATCACCGATGCCTCGGTACGCATCTTTCTCGACATGGTCGCGGCGCACCGCACTCAGTTCCTGTTTCTCGCCCGCGAGCAATACGGCGGCTCGCAGCCGGTGCGCCAGGCCATCGCTCGCCTGCGCCAGCACATCAGTTCCGACCTTGCCACTGACCTCGGCCTGATGCCGCGCTGGAAGCACCTTGATGCGGCAGCCTTGGAAGTGATGGCCGACCTGGTGGTCAAGACCGTGTTCGCCACCTTGCCCGAGCTGATCGACAGCCCTGACCCTCACACCGCCCAGCCGCTCAGCGCGCAGGAGAAGATCACCCAGCAGCTGCGTTTCATCTTTGTCGGTGCACGCCACTGGCAGGGTTTGAGCACCCCTGGCTGACGACCCTTGGCCGCTAGCTGCTATCATGGCGCCCTGCCCGATTGCGACGAGCGTTGCCATGTCCGACCCCCGCCCTACCCTGCCCGAGCTGAGCACCCGCCTGGCGCGTTTCCGTCAGCACTTCGCTGAACGCATCGTGCCGTTGTGGCAAGGCCCAGGCTGGAACGACGAACTGGCTCTGCCTTTCGAAGCCCTCGATGAACAGCACCAGCCACTGCCCGTGCAGCGCTACCGGGCGATGGCCGTCGCACGTCAGTTGTATCTGTTCAGCAGCCGTATCGAGCAAGCCGGCGCCGCCGAGCGCGCCGCAGCATTGTTCCGTTCGCTGCAGCGCCACTTCCACGATGCCGAACACGGCGGCTGGTTCTACAGCGTAGACGCCGCCGGCAAGCCGCTGGACCGGCGCAAGGACCTGTACACCCATGCGTTCATCGTGTTCGCCTGCGCGCATTACTGGGGCAAGGTGCAGGAGGGGCTGGTCGAAGCCACACTGAACGCAGCGCTGGAAGTGGTAGCCGAACGCTTCGCGCGCGACGATGGCCTGTATGAAGCAAGCCTGGGCGAAGACTGGGCCGACCTGGGCAGCGGCCCGCTGCAAAACCCGCAGATGCACCTGGCCGAGGCCTTCCTGCAAACCCTCGCAGTACGCGACGATCAGGACGTACAGCAAGCGTTGCTGCAACTGTGTGAGGCGCTGCAAACGCACTTCATCGAGCCCGAGCACGGCCTGATGCTGGAAAAACCGCGCGGCGCTGTGGATAACTGGTTCGAACCTGGTCATCAGTTCGAGTGGTTCTACCTGCTCGAAACATCGCCGCTGCTCAACAGCAGCGCGCTGCATGGGTCGATCGCCCGTGGCTTTGACTACGCCGAGCGCCATGGCGTGATCGATGCGGCGGTACTCGCCAGCCTGGATATCAATGGCAAGGTGCTCGACCCAACCCAGCGTATCTGGGCCAAGGCAGAATACCTGCGCGCGTTGGCATTGCGCCCGGGCAGTGAGCAGCAGCTGTTGCAACAGCTACGCTCGCTGGAGGACAAGTTCCTGCATGCAGGCGGCTGGCGCGAATGCCTGGACGCCACCGGCGCGGTCAGCCGGCACGACATGCCGTCGACCACGCCCTATCACCTGGCGACCTGCCTGCAAGGGCTGGACGCGCTGGCCTGACGGTTACGCGTCGCACCAAGGGGCCGCAGGCCGGCCCCGTTGCTGCGCTCAGCCTTTGCGCGAGCGATCGATCGAGAACCCAGCCCAATCCTGACTCACCGGCATCAACTCAAGGCTGTTGATGTTGATGTGCGCCGGCTGGTTGAGAATCCAGAAGATGGTCTCGGCGATGTCCTGCGGCTGGATCGCTTCGGCGCCAGCGTAGGTTGCATCGTACTTGGACTGATCGCCACCGAAGCGCACCAGCGAAAACTCGCTTTCGCACAGGCCTGGCTCGATGTTGCTGACCCGCACGCCAGTGCCACGCAGGTCGCAGCGCAAGCTCAGCGAGAACTGACCGACAAACGCCTTGGTGCCGCCATAGACGTGGCTGCCAGGGTATGGATAGTTACCCGCCACCGAACCCACGTTGAGGATCGACGCGCCACGACCATGAGCGATCAGCCGCGGCAGGAGCAGGCGGGTGGTGTACATCAGGCCCTTGATGTTGGTGTCGACCATGGTGTCCCAGTCGTCCAGGTCGCACTTCTGCGCAGGGTCTGCACCCAGTGCCAGGCCTGCGTTGTTGACCAGCCCGCGCAGCTTGTCGAACGCCGGCGGCAGGTTGGCGATGGCCTGCTCCATTGCCGCGCGGTCGCGCACGTCGACCACGATGCCATGCACGTCGGTCTTGGCCGACAACTCGGCGCACAGCGCATCCAGGCGTTCTTTACGGCGGCCGGTCAGGACCAGCTTCCAGCCTGCGTCGGCAAACAGGCGGGCGGTGGCCTCGCCGAAACCGGAAGTGGCGCCCGTGATGAATACGGTAGACGTCATGCTGTTCTCCTTCGCAATGGGGTGTCGTCGGCAGGCCTTGAAGCATGCCCGTGGCCGGCCCAGCCAGCAAGCCGTTTAAGCGACTGGTCAAAAAACGTACACATTGCGCAA
>NZ_JACDIU010000010.1:105987-106749 GCF_014525325.1 Pseudomonas sp. EZ-C24 | reverse complement strand
ATCTGCCCGAATTGCCCTTCGGTGTTGCCAACCAGGCTGTAGGTCAAAGCCCCAACGCCGCCTGTGACCGAACCGACCAAGGTCCCACTGGCTGTTTCGCCGGTCGAGCCAGGTTGGCTGCCGGTGACGGTGCCGGGCGCGAGGTCGTTGCCGTCCTTGGTCAGGTCCAGAGCGTTTTCATGGACGGTAACATCGTGGTCTTGTGCAGCAACCATCTGGCAGTTGAGCACGTTGATAGTGACGGTCGCGGTGCTCTCATCGCCGTCAGCATCGCGAATGGTATAGACGAAGGTGTCCGTCGCGCCTGCTGGAGCATTGCTGTTCGGATTGGAGTGATAAACGCCGTTTCCTTCAGCGTCCAAGGTGATGTAGCCATAAGTCCCTTGAACATTCACGCCGAGCTGCCCGGAGGCCGGGGTCGAAGTATCGGACCCAGCGCGCACACCGACCACGTACTTGCCGTCGGCAGACACATCCGCGCCGATCACGTCGTTGAGCAGTACGTTACCGCTGACCTGCCCACCCATTTCCACTCGGGCAACGTCGCAATGCGCCTGTGGCACGTCGTCGACGATGCTGATGACGATGTTGCTGGTGGTGGTATTACCGAGCGAATCCTTGACCTGATAGGTAAAGGTCTCGGTGATGATGTTCGGCCCGTCGTTCTGATGGGTCGGCGAATTCGCAGGCGAGGTCAGGGTGTAGGTGTATGAGCCATCGGCGTTGACCTGGATCTGGCCGAATTGCCCTTCGGTGTTGCCT
>NZ_JACDIU010000010.1:105265-105977 GCF_014525325.1 Pseudomonas sp. EZ-C24 | reverse complement strand
GGCAGACACATCCGCGCCGATCACGTCGTTGAGCAGTACGTTACCGCTGACCTGCCCACCCATTTCCACTCGGGCAACGTCGCAATGCGCTTGGGGCACGTCATCGACGATGCTGATGACGATGTTGCTGGTGGTGGTATTACCGAGCGAGTCCTTGACCTGATAGGTGAAGGTCTCGGTGATGATGTTCGGCCCGTCGTTCTGATGGGTCGGCGAATTCGCCGGCGAGGTCAGGGTGTAGGTGTATGAGCCGTCACCGTTTACGTGGATCTGGCCGAATTGCCCTTCGGTGTTGCCTACCAGGCTGTAGGTCAAGGCCCCAACGCCGCCTGTGACCGAACCGACCAAGGTCCCACTGGCTGTTTCGCCGGTCGAGCCAGGTTGGCTGCCGGTGACGGCGCCGGGCGCGAGGTCGTTGCCGTCTTTGGTCAGGTCCAGAGCGTTTTCATGGACGGTGACATCGTGGTCTTGTGCAGCAACCATCTGGCAGTTGAGCACGTTGATGGTGACGGTCGCGGTGCTCTCATCGCCGTCAGCGTCGCGAATGGTATAGACGAAGGTATCCGTCGCGCCTGCTGGAGCATTGCTGTTCGGGTACGAGTGGTAAACCCCGTTACCTTCGGCATCGAGGGTGATGTAGCCGTAAGTGCCCTGGACGTTGACGCCGAGTTGGCCAGAGGCAGGCGTCGAAGTATCGGACCCAGCACGCACG
>NZ_JACDIU010000010.1:22048-105255 GCF_014525325.1 Pseudomonas sp. EZ-C24 | reverse complement strand
GTTGCTGGTGGTGGTATTACCGAGCGAATCCTTGACCTGATAGGTAAAGGTCTCGGTGATGATGTTCGGCCCGTCGTTCTGATGGGTCGGTGAATTCGCCGGCGAGGTCAGGGTGTAGGTGTAGGAGCCATCGGCGTTGACCTGGATCTGCCCGAATTGCCCTGCAGTGTTGCCAACCAGGCTGTAGGTCAAAGCCCCAACGCCGCCTGTGACCGAACCGACCAAGGTCCCACTGGCTGTTTCGCCGGTCGAGCCAAGTTGGCTGCCGGTGACGGTGCCGGGCGCGAGATCGTTGCCGTCTTTGGTCAGGTCCAGAGCGTTTTCATGGACGGTGACATCGTGATCTGGTGCAGCAACCATCTGGCAATTGAGCACGTTAATGGTGACGGTCGCGGTGCTCTCATCGCCGTCAGCATCGCGAATGGTATAGACGAAGGTGTCCGTCGCGCCTGCTGGAGCATTGCTGTTCGGATTGGAGTGATAAACGCCGTTTCCTTCAGCGTCCAAGGTGATGTAGCCATAAGTCCCTTGAACATTCACGCCGAGCTGCCCGGAGGCCGGGGTCGAAGTATCGGAACCAGCGCGCACACCGACCACGTATTTGCCGTCGGCAGAAACATCCGCGCCGATCACATCATTGAGCAGTACGTTGCCACTGACCTGCCCACCCATTTCCACACGAGCAACATCGCAGTGCGCCTGTGGCACGTCGTCGACGATGCTGATGACGATGTTGCTGGTGGTGGTATTACCGAGCGAATCCTTGACCTGATAGGTAAAGGTCTCGGTGATGATGTTCGGCCCGTCGTTCTGATGGGTCGGCGAATTCGCCGGCGAGGTAAGGGTGTAGGTGTAGGAGCCATCGGCGTTGACCTGAATCTGCCCGAATTGCCCTTCGGTGTTGCCAACCAGGCTGTAGGTCAAAGCCCCAACGCCGCCTGTGACCGAACCGACCAAGGTCCCACTGGCTGTTTCGCCGGTCGAGCCAGGTTGGCTGCCGGTGACGGTGCCGGGCGCGAGGTCGTTGCCGTCCTTGGTCATGTCCAAGGCGTTTTCATACACTGTAACGTCAGTATCCTGCCCGGCGATCATCTGGCAGTTGTTGACGTTGATGGTAATGGTCGTGGTGCTCTGATCGCCGTCAGCATCGCGGATGGTGTAGACAAACACATCGGTAGCACCAGCCGGTGCATTGCTGTTCGGGTAGGCGTGATAAACGCCGTTACCTTCGGCATCCAGCGTGATGTAGCCATAGGTGCCCTGGACATTGACGCCCAACTGTCCAGAGGCCGGCGTGGAGGTATCGGAGCCGGCACGCACGCCAACTACATAGCGGCCATCGGCCATGTCATCGGCGCCAATCACATCATTGGCCAGCACGTTGCCGCTGACCTGACCGCCTGCCTCGACTCTGGCGAAGTCGCAGTGCGCCTGCGGCACATCATCGACGATGGTTACATCGAGGCTGCCAGTGGCGGTACTGCCGTCGGTGTCCTTGGCAACGACTGTGAAGCTTTCCTGCAACCCATTGGTGCCGTTGCCATCGGGGTGAGTCTCGTTGTCGAGCAAGGTGTAGGTGTAGCTGACCACCCCTGTCGTAGGGTTGTAGCCGGTGATGGTGAGGGTGTTGCCCAGCGCGGTAGTGATCGTCTGCGGGAAGCCTGCGGCTACGCCGCCACTGATTACGTTGATGCCGCCGACGCTCAAAGATTGCAGGCCATCCGCAGCAATCACCGTGAAGGTGCCGCCTTGTTGCAGGGCCGGGCCGTCAGCTGCGCTGCCATCGATCAGGTTTTTCTCGTAAACGGTAACCTCGCCTCCGCTCACGTCGAGGCCGCCAAGTGTTACCGGGTCATTGAGGTTGCTGATGTTCAGGGTCAGGGTCGCACTGCTGGTGTCACCGTCAGCGTCTTTGATGGTGTAGGTGAAGGTCTCGATACCATTGCCACCGCCGGTAAGGCCTTTGAAATCGGCATCGTCAACGTTGAGGGTGTAGGTGTAGGTGCCATCCGCAGCCAGCACCAGCGTGCCGTAGGTACCAGTGAAGGTGCCGGCAACCACCGGGCCACCCACGACCCGGTCAGCGCCTTGTACGTCATTGCTGAGGACATTGCCGCTGAGTTCCACCTGCTGTTCTGTGGCCGTTACCGCGTTGGTGTCATCCACCGCCTTGGGCACATCGTCGACAATGCTCACGTCAAGGTTGGCCGAGGCAGTGCTGCCATCGCTGTCCTGGGCTGTCACGACAAATGTTTCGCCCAGGCTGTTGTTGCCGTTGCCGGTGGCGTGGGCTTCATTGTCGAGCAGCGTGTAGCTGTAGCTCACCACGCCTGTGGCCGGGTTGTAGCCGGTGATGGTCAGTGTGTTGCCCAGCGCGGTCGTGATCGACTGTGGAAAACCGCCTGCTGCGCCGCCGCTGACTACCGTGATGCCGCCCACGCTCAGGCTCTGCAAGCCATCTGGCGCGGCAACGGTAAAGGTCCCGTTCTGCGTCAGCGCAGCGCCGTCTGGCGCGCTGCCATTGACCAGATTCTTTTCATAGACAATCAGCTCACCACCGGCGACATCCAGCCCGCCGATCGTCACTGGGTCGTTGAGATTGCTGATGTTCAGCGTCAGGGTCGCGCTGCTGGTATCGCCGTCGGCGTCTCTGATGGTGTAGGTAAAGCTCTCGGTGCCACTGCCGCCACCTTTGAGCCCTTTGAAATCAGGGTCATCGGCGTTGAGGGTATAGGTGTAGGTACCGTCCGCAGCCAGCACCAATGTGCCGTAGGTGCCGCTGAAGGTACCGGCAATCACCGGCCCGCCGACGACCCGGTCGGCGCCCTGCACATCGTTGTTGAGTACGTTGCCGGTCAACTCAAGCTGCTGCTCGGTCGCTGTCACTGCGTTGCTGTCATTCACCGCTTTGGGCACATCGTCACGAATGATCACGTCGAGGCTGCCGCTGGCTACATCGCCATCGCTGTCGCTGACCTGCACCGGGAACTGCTCGCCGATCACGTTGCTGCCGCCACCGTTGGCGTGCTGCTCGGTGCCGTTAAGGGTGTAGCTGTAATTGACCACGCCGGTCGCCGGGTTGTAGCCAGTGATGGTCAGCGTGTTGCCAAGGGCGGTGGTGATGGATTGGCCAATACCGGTAACCACCCCGCCGGTGACTACGTTGATGCCACCTACGCTGAGATTGAACACGCCGTCGGCGGCGATAACGGTGAACGAGCCTTGCTGGGTCAGCGCCGCGGGGTTGCTGTCGGAGCCGTCGGGCAGGTTGGCCTCGTCGAGGATCAGCTCGCCGGGGCTGACATCAAGGTCTTGCAGGGTGACCGGGTTGTCTGGCGGATTCACCGGAGGTGGGGACGCGGGCGGCAGCACATCGTCGGAACTGGTCGGATCGAGGTCACCAATGTAGCCATTGACCAACAGCGGTACACCATTGAAGCCCGCAGTCGGGAAGCCAACCGTAGGGTCTACGCGATCGGCAACTTCAGTCAGCATGACAAAGCTGTGGCCGCCGCCCAAAGCGCCTGGGGCACCTTGATTGGGCCCAGCCGCGGTAGCCTCGGCCTCTTCACTAGGGTCGGCACCCGCAGCGATGGCTTGTTGCAAGCGCTCGACATCGGTCAACTGCGCCTGGCTGGGGGCGACGTCGTCGGTCTGCACATGGGCGGCCTGATTAGCCAGCAGCTCTGGCGACATCTGCAGGCTGCTGTCGCGGCCCAGGGTCAGCTCTGCGCCGTTGTCCAGGCGCACCGCAATGGCTCCGGCGTTACCGGTTTCGAGCTGTTCGCCAGCATAGAGTCGGTCGCCTTCGACCAACAGGCGGCGGCTGCCGTCGCTGTCGACCGCGAAAACCTGGCCGACCACCTTGCTGACCACTCCGATAAATTTAGCCATGCCCTACGTCTCCCCTGCCGAACGGATCCTGCAGCTTGAATGCAGCAAAAACACTGTGGCGCCGGGCCGAATAAAGGCGTCAATCAAACGCCAAAAGTCAGCAAACAGCTCTACACTGCGCAGGCCAAGCCGATAGAGATGATGGAATTTTGCTACTACAGAGTGACAATTAATTGTCGCCAAATTCCGACACGGCCCGTTTTCACTGAGTTCTTAGCTGCAAAAGTTCTGGAACTTGTTGCAATGACCTAAAACCGCTGACTACAGCTTGATTTATAGGCCCGTTGAGTAGAACAATGTCGCGGATTCTTTAGACCGCATAAGTTTTTTTTCGCATAGACCTTATGAACAAATCTTCTTAGCTCGCGCGTTAAATGTTCTTAGCTCTGTTGTTACAAACTTGAAACGGTCTACCTCATAATAATCGTCATTTTTTTGGCGAATGCTGGACACTTTTAGAGACAATGGAGATGTACCCCATGCGCGTTCTTACCCCCATCACCAGTGCAATCCTGTTGGCCATGGCGAGTGCCAACATTCAGGCGATGTCGATCACCGAAGCCGTTCAGAACGCCGTGGATCATCACCCGCAAATCAGTTCCTATCGCAACAGCCGGTTGTCTGCCGACGAAGATGTGAAATTCGCCCGTGGCGGGTTCTACCCAAGCGTCGATCTGGTTGCAGGTTACGGTCGCCAGCGCTCCGACAACCTCAACACCCGTGGTCTGAACGCTGACGGCACGCGCAACCACAACAAAGAAACCATGAACTACACCCAGTCCGAGCTGCGTCTGCGCCAGATGCTGTTCGACGGTTTCAACACTTCCAACGAAGTCGGCCGTACCGAAGCGGTTTCCAACTCGCGTGCCTACTACACTCAGGCAATCGCCCAGGACGTCGCCCTGCGTACCATCGAGGTCTACCTCGAAGTGCTCAAGCGTCGCGAACTGGTGACCCTGGCCAAGAACAACATGCAAGCGCACCTGCGCGTCAACGACCAGATCGGCCTGCGCACCGAGCGCGGTGTCGGCAGCAGTGCTGACCTCGATCAGTCGCGCGCACGTCGTGCCCTGGCTGAAAACAACCTGGACACCGCCGAAGTCGATCTGGCTGACGCCGAAGCCAACTTCTACAGCGTGGTCGGGCTGATGCCGGACGAGCTGGAAACCCCTTCGACCATCAAGGTGGAAATGCCGAGCACGCTGGAAGACGCACGCCGCGGCATGCAGGAAAACAACCCGTACCTGCGTTCGGCTCAGGCCGATGTGAATGCCGCCGAGAAGCAGTACGAAGTCGCCAAGTCGACCTTCTACCCGCGTGTGGACGCCATCCTCGCCACCGGCGCCAACAACAACCTGGGCGGCGAGCGCGGCCACAGCAACAACGATTGGCAAGCAGGCGTCGAGCTGAACTACAACCTGTTCCGCGGCGGCAGCGACAAGGCTCGCCTGCAGTCGGACTCGCACAAGATCAACCAGGCGCTGGACATCCGCAACAACGCCCTGCGCGAACTCAACGAGAACCTGAGCCTGTCGTGGAACGCCATGAACAACGCGCGCAAGCAGACGCCGACCGCGCGCGAATACGCTGAAACCACCCAGCGCGTGCGTGCCGCCTATCAGGATCAGTTCGGTCTTGGTCAGCGTACCCTGCTCGACGTACTCGACAGTGAGAACGAGCTGTACAACGCCAACCGCCGTTACACCGAAGTGCGTTACACCGAGGAATACTCGATGTACCGCGTACTTTCGACCATGGGTGAATTGCTCAGCAAACAGCGTATTGCGCTGCCGGCAGAAGCCATTGCCAAGACTGAAGTACGCAGCGAAGCGAAGTTGCCCGAAATGCGTTGACCGTTATCGAGCAACGTTTCGGATGTAGCCGTACACCCTCCATTGCGGCAGGAGTAGGCCATCGTGACCAGTATGCAAAATGCCCAGCCCCGGCTGGACGTTGACGATCCGTTGCTCGATGGCCTGTTGATTCTGTGCAAACTGCACGGCTGCCCCGCGAGCCGTGCCAGCTTGTGCAGCGGCCTACCGTTGGCCAGCCAGCGGCTGGGGCCCGAGTTATTGCCCAGAGCCGCAGCCCGCGCAGGCCTGCAAGCGCGGATTCTCAAGCGTGAGCTGGGCGCAATTTCCACACTCAACCTTCCTGTATTGCTGCTGCTCAAAGACGGCCGCTGTGCTGTTCTACAGCGCTTTGGCGAAGACGGCCGCGCGTTGATCCTGCCGTCCGAGGCCGAAGGCGGCGAGCAATGGGTCGAGCGCGAGGCGCTGGAACAGGCCTACGCCGGCGATGCCCTGTTTGCCCGCCCGCGGCACACTCTGGAAAACCTGCGCACCCCGCTGATGCCGAGGGTCGATGCCTGGTTTCGCGACACCTTGCGCCATTCCCGCTGGCTGTACAGCGATGCCTTGCTGGCCAGCCTGCTGATCAACCTGCTGGGCCTGATGGTGCCGCTGTTCGTCATGCAGACCTACGACCGGGTGGTGCCCAACCAGGCAGTCTCGACTTTGTGGGTGCTGGTGGCAGGGTTGTTCATCGGCACCGCCTTTGAAATGGTTCTGCGCATGGTCCGCGCGCACCTGCTGGACCAGGCCGGCAAGAAGACCGACCTGATCCTTTCGGCAACCCTGTTCGAACGCATCACCGGCATGTCGATGAAGGCGCGCCCGGCCACCATCGGCGGCTTCGCCCAAAGCATTCACGACTTCCAGGGGCTGCGCGAGTTTCTCACGGCGGTGACCTTGACCAGCATCATCGACCTGCCATTCGTGGCGTTGATGCTGGTGGTGGTTGGCCTGCTGGGCGGCTGGCTGGTGGTGATCCCGCTGATTGCCTTCCCGCTGGCAGTTGGTTTTGCCTTGATCATCCAGATCCGCCTGCGCGACACCGTGGAAAAAAGCCTGAGCCTGGGAGCAGTGCGCCAGGCCCTGTTGATCGAAACTCTGGGTGGGCTGGAAACGCTCAAGGCCAACGGCGCTGAAAGTGAGCGCCAGTACCATTGGGAGCAGACCAACGGCGCGATTGCCCGGCTCGATGCGCACGCACGCAACCTGTCTTCGCTGGCCAGCAACGGTACGCTGTTCATCCAACAGTTCTGCGGCATGGCAACGATCGTTGCCGGGGTCTACAGCATCATCGCCGGCAACCTCAGTGTCGGCGCACTGGTGGCTACCTACATGCTCGGCAGCCGGGTCCTGGCACCACTGGGCCAGATAGCGGGGCTGATCACCCGCTATCAGCAAGCGCAGCTGACCATGCGCAGCACCGATGCGCTGATGGCCTTGCCGCAAGAGCGCCAGGCCGAGCAACAGGCGCTGGAGCACACCAGCCTCAAGGGCGGCGTGGCCGTCAGCCATGTCAGCTTCCGCTACCCTGGCCAGACGGCTGCGGCGCTGAATGACGTCAATCTGACCCTGCAGCCCGGCGAGCGCATCGGTATCGTCGGCCGCAGCGGTTCGGGCAAAAGCACCTTGGGTCGGTTGCTGATGGGCTTCTATCATCCTGATGAAGGCCAGGTGTTGCTGGACAACCTCGACCTGCGCCAGCTGGACATCGCCGACCTGCGCAGCCAGATCGGCTACGTCGCCCACGACCTGCCGCTGCTGGCTGGCAGCCTGCGCGACAACCTCACCCTGGGGGCCCGCCACGTCAGCGACGCACGCATGCTCGAGGTGGCCGAACTGACCGGCGTGACCGAACTGGCGCGCCAGCATCCGCAGGGTTTCGACCGCCCGGTGGGTGAACGCGGCCAGTTGCTCTCGGGCGGCCAGCGCCAGGCCGTGCTGCTGGCCAGGGCGCTGCTGCTGGAGCCGCCGATCCTGATCCTCGACGAGCCCACCAGCCACATGGACAACAGCAGCGAAGAGCAACTGCGCCAGCGCCTGCTCGACTGGGTGCCGGGCAAGACCGTACTGCTGGTCACGCATCGGACCTCGATGCTGAGCCTGGTCGACCGCCTGCTGGTGCTGGACAACGGCAAGATCGTTGCCGACGGGCCGAAGGATGCAGTCATCGATGCGCTGCGCAAAGGGCGCATTGGCGCCGCGCTGTAGACGCTTTTGAGGAGTAGTCCGATGGCCTTCTTGCGCAGTTATTTCCAAGGTGCCGGCAACACTGCCGAGCGCGACTACATGCCCGAACTGGCCGGCGCCACGCTGCAGGACTCGCCGCGCCTATCGCGCCTGACGGTGTGGCTGGCGGCGGCGCTGCTGCTGGTTGCGCTGGCCTGGGCGAGCCTGGCGGTGCTCGATGAGGTGACTGTCGGTGAGGGCAAGGCGATCCCCTCGGGCAAGGTCCAGGTGGTACAGAACCTTGAGGGCGGCATCGTCACCGAGATTTTCGTGCGTGAAGGCCAGATGGTCGCCAAGGGCGCAACCCTGCTGCGCCTTGACGACACCCGCTTTCTGTCCAACAAGGGCGAAAGCGAGGTCGACCGCTACGCACTGACGGCGCAGGTCGAACGGCTCTCGGCGGAGGCTGAAGGGCGGCCGTTCACCGTACCGGACGAGATTCGCAGCAAGGCGCCACAGGTGGCCGAGGACGAGCTGGCGCTGTATCAGTCACGGCAACGGCGGCTGACCAGCGAGAAGCAGACGCTCAATGAACAACTGCGGCAGAAGACCCAGGAACTGGCCGAGTTCCGCTCCAAGGTTGATCAGTACCGTTCGGCGTTGGGCTTGCTCCAGCAAGAACTGAACATGTCTTCGCCATTGGTGGGCACCGGAGCGATTTCGCCGGTGGAGATTTTGCGTTTGAAGCAGCGCACGGTCGAAGCCCGCGGTCAGCTCAACGCCACCAGCCTGGCCATTCCGCGGGCAGATGCGGCAGTGGCAGAAATCAAGAGCAAGATCCAGGAAGCCGATGCCACCTTCCGCTCGGAGGCGGCCAAGGAACTCAACGACAAGCGCACTGACCTGTCCAAGATCAGCGCCACCAGCATCGCCATCGACGACCGGGTCAAGCGCACCACGGTGGTGTCACCGGTGCGTGGCATCATCAAGCAGCTCAAGGTCAACACCATCGGCGGCGTGGTCCAGCCGGGCAGCGACCTGGTCGAGATCGTGCCAATCGAGGACAACCTGCTGATCGAAGCCAAGGTGCGCCCGCAGGACGTCGCCTTCCTGCACCCGGGGCAGACCGCGATGGTCAAGTTCAGCGCCTATGACTACACCATCTATGGTGGGCTGAAGGCCAAGCTGGAGCTGATCGGCGCCGATACCGTGACCGATGACAAGGGCAACGCGTTCTACCTGATCCAGGTGCGCACCGACAAGAATCACCTGGGCGGCGACAACAAGCCATTGCTGATCATTCCAGGGATGGTCGCCACGGTGGATATCATCACCGGGCAGAAAAGCGTGCTCGACTACTTGCTCAAACCGGTGCTCAAGGCCCGCACCGAGGCCATGCGCGAACGTTGATTCAGCAACCGTGGTTGCGCTCGAAGGTGTCGCGACCCATGGCGCGGATCTGGCCTTCGATCAAAGCGTCGAACGGGCGCAGCAGCTCGTCGAAACACCGCGGCTGCTCCAGCGCGTTGAGCGCCTGCACCACGGCTTCGATCGTGGCCAGGGCGCCCTCCGCCGGCGCCTTGCGCAGGCGATAGCGCGAGGCTGTCACCTGCGCCAGGGTCACCCGTGGCAGCGCTGCCAGCAGCGGATTCAGGTACAACAGCTTGCGCGCCTTGCGCCAGGTGCCATCCGGCACGATCAATAGCAACGGCTGCTCATCAGGTGACGCATACGCGGTCAGTGCCTGCGCCTCGTCACCGGGAAACAACAGCACCGGCCGATACCCCGGCGTTGCCAGCAACTCCGGCAGCTGGGCAAACACTTCCCCCACCCACAGCTGTGCATTGACCAGGCCGAGCGCGGCCAGGCGAGCAGTATTCAGCGCATGCGCGGTTTCACTGGGGTGCTGCAACAGGACCACCCGGGTACGGCTGTCGAGGCGGGGGATCAGCGGGCATAAGCAATGGTCTTGCGCGCGCTTGCAGCGTTCGCAGCGGGGTCTGGACATCGGGTTCTCCTGGAGGGCGCCAGTGTGCCATAGCCACTCGAGAAGAACATACAGCGCCCACGTCCATGTGGGTTCGGGAGGTGGTCAGCGGTTGAAACGTTCGGCCAGGCTGTGCAGGTACTCGGCCATCTGCTCCAGGTCCTGGCTGATCTCGGCGCCCTGCCTGGCCTGTCCGGCACTCTCGTCGCACAGGTGGGAAATGCGCGTGATCTGCTGGTTGATGTCTTCGGCGACGTGGCTTTGCTGCTCCGAGGCAGTCGCCATCTGCTGGCTCATGCCGGTAATGCGACTGACCGCCTGAGCAATGCCTCTCAGCGCCTCACGCACCGCTTCGACACTGTGCACGCTGTCGCGGGAGATCTGTTCACCACGGCTAGCCGACGACACCGCACGCTCGGCGCCCGCACGCAGGCTGCTGATGATCTGGTGAATCTCGTCGGTCGAGGTGCGCGTGCGCTGGGCCAGTGAGCGCACCTCGTCGGCGACCACGGCAAAGCCACGGCCCTGCTCGCCCGCGCGGGCAGCTTCGATAGCCGCGTTAAGCGCCAGCAGGTTGGTCTGTTCGGCAATCGACGTGATCACATCGACCACGCTGCCAATCGACTGCGTCTGCTGAGCCAAGGCGTGCACGGCCTGGCCGATGTCATTGACCGCCTCGCTCATGCTGCCCATCGCCTGCAGGCTTTGCTGAGCCAGCTGGCTGCCGTGCTGGGCCAGTTGGTCAGCGTCACCGGCAGCATGGGCAGTGCTCTGCACGTTTTGCGAAACCTCCTGGATAGTCGCAGCCATCTGCGCAATGGCGGTGGCCGATTGCTCGGTTTCGCTGCGCTGGCGGTCAAGCATCTGCGCCTGGGCATCTGACAATCCAGCAGACTGCGCTGCACGTGCCTTGACCCCGACACCTGCATCGACCAGGCGGGTCAGCGCCGTCTGCAAGCGCGCCTCTTCGCTGATGATGGCCAGGTCCAGCTGGCCATGCAGGCCGCGGTTATTGCTGTAGGTCAGGGCCACCAACGGGTCGGTGAAGGCTTTCGGGTGTTCGTCCAGGGTGCGCTGCAGAGCGCGAGCGTGCAGGCGGTTCAGCGCATAGCCGGCACCCAGCAGGCTGGCCAGCAGCACGGCGATCGCAGCCTGCGGCGCGAGCCAGAGATAGCCGGCAGTAGACAGCGCAGCAGCGGCCAGTATCGGCCAGCTCTGGCCAACCCCGTGCAGCACGCGCGTCGACCACGACACTGCGCGCTGGCCACTGCGCAGGCGGGCGTATAGCAGTTCCGCACGGCTGATCTGTTCACGGCTGGGGACCGAGCGGACCGACTCATAACCACTGATGCGGCCGTTTTCGTACACCGCCGTGACATACGCGCTGACCCAATAGAAGTCACCGTTCTTGGCGCGGTTCTTGACCACGCCCATCCACGGTTTGCCCTGTTTGATGGTGTCCCACATCAGCGCAAATACCGGCGCCGGCATATCTGGATGGCGCACCAGGTTGTGGGTTTGTCCGACCAGTTCATCGTAGGTAAAACCGCTGATGGCCACGAATGCGTCGTTGCAATAGGTAATGCGGCTATTGAGGTCGGTAGTGGAAATAAGCCGCTGTTCGTTGGGGAAGGTTCTTTCATGCTCGGTAACGGGCAAGTTCAGGCGCATCAAGGCAATCCTTGCGTGTGCAAACGATGGAAATTCATCAGGGGCCAATCAATATTTAGCAGAGCGAAAGCCTGTCAGCAGGCACTTTTGTAGGAAATTTACCGTTCCTGACGGAGTGCATTCATCCAGGCGTTTATCAGCTGACGTTCAGCTGACTTTTGAGCAAATCACGGAAGGTCTGAATCAATGGTTCGCGGCTACGGCCGCGACGGATGATCAGGGAGAACGGGGCTTGGTAACCAAATGTGGCGGGCGATAATACGCGCAAATCGCCCTTGTCGACCCACGCTTGTGCATAGTGCTCGGGCAGATAGCCGATATAGGCGCCGGACAGGATCAGGATCAGCTGCGCCTCCATGCTTTCCACCGTTGCCGCGCTATGCTTGAAGCCGTGCCGGGCCAGCTCGGCTTGGCTCCAGTAGCCTCGCCCAACCATGCGCTGCTGGGTAATGACGGGCTCTGGAATCCGCCTTTCGGCGAACAACGAATGGCGGTTGCTGCAGTAGAGCCAATGCTGCTCGCGATACAGCGGTTGATAGACCAGACCGCTCATGCGCGAAGAAAACGCACCGATGGCCAGGTCCAGGCGGTTGTCCTGCACCCCCAGCTGCAGCTCGTATGGACTGGACACCGACAAGTGCAGGTGCACGGCCGGATGCTCCTGGCTGTAGGCGCCAATCGCCTCTGCCAGCGGCAAGGCGCGATCGCCTACGGTCGAGTCGAGCACGCCAAGGTTGAGCGTGCCGCGCAATTCACCTTTGAGCGCCGCGGCGTACTGTTCAAAACCATCCAGCTCGGCCAGCAGGCGCAGCGTCTCCTGGTGGAACAGCTCGCCCTTGCTGGTCAGGCTGAAGCCACCGCGGCCACGGTGGCAGAGCACGATGCCTAACCCCGCCTCCAGCTGGCTCATGTAGGTGCTGATGGCCGACGTCGACAGGTTCAGCTCACGTTGGGCATTTGCAAAGCCTTGGTGGCGTACCACGCTGACAAAGATCCGCAGCAGTTTCGGGTCGGGCAGTGACGAGGCCATGGTGGTGATCGGTCCGCAGTGGCAATGGGCAAGTTGCAATGGGCGGAGTCTACCTTGGCGGCGGCCTTTAGTTCAGAGATTCCTGAACTAAGTATTTGTCGGTAGCGATTCTTCTCGGCCACCAGCTTGCGCAGACTGCCCGCAATGACCCTGCTCGCCGCCCGCTGCGCTCAGTTGCAGCATGTTGGCCCAGGTTCGAACAACCATAACAATCGATCGACTGATGAGGCCCACTGTGGACAAGACTCTGCACCAACCACTGGGCGGCAACGAAATGCCGCGTTTCGGCGGCATCGCCACCATGCTCCGCTTGCCCCACCTGCAAAGCCCTGAAGGCCTGGACGCCGCGTTTGTCGGCGTGCCGCTGGACATCGGCACCTCGCTGCGCTCCGGCACCCGCTTCGGCCCGCGCCAGATCCGCGCCGAATCAGTCATGATCCGCCCCTACAACATGGCCACCGGCGCCGCGCCCTTCGACTCGCTGTCGGTTGCCGATATCGGCGATGTGGCGATCAACACCTTCAATCTGCTGGATGCCGTGCGCATCATCGAAGAAGCCTACGACACCATCGTCGAACACAACGTGATCCCGCTGACCTTGGGTGGTGACCACACCATCACCCTGCCGATTCTGCGCGCGCTGCACAAAAAACACGGCAAGATCGGCCTGGTGCACATCGATGCCCACGCCGACGTCAACGACCACATGTTCGGCGAGAAGATCGCCCACGGCACCACCTTCCGCCGCGCCGTCGAAGAAGGCCTGCTCGATTGCGACCGGGTCGTGCAGATTGGCCTGCGCGCCCAAGGCTACACGGCCGATGACTTCAACTGGAGCCGCCGCCAGGGCTTTCGCGTAGTGCAGGCCGAAGAGTGCTGGCACAAGTCGCTAGAGCCGTTGATGGCTGAAGTGCGTGAGAAGGTCGCGGGTGGCCCGGTATATCTGTCCTTCGACATCGATGGCATCGACCCGGCCTGGGCGCCCGGCACCGGCACCCCGGAAATTGGCGGCCTGACCACCATTCAGGCCATCGAAATCATCCGCGGCTGTCAGGGCCTGGACCTGATCGGCTGTGACCTGGTCGAGGTCTCCCCACCTTACGACACCACCGGCAACACCTCGCTGCTGGGGGCCAACCTGCTGTTTGAAATGCTTTGCGTACTGCCAGGAGTAGCGCGCCGCTAAGGATGTCGACAGCGCGCTCGATTGCAGTCGCACTGCTTGCATGGGCCAGTGACAGGCCCACCCGTACTTGCTGATACCGCCGGGCACCGTGAGGCTGCCCGGGCACTTGATCTCGCCATAATAATGATAATCGGGAGACCCCCAATGGCCTTGGACATCATCGTTGTATTGATCTATGCCGCCGGCATGCTCGCTCTGGGCTGGTACGGCATGCGCCGCGCGAAAACCCATGAAGACTACCTGGTGGCCGGGCGCAACCTCGGCCCGACCTTGTACATGGGCACCATGGCCACCACCGTCCTCGGCGGCGCATCGACCGTCGGCACCGTCCGCCTGGGCTATGTACATGGCATCTCCGGCTTCTGGCTCTGCGCCGCACTGGGTCTGGGCATCATTGCGCTGAACCTGTTCCTGGCCAAACCGCTGCTGCGCCTGCGCATCTTCACCGTGACCCAGGTGCTGGAGCGGCGTTACAACCCGATGGCGCGCCAGGCCAGCGCGCTGATCATGCTGGCCTATGCCTTGATGATCGGAGTGACCTCAACCCTGGCCATGGGCACCGTGCTGCAAGTGTTGCTCGACCTGCCGTTCTGGCTGTCGGTGCTGCTCGGCGGTGGCGTGGTGGTGATCTACTCGACCATTGGCGGCATGTGGTCGCTGACCCTGACCGACATCGTCCAGTTCGTGATCAAGACCGTCGGCCTGATGTTCATCCTGCTGCCGGTGTGCCTGTACAAGGTCGGCGGTTGGGATCAACTGGTGGCGCAACTGCCGGCGTCCAGCTTCAACTGGACCACCATCGGCTGGGACACCATCCTCACCTACTTCCTGATTTACTTCTTCGGCATCCTCATAGGCCAGGATATCTGGCAGCGTGTGTTCACCGCGCGGGATGAAAAAGTCTGCCAGCGCGCCGGTACCACTGCGGGTATCTACTGCGTGTTGTACGGCCTGGCCTGCGCACTGATCGGCATGGCGGCACATGTGCTGCTGCCGGACCTGGCCAACCCCAACAACGCCTTCGCCGCCATGATCAAGACCACCCTGCCTGACGGCATTCGCGGCCTGCTGATGGCTGCCGCGTTGGCGGCGATGATGTCGACCGCGAGTGCCGGCTTGCTGGCGGCCTCGACCACGGTCACCGAAGACCTGCTGCCCAAGCTGCGCGGTGGCAAGCAATCGAGCCTGGCCACCAGCCGCCTGTTCACCCTACTCACCGGCCTGGTGGTGTTGGCCATCGCCCTGGCAGTGAATGATGTAATCAGCGCTCTGACCCTGGCCTACAACCTGTTGGTGGGCGGCATGCTGATCCCGCTGATGGGGGCAATCTTCTGGAAGCGCGCAACTACCGCAGGAGCCATCGCCAGCATGTCGCTGGGCTTCGCCACCGCGCTGTTGTTCATGGTCAAGGATGGCCTGGATGCCAATACGCCGATCTACTACAGCCTGGCGGTTGGCCTGGTGAGCTTTGTGCTGGTCAGCCTGCTGTCGCGGCGGCCGGTGGCTAGCGCAAATCTGGCCTGATTTGACTGCACTGCGCTGAAAAGACAAAGGCCGCTGCATAGTCAAATGCGGCGGCCTTCTCGTTTCAACGGCGACGAGGCTGGCGTTTGCGCTGCTCTTCGTCGGTGGGGATCGGCACCGGTTGCAGCGGTGGCGGTATCAGACCCAAGGCGACAGCCAGGTCATGGAGCCAGTTGAACAGTGGTGTTTTCATAGTGCCCCCTTCACGGGTCAGCCTCACGGCAAATCGATCATTCGATGTTTCATACAGATCATAGTCCTATGTCCTGCATTACGCATGCGTCTAATCCTATACATAAGGCCGATTTTGACAGGGATCAAGCAGCGGCGGGCTGTTCCGACCGCCGGTCAACTGTTTCTCCCTGTTGCAAGCGGCGTTTGGAGGGGGTTGCTGCGCCATTAACCGCCTCAACCAACCACCTTGCGCAACTGCCGGCGCACCCAAGGCTCAGCGCTGACCAATACTACTCCGGCCAAAACCATCAACGCACCGAGCACAAAATTCACGCTCAACGGCTCACCCAGCAATAGCACGCCAAAGGTCACGCCAAACAGCGGAGTAATGAAAGAGAACACCGCCAGGTTCGAAGCCAGGTACTTACGCAATAACCAGAACCAGGTCAGGTAACTGACAAACGACACCACCACGCCCTGGAAAAGCACACTGCCCATCGCCAGCGGCGTAAGCGTGACCATGCCGATCTGCCCAGTGAGCAGAGCAATCATCAGCAATCCGACAAAACCCACCATCAACTGATAGAACAAGGTCAGGGTCGCCGGCGCTTCAGACAAACGCGAGCCGCGCACGACCACTGTAGTAGCTCCCCAGGCCAAGCCAGCCAGCACACCGAAGGCATCACCCAGCAGCGTTCGCCCATCAATCTGATCCAGCTGCACGCCTCCAGCAAACGCCAACGCAATACCCGCGAACGACAGCAGGATGCCCAGCCACTGCAGCAACCTGAGGCGCTCGCTGGGCAGCATGAAGTGCAAACCCAGGGCGGTAAAAATCGGCGCGGTATACAGGAACACCGACATATGCGCCGCCGAAGTCAGCTTGAGCCCCTCGGCAATGAACATGAATTCCAGGCCAAACAAAGCGCCCGCCAGCAACCCCGCACGCCAAGTGCTACCCACCTGCCCCCAGCCGCCCCTCCAGCAGATCAGCAGGCCGACCAGCAGCGCAGCGATGCCAGAGCGAAACGCCGCCTGCATCACTGGCGCGATATCCGCAGCGGCCCATTTGATCATGACCTGCTGACTGCCCCAGATCAGGCACAAACCGAGCATCAATTGCAGGGCAAAGGCATCAGGGTTCTTGCGGGCCGCGCTCATAGGCGGGCCTCGGTGTGATACGCAGGCATGGGCAGGGCTCGGCAGATGAGTGGATCAGACTGCGATTATCGGACGCCGAAGCCCTGCCCGGCCAGCCTAAATTGCACCGCCAGCGATTTGCGCCTTCGACGACACGTGATCGAAGGTCGGCTGATCCAGCGCATCGGCTTGCTCATCCAACACCTGACGCGGATGCTCGAAGCCGGGGATGCTGCTGTCGATCATGCTGAGCAGGCGCGAACCACGCTCGGTGAGCACGAAATTTTCACCGTTACCGCCCTCTTCTTCCGGGCGGCTGGCAATGTAGCCGCGATCAAGCAGCAGCTTCTCGTATTCGCAGGCGCGGGTTTTCAGCTGGTCCAAGTCACCTACCGGTTGGCCTTTGGCGGCCAGCGCGGCGGCGTGCTGTTCGGCGTAAGGGCGAGGCGTGAAGCTTTGTTCAGCGCCGTTTTGCACTTCGTGCAACAAGCGTTCGATCAAATCCCAGTCGTAGTGGCTCATGGCGATGGCTCCCTGTTGTGGACGGAAAGAGGTACACAGGGTGGGACATGCGGGTGTTGGCAAGCGTTCAGAAGGCCTGACCACATGAACTTTCCAGCCGCTGGCCCCTCAACCGGATAACGCCAACAAGGAGGTCAACCCGTGAAAATCCTAAGCAGCTGTGCCATTGCCGTCGGTCTGTGCATCGCCCTGCCAAGCTGGGCCTGCACGCCGGAAGAAGCCACCGCCAAACGCGAAGAGCTGGCCAAGGTGGTCAGCCAACTGACTGAGCAAAACCCGCAAAAGGCCAAGGAAATCAACGACGAGTTGCAGGGCATGGACCTGGCGACTGAAAGCAAGGATGTGCCGGACAAGTGCCAGCTGATCGAGCACCGTCTGCAGGAGCTGAAAACTGCGGAGAAGAAAGCGGAGTGATCAGTCGCAACGCCTGCGGCTAGATCAACTGCAGCCCGCCGCTGAAGGGCGGGCGCAGATCAGGGGCCGCGAACGCGACCCCGGAGAGACTTACTCTGGCTTGGGCGCGCGCTTTTTCAGCGGAGCCATGCCATCGACACTGGCCAATGGCGCGTTAGGACGCGGCTTGGCAGTTGGCTTGCGCTTGGCAGCAGCCTTCTTCTCGCCGGTCTTCTTGTCGACTTTTTTCTTCTTGACGCCGACGGCCTTGCCGGACGCCTTGACCTTCTTCGGCCCGTTGTAGGTGCCTTTGACTTCCTTGATCAGGCGGCGCTGGAACTGCTGCTTGAGGTAGCGCTCGATGCTCGACATCAAGTTCCAGTCGTTGTGGGTGATCAGCGAGATCGCCAGACCTTCCCCACCGGCACGGCCGGTACGGCCGATACGGTGTACGTACTCGTCACCGCTGCGCGGCATGTCGAAGTTGATCACCAGGTCGAGGCCGTCGATGTCCAGGCCACGGGCCGCTACGTCGGTTGCTACCAGCACCTTGGAGCCGCCTTGCTTGAAGCGCTCGATGGCCAGTTTGCGGTCTTTCTGGTCCTTGTCACCGTGCAACACGAACGCTTTGATGTCCTTGGCCACCAGGTGACCATAGACACGGTCGGCAGCTACGCGGGTGTTGGTGAAGATGATCGCCTTCTGGAAGGTTTCGTTGTCCAGCAGCCAGTGGATGATCTTCTCTTTGTGCTGGTCATGGTCAGCCATGATGATCTGCTGACGGGTGCCTTCAGCCAGCTGCGAGACGCTGTTGAGCATCAGGTGCTCTGGATCCTTGAGGATCTTGCCGATGATATCGCGCAGCGCGGCGCCGCCGGTGGTGGCAGAGAACAGCAGGGTCTGCTCGCGGTTCTCGCACTCTTTGCACAAACGCTCCATGTCTTCGGCAAAACCCATGTCGAGCATGCGGTCGGCTTCGTCCAGTACCAGTACCTGCACATGCGACAGGTCGAGGTTGCCGGCGTTGAGCTGCTCAAGCAGGCGCCCTGGGGTGCCGATCAGCACGTCCGGCACCTTGCGCAGCATGGCCGCTTGCTCCTTGAAGTCTTCACCGCCGGTGACCAACCCCGACTTGATGTAGGTGAACTGCGAGAACAGCTCGACCTGCTTCAGGGTCTGCTGAGCCAGCTCACGGGTCGGCAGCAGGATCAGCGCACGGATCTCGACGCGCGGGCCGCCCAGGTCAGCCAAGCGGTTGAGCATCGGCAGGACGAACGCAGCGGTCTTGCCGCTGCCGGTTTGTGCCGTTACCCGCAGGTCTCGCCCTTGCAACGCCAAGGGGATGGCCGCCGCCTGTACCGGAGTCGGCTCGACAAATTTCAGCTCGGCCACGGCTTTAAGGATGCGTTCATGCAGGGCGAATTGGGAAAACACGGGGGTAACCTCGGGCAAGTGCGTAAATTCAAGTTGCATAGGGTACCGTTTTCCGCCGCCAGAACCGAATTTCTTTTGGCAACTTTGCCCCGATCCGCGCTCTAATTAGCCCTCGTTCCGCAATACAGACCGCTTTTTTAGCCTATGGACATTCAACGACTCTGGTTCAACACCCTTGATCTCTGGGGCACTCTCGACCAACACCCGACCCTGCACGCCGCCATTGGCCTGGGTGTGCTGCTGCTGGTATCGCTGATTCTCGGCCGCCTGGCGCGGTTTCTGGTGCTGCATGCCAGCCGCCTGCTGGCCCGCCAACAAGCCCTCAGGTGGTTCGACGACCTGCGCCACAACAAGGTATTTCATCGCCTCGCGCAAACCACGCCGTCGCTGATCATCCAGTTCGGCCTGAAGCTGGTGCCGGAGCTCGGCGCCACCGCCCAGCACTTCCTGGGCAACGTCGCGCTGGCCTTCACCCTGCTGTTCATGACCCTGGCGCTGGCATGCCTGCTCGATGCCCTGCTCGACATCTATGCGCGCACCGAACACGCCCGCACCCGCTCGATCAAAGGCTACGTGCAACTGGCCAAGATGGTGCTGTGGGTATTCAGCATCATCGTCATCATTGCCACCCTGATCGACCGCTCGCCGTTATTGCTGCTATCGGGCCTGGGCGCCATGTCGGCGGTGCTGCTGTTGGTCTATAAGGACACCCTGCTGTCGTTCGTCGCCAGCGTACAGTTGACCAGCAACGACATGCTGCATGTCGGCGACTGGATCGAAATGCCCCAGGTCGGCGCCGACGGTGACGTGGTCGACATCACCCTGCACACGGTCAAGGTGCAGAACTTCGACAAGACCATCGTCTCCATCCCCACCTGGCGCCTGATGAGCGAGTCGTTCCGCAACTACCGCGGCATGCAGCAATCCGGCGGCCGCCGGATCAAACGCAGCCTGTTCATCGACGCCGCCGGCGTACGCTTCCTCACCCTCGAAGAAGAGCAGCGCCTGGCCGGCGTACGCCTGCTGGGCGACTATCTGGCAAGCAAGCGCAAAGAGCTGCAGGACTGGAACGAAGCCCAGGGCCTGGTCGCCGACCTCTCGGCCAACCGGCGCAAGCTGACCAACATCGGCACCTTCCGCGCGTTTGCCCTGGCCTACCTGAAAGCCCACCCCGACGTGCACCCGAACATGACCTGCATGGTCCGCCAGATGCAGCCCACCGCCGAAGGTGTGCCGCTGGAAATCTACTGCTTTACCCGCACGACCGCGTGGGCCGAGTACGAGCGGATTCAAGGCGATGTGTTCGACTATCTGCTGGCGGTGCTGCCGGAGTTCGGCCTGAGTGTTTATCAGCAGCCGAGTGGTAATGACATGCGGATTGGCCTGGCCGGGCGTGCGGCGCCTGAGCCAGCACCGCGGCGGTTGGAAGAGATGAGTGAGGCGTGAAATTTGCGCCAAACCGCAGGTCTGACGTTCCGTTGACCTGCCTTTCACTTAGTTTTCACGAGCGGCTTGGCAATCTATAGCCATCCCTACGTGATAGACCTTGGCCCGCCTAGCAGCGGGCTTTCTTTTGCCTGCGATTTTTGGTCAGAGCGTTCGATACAAGCCGCATTGACCCCGTCCTAATCTGGCGCAGGACGGCGCTGGTGGAGGGTATGGATTCCACATTGGGAGCAGAAGTAATTGCAGCCTTACGCTACCGGCTGTAAAGCGTCTAAAGCAGACGGTCGAGGATGATCGCTTTCGACCCATAGCTGCCCTACTTTCAGGGCAGAAATCGGCCAAAAGCAGGCGCTGAAAAGCATCTAAGAAAGCAGGGACGACTCACTTCCCTCTCATTGCCTAGATATCCGGGCCAGTGATTTCGATAATTTTCGACGCAGAAGCTGACTCGTTGCCTAGCCCCAGCCTGAGGGCTAATCTGCGATCAGGCCAGCATGCTGGCGACTATAGTTAAGCCTCACAGGGGAATACTCATGCAAGGGGAAGATCTGAGAGCCATGCTGGATGCAGATCCGCATGCCGTCCGCTTAGCACAGGACAATAATGAATACCTAGTCAGCTACCGCTTTGACACAGGCGCCGAGCTGGCGTTTGACCCTCGTACCACCACGAAGTGCTCTGTTTTCGTCAGCAAACTCCCCGAGCGTATGAGGGGCCGCCTGGGCAAAATCACGTGCTATCCACCTGAAAATCCCCGACTGCGCTTGCCCGGGTCTCTCCTCAACTCGCAGGCGAACGACAGCTGTTTAAAATAGACCTACCCTCGTCTGATTGCGCTCGTGACCTACTGAAGTGGATCAGGTGGGCCTGAGACCTAACAATTCATTTAAGCCGACGCCGCTTACCGCGGCCGGTATATGCCTTTGGATTGAATGAAATGAAGTTTTTTTACTGGTTGTTATGCAGCCTTCTTTATCAATGTATCGCTCCCAGCATTTGCTGGAGCTACAGCAAGTAAATTTCAGGGGGTGGTTGGCTGGACGATAGCTGCGGTTACTCAGGAGGAAGATGAGTTTGAAGGCTGCGATTTCGATAAGGTAATTAAATTCATTAACGGAATAGCACTCACCTGCTCAACTTATGGGTATTCATATACGAGCTCCAAAGCAATGTTCAGCACCCGCAGCTGTTCGCCGATAGGATGTCGGGCCAGGTACTGCTATGCACCAGGGGGCTTTTTCATGCGGTTGTGACATAATTTTTCGTGGAAAGCTTAATGATCAAGGTGATGGTGCCTACTATTATAAGTAGACACAATCGTATTTAATTTTCAAAGAAATTAAGTGAGCCTGTCGGGCAGTTGCAGAAACCAGCGATACACCCCCCCTACTGGTCACAAGCTATCACCCCATCATCATTCACCTGACGAATCTATATGCAACAATAGACACTTACCATCCCGCTTAACAACGAGACTAATGGGCTTCGCTGTCTGCCCCTCATCAAAAGACATTTCCACTTTAAGTTGCTGATTGCCAAACGTCTTAAGTTCAGCGATAAGCTCCGCCACTGTCTTGCCTCGATTCTCCCAGTCTACTCTACTGCTCATTCAGTCTCCGATACGATTCAAATTCTTGTCAAAAGTCCCGTCACGTGTTGTCCTACTTTCCAAGGCTTTACTGAACTGACCATTTTCCATGCACCTCCAATGTGCCCATCCAGATCTCGGGTGATGTAGGATTTGCCCTTACGAAATACTGCTGGGCCGCCATGAACCGTTTCGCTTATTTTCTGATACCCTAACGCCTCTGCCGCTACTTTTGCCTCTTTGGTCGTCCTGTACACCGGTTGCTTCGTAACAACCGAGCGACCGCCCATCGTCGCACTTAGCAACGTCGAGCCTAGCACGGAAAGGAACCGACTCCCATCTCCACCTTCAAGCGCGCTCAATTCACTTGCAATGATGTTCTGCGCGTCTTGGTTACTACTGCTAATCACATAACCGATGACAACGGATGCGCCATATTCACCTTGAGCAGCTGCTTCTTTAGCTAACGCTCTGAGTTTCGGCCCGTCGGCACTGAGCTTCGCGGAAATATCCTCGCATTGCCCAGGATTATTGCGACATAAGTCGGCCAACTTTTTATTGCGAACTTCATCCAGTTCCGCATATTCCTCTCGTACATCTTGTACGCACCCATCATCCGCTCAGGCTTTTTCTTTCGCGCGCTTATTTTCAACTTTTTCATGTGTAAGGTAATTATATTGCGTCGAGTAGCTCGCCACCCACGCCCCCATCTGCGAGCTGTCGCCGTCTCCGTTGGCCGAAGCAGCCGCTAAAACACCCAACAACTGTGAGTTCACTAACAGTAACTGCTGCTTTTTTTCAGGCTGAATTTCGGCATAATGCTGCGCAAGGGTATTTACTAGCGCCTCATTGAGCCCGGCTGCGACTGCGCCAGTTTTGAAATCGCCTCCAGCCGCCTCCGCTGCCAGCCCGCCCATCACCGCATGGAGTGTAACTTTGGCGGCGCCACCTTGCTGAAGGTCGAAGCGATTACCCAAATCGCCAACCAGGTTGAACCCAGCAGCTGCAAATGTACTGGCAAGGCTACTACGCAGCGCATCACTCAACGCGCTGTCACCACCGAGAGCACGATCCAGTACAGTCGAAGTACCGTTTTGCAGCAGCTGGTTGCCTGCAAAGCGACCAATGCCGTCCCAAGTGGAAAGCCCCCCAGCTGGCAATACGGCGCCACTATTAGGCAGCGCGGTTGAGGTTGCCGTTTCGGTCGCTGTCCAGTCATCGAACACACCGGTGGTCAAACCTGCGGTAATCCCCGACACCACATAACCACGAAGCGCATCAGAGGAGGTCACATCCTTCAGCACCAGGCCCAAGTTGCCACGATTGTTGATCGTGCTTATGGTCGCTCCGCTTGCCGCACTGGCGGCGACCGAGGATAGCGCCACGTTCGCCCATCCTGCCGCAGCCGTCGATCCCGCTGCCGCGCCACCAGCCACTGCACTGGCCGTAGCAGTGCCACTGGCAATCAGGCGCCAGCCACGCCGAAGCAAAGATAACGGCCGCTTTGGTCATCGTGGCTGGCGATTGCTGGCCCTGCATGCGCGATGTCACAATGCCGACCCATGCCCTGCAACGCCTTGCACGCTCAACCATGAGCGCGATTAACGGACCTTCACGATGCCCAGCCTCCGTTGCTGTTCTAACGCGCTCGACCGGCCGGAGAGAGTTCTGCTGGTTCGGCTGCGTCGACTGCTGTGTCTTGTGCTGCTCTGGGCTCAGGCTGCCTCGGCGAGCCCTGTCACTCAACACCATAGTGCTGCGCAAGTGATTGATGTACAGCTACGTTGGAAACATCAGTTCCAGTTCGCGGGCTACTACGCCGCCATCGCTCAGGGCTATTACCAGGAAGAAGGGCTGGACGTGCGCTTGCACGAAGGCGGCCCCAACGTCACACCGGTCGAAGAAGTGCTCTCTGGGCGTGCCCAGTACGGCGAAGCCAATAGTGAATTGCTCTACGCACGCCTGCATGGAAAGCCCTTGGTAGCTCTGGCGGTGATTTTTCAGCACTCACCTTCCGTGCTCGTGGCTCGTACAGACCAAGACGTTCGCACTGTGCACGACCTGATCGGCAAGCCGTTGATGCTGATGAATGCGCAGACAGATGCCGATTTTCTGGCGATGTTCCGTAGCGAAGGTATAGCCCTCGAAAAACTACAGCTGATACCCAGCAGTTTTCAAATTGGGGATCTGGCCAGCGGTAAAGTGACGGCGTTCAACTCATACCTGACCAACGAGCCCTTCTACCTGCAAGAACGGGGCGTGGCATATAACATCATCTCGCCCGTTACTTACGGAATCGACTTCTACAGCGACATCCTGTTCACCAGCCAGGCCGAGATTGACGAGCATCCACAGCGCGTCGAGGCCTTCCGCCGCGCCACGCTGCGCGGCTGGCGCTACGCGATGGATAACCCAGAGCAAATCATAGACCTGCTGCTCAATCAGTATTCGGTGGAGAAAAGTCGCGCGCACTTGCAATTCGAAGCTGAGGCCATGCGTCCGCTAGTGGTATCTGACCTGATCGAGATCGGTCATATGAACCCAGGGCGCTGGCAACGTATGGCTGAGACTTTCCTCGAACTGGGCATGGTCGACAGTATTGCCGGATTGGAAAACTTCATCTACGACCCCAACCCGCCGCAACTCGTCGAGCGACTGCGCAAGACCATTGTTCTGGTCAGCATCGGCTCTGCGCTTGTCCTGATGTTCGCTCTGATTCTGTTGAATGCCCAGCGCCATCTACGCAACGAGATAAAGTTGCGCAAACTCGCCCAAGAGGAAGTACACAAGCTGGCTTTCTATGACAGCCTGACTGGCTTACCAAATCGAAATAGTTTTATTCCCTTCGCTAGTCAGAGGCTGCTCGACGCAAGAAAGCGTGGAGAGCATCTGGCCTTGTGCTATATCGACTTGAATCACTTCAAGCAGATCAATGATCGTTATGGCCACCAGGCGGGCGATGCCATGCTGATCCACGCAGCCTCGGCAATCAAATCCAATATTTGCGAGTTTGAAATAGCGGCGCGCATGGGCGGTGATGAATTTGTCGTGCTGCTCGACGGCGCGCATCACCGAAACGATATCCAGCGCGTCACCGGGGAAATCTGCGAAGCCGTCGCCTTGCCCATTCCATGGGCAAACAGCCAAATCAAGGTTAGCGCCAGCCTAGGGGTGGCGTGGTATCCGGAAGATGGTGAAGACCTCGACGATTTGATTTTCAAGGCTGACACCGCCATGTTCCAAAGCAAAGCCAGTATCGCTGCGCAGGCTTGAAGCTGCTGCAGACGCAGCCCGAGCAGGGCAGCGAGCTGTCCACGCTGATCGCATCTATCATCCGCCAGTTTCGGAAGCCGAGTAGACAAGCTGGATAATCACTCAGGATTGCTCTCGTAGCGCAGCCAGCCTGCCACTCGCGAGCCCCCATCTAAGCGGTCTTTAGGGTGAGTGCGGCCATCACTGACAGTCACCTCAGGGAAATCAAACGGGCTCATGCCTTCAATACAGGCCACATTGACCCCGTACTGATCAGGCGCAGAACGGCGCTGATGGAAGGTGTAGATGCCACACTTGGAGCAGAAGTAGTGCTTGGCTTCACGCGTGTGGAACTGATAAAGCGTGAGCGCCTCTTGCCCTTGGGTGACAGTGATATCGTCCAGGTTGGCTGATACCGCAACGGCACCGCGCATACGGCAGAGCGAGCAGTTGCACCGGCGCGCAGTACGCACACCATCGGTCAAGCGCACTGAAAACTGCACAGTCCCGCAATGGCAGGCGGCCTGGTACACGGGACGATCATCGTTGCTTGCATCAGCCATGGCGATTCTCCAGAGGCATCCGAGGCAAAAGTGGCACAGGTCTGACACTCCATTGACCTGCCTTTCACTTAGTTTTCACGAGCGACTTGGCAGTCTATACCCATCCCTACGTGATAGACCTTAGCCCGCCTAGCAGCGGGCTTTCTTTTGCCTGCAATTTTTTGTCAAACCAAGCGTCTTCAGCATACCCACCTCAGTTCTCAGGGTGCCGCTGGCATAAGTGTGCTGCGCCAGACACTTACAATGATTTGACAGCCACGAGAAAAACTCACCTTGGTGAGCCAGTGGCTATTGGCTTTGCTCGCCCAGAGTAGGGCTTCCAGGAAGACGCATCGGGCTGATGCCTGGCAGCTGAGCCGCCAGGCGTCATCACAACCCGATCAAACCGCCGCGTGTGGCTGAGCGGTCTTGACCCGGCGGTACAACACCAGCGTGGCACACAACGCGCAGCCAGCAGCGAAGGTTACCCAGTACGCCGGCGCAGCCTTGTCACCGGTGAGGTGGATCAGCCAGGTCGACATGGCTGGGGTGAAGCCGCCAAACAACGCCGTGGCCAGGCTGTAAGCCAGCGAGAACCCAGCCACTTTCACCTCGACCGGCATGATCTCGGTCAGCGCCGGGATCATTGCGCCGTTGTAGAGCGCATAGAGGAACGAGAACCACAGCAGCACTTCAAGCATGTGCGAGAAGCTCGCTGCCTGAGCCAGGTACGACAGCGCCGGGTAAGCGGTGAACAGCGTCAGCACGGTCATCGCTATCATCATCGGCTTGCGCCCGAAGCGGTCGCTGAGCATGCCGCCGATGGGCAACCAGAAGAAGTTCGATACGCCGACCAGCAGCGTCACCAGCAAGGCGTCGGTGGTGGTCAGGTTGAGTACGGTCTTGCCGAAGGTCGGTGCATACACGGTGATCAGGTAGAACGCGCTGGTGGTCATTGCCACCATCAACATGCCGCCGATGACAACACCCCAGTTGCTGGCCAGTGTTGCCACCACCTGCTTCATGGTCGGACGATGGGTGCGATTGGCGAACTCTTCGGTTTCCTGCAGGCTGCGCCGCAGCAGGAAGATGAACGGGATGATCATGCAACCCACGGCAAACGGTACGCGCCAGCCCCATTCACTGATCTGCTCAGGCGCCAACCACTGGTTCAAGCCGTAGCCCAGTGCTGCGGCAACGATGATCGCCACTTGCTGGCTGCCGGACTGCCAGCTGGTGTAGAAGCCCTTACGCCCAGGCGTGGCCATTTCCGACAGGTAGACCGACACCCCGCCCAATTCGGCGCCAGCCGAGAAGCCCTGCAGCAGCCGTCCGAGCAAGACCAGGGCCGGTGCCCACAGGCCAATGCTGGCATATCCGGGCACCAGCACGATCAACAGCGTACCGCTGGCCATGATCGACAGGGTCACGATCAAACCTTTGCGCCGGCCCACGTCATCGATGTAGGCACCGAGCACAATCGCGCCCAGCGGGCGCATGAGGAAGCCTGCGCCGAACACCGCGAAGGTCATCATCAGGGAAGCGAATTCACTCGCCGCAGGAAAGAATGCGGTCGCAATCTGAGTGGCGTAGAAACCGAACAGGAAGAAGTCGAACTGCTCGAGAAAATTACCCGAGGTGACGCGGAACACGGCTGCGGCGCGGGAACGGGCAGTGCCCGCAGCGGGGGATGAAGCATGCATGACGGATCTCCAGCGATATTCTTAAAATGCTTGTTACGCTCTAAACTAGAGTATGCGGGACACATTTTGAAACAGTTAGTGTTTAATTTTCATGGATTGATGCGTCTTTGTTATCAATCGCTATATCCAGACCCTACTTCAGAGGCTGAATCTGCAGCCATTTGAACGCTACAGCTGGCATCGGACTGGTGTGTGAAATCTGACGGCGTGTTGACTTCACTTTCACTTAATTTTCACGGCAAGGGGCGCAATCTCTAGCTATCCCTACGTGTGATTGAACTTGCCCGCCTAGCAGCGGGCTTTCTTTTGCCCGCGATTTATCACCTCGCAAGCCAGTGCCCGATGCCACAGCGTCTGCCCTGCTGTACCGACATAGGCAATAGTCGTTCACGCTGCTTGCTCAGAACATGAAACATCCTTCACGGCCCGTTAACTGAACCGGGGGCTGCGCCTCAGTAATCTGGATTCTTTTGTTCCGGAGAACACTCCCATGCTTCGAACGATGTCCTGCGCGGCACTGTTGCTGGCCACCTTCACGTGCTCGGCAGCTGAAGCCGTACCTGGCGACGCGAACACCCTGACCGTACTCAGCTCCGGCGGCATCATGGGCGCCATCCGCGAAGTAGCGCCCGCTTACCAGAAAAAATTCGGGGTCAAACTGAATGTTCTGGCGGCGCCGTCGATGGGCGACACCCCGCAAGCGATCCCCAACAGGCTGGCCAAGGGTGAGGATGCTGACGTGGTCCTGATGGTCGGCTCGGCGCTGGACACGCTGGTCGCTGACGGCCAGGCAGACAAGGCCAGCCGCATCGACCTGGGCAAATCGTTCATTGCCATGGCCGTGCGCCAGGGCGAGCCGAAGCCGAACATCAGCACGATGCAGAACCTGCGCAAGGTGCTGGTGGAGAGCAAATCGGTCGCCTATTCGGACAGCGCCAGCGGTGTTTATCTGTCCAGGACGTTGTTCCCACGTATGCAGCTGGGGTCGGAGTTCGATGCCAAAGCCCACATGATCCCGGCCGAACCGGTCGGTGCAGTGATCGCTCGCGGGCAGGCGCAGATCGGCTTTCAGCAGCTCAGCGAACTCAAGCCGGTACCGGGCATCGACATCGTTGGCTTGATCCCGGCCGAGGCACAGAAGATGACCATGTATTCCGGCGCGATGATCAGCAAAAGCCAGCATCAGGCAGCGGCCAAGGCACTGCTTGAATACCTCGCTTCGCCTCAGGCAGATGCGGCGATCAAGAGCAGTGGCTTGTCACCGCTGCCGCACCACGCCAGCTGATCACCGAGAAAATGACCACAAGGTTTGCGCAGCCGCGCAAGCCTTGCTCAGTCGGCAGCCAGCGCATCCAGCAGCTCCGCCCGGCACGCTTGCAGTATTTCATCTGCCAGCGCTGAGTCATCCGGGCACGCCCGCGACAACATGACGGCACCCACGGCATGAGTAAACAGGCTCACGACTTTGGCGCGCGCCTGCTCGGGCGTCGCCCCTGTCCCCGCCCGGTACTTCTCTTCAAGAGCTGCAAGGGTCTTTTCGATGCCGCTGGCGAAGGTCGCCTTGACCTCATCGGACTGGCGAGCAGCATCGCCACCCAAGGCTGCAACGGTGCAGCCTGTGTCTCTGCCATCTCGGTGGGCGCGGGAGACGTAGCGATTGACGAACTCCTCCAGACCAATAGTGCACGCACCGGCGGCAGACCTCTCCAGGCTGAGCGCTGCCGCTTCGGCCATCAGGTCGGCCTTTGAGCCAAAGTGCTTGTAGAACCCCCCTTGCGTGAACCCGGCAGTGGCCATCAGCTCGGCCACACCCACACCGTCGTAGCCGCGTTCACGAAACAGCTGCGAAGCCGTCTCGACGATATGCGCGCGATTAGCGAGTGATTGCGTCTTGGTGATCTTCATGGGGCGCCTCGGGGACTTCGTAACGATGGCCCAGCATACTCTGATGTCGACCATAATCAAAACCGTTGACAGTTTTGATTGTGATCGACATCATAAAAACGCTTCCCCATCTGACTGTCCCAACAGCCACTCACCTTGAGTACTCGTCCATGAACAATGCTGAAACCGTACTGATCACCGGCGCTTCTTCTGGCATCGGCGCAACCTACGCCGAGCGCTTCGCCCAGCGCGGCCATGATCTGGTGTTGGTAGCCCGTGACAAGACCCGCCTGGATGCCCTCGCCGCAACGCTGAGCCAGCAATATGCCGTGGCCATCGACGTGATTCAGGCTGACTTGACGCAAAGCAGCGACCTGGCGACCGTCGAAGCCCGCTTGCGCGATGACAGCAGCATCACCCTGCTCGTCAACAACGCCGGCGCCGCGCAATCCGGCAGCTTTATCGAGCAATCAACGGACAGCGTGGCCAACCTGGTCGCGTTGAACACCAGCGCCCTGGTTCGACTGGCCAGCGCCATCGCGCCACGGCTGGCGCAGGCCGGCAGCGGCGCGATCATCAATATCGGTTCTGTGGTGGGCCTGGCGCCGGAATTCGGCATGAGCGTGTACGGCGCGACCAAGGCGTTCGTGTTGTTCCTGTCACAGGGGCTGAGCCTTGAACTGGCGCCCAAGGGCGTCTATGTCCAGGCGGTTCTGCCTGCAGCGACACGCACGGAAATCTGGGATCGTGCCGGTATCGACATCAATACCCTGACTGAGGTGATGGCCGTGGGCGACCTGGTCGACGCTGCCCTGGTCGGCTTCGACCGCCGCGAGCCGGTGACCATCCCGCCCCTGCAGGACGCTGCACGCTGGGATGCGCTGCAGCTTGCCCGGCAAGGCTTGCTGGCAGAGATTCGCCAGTCCGTCGTCGCCGAGCGCTATCAAGGTCAGGCTATCGCCTGACCCCGCCAACGGCTGGCGCAGCATGATTGCTGCCCAGCCGGCTGAGCCAGACCGAGGCCAGAATCATCAAGCCACCTATCAGCAAGCGCCCAAGCGGCTCGTGCTGGTTCCAGATCAGCAGGTTGAGCAGCAAGCCCACCGGCACATGCAGGTTGTTCATCACCGCAAGCGTTGCGCCAGAAACCAGGCAGGCGCCCTTGTTCCACCAGTACAGCCCCAGCGCCGTCGGCACCAGCCCCAGGAACAACAGCACCAGCCACTGCACATCGGTGCTCGGCAGGCGCTGGGCATTGCCGAACAGCAGAAACGCCGGCAGCACCACCAGCAGCGCGCCGAGGTAGAAGTAGCCGAAGCGTCTGTAGTGAGGTAAGTCGCTAGGGTTGCGGGCGATCAGGTGGCGATACAGCACCTGACCTGCGGCATAGGTGAAGTTGGCCAGTTGCAGCAGCAGGAAGCCGATGAAGAACTCGCCACTGATGCTGTCCATGCGGATCACCGCCGCACCCGCCACTGCGACCAGTGCAGCCACCAGCGCCCAAGGGTTGAAGCGCCGGTTCAGGGCGTCTTCGATCAAGGTCACGTGCAACGGCGTGAGGATGGTGAACAGCAGCACCTCGGGCACAGTCAGCACGCGGAAGCTCAGGTACAGGCAGACGTAGGTGACGCCGTATTGAAGGGCACCGATCAGCAGCATCGAGCGCAAAAAGCGCGGTTCGACCTGGCGCCAGCGGGTCAGCGGCAGAAACACCAGCCCGGCCAACAGCACCCGCGCCAGTACGGCGAAGTAGCTGTCGACGTTGCCGGCCAGATACTCGCCGATCAGGCTGAAGGAAAACGCCTGGATCAGCGCGACGATAATCAGGTAGCCCATGGTGCTCTCTCGCAAATCAAGGCGGCGACCTTAGCCGGTTGCGCCACCCTGGGCAACAGATCTGCAGCGGGCAACATCAAGCCTCAGTGGCTCACGCCAGCGCGGCCAGCCTGGCCTTGGCCTGGTTGACGCCCTTCTCGTGGAAATCACCACTCATGTTCAGCCCTTCAGCGTGGATGAACTCCACGTCGTGAATGCCAATGAAGGCCATGGCCTGACGCAGGTACGGTTCCTGATGATCGCTGCCGGCACCGGCATGAATGCCGCCACGGGCAGTCAGAACGATGGCGCGCTTGCCTTGCAGCAAGCCCTGCGGTCCGGTCGGGGTGTACTTGAAAGTGATACCTGCGCGCAGCACATGGTCCAGCCAGGCCTTGAGGGTGCTGGGAATGGTGAAGTTGTACATTGGCGCCGCCATCACCAGCACGTCGGCGGCGAGCAGTTCGTCAGTCAGCTGGTTGGAGCGCTCGAAAGCCTCCTGCTCAGGCATGGACCGTTGCTCCGCAGGCTTCATCCAGCCGCCGAGCAGGTCGGCGTCAAGGTGCGGCAGCGGGTTGGCGGCAACGTCGCGCAGATTGATCTGGTCGCCAGGATGCGCCGCTTGCCACTGCTGGATGAAGTCGCGGGTCAGCTGGCGCGACACGGAATCTTGCTGGCGGGCGCTGCTTTCGATGATCAATACGTGGGACATGCTGCCTCCATTGGCATAAACGGGGTGCGATTCAATGGAGGCGAGATTAGAGGTTGACCTATCGATAAAAAAGCGTAAAAAGTAGAGCCAATCTATCGATTTATCCGTTTTATTGCGACTGACAGCTCAGCGCGATGCGCAGCTTGATGATCTGCCGGTTGAACTTCGCGGTCACGTCCACGCTTTTGTTTGCCGGCACCACGACGCGCCGCACGCGAGGCGCTTCCGGGCCGTTGCGAAAGCTGACCTTGCACGCCGCGGCCACTTCGCCGTAGTTGTTCACGGTAATGCTGCCGATGTCCTGATCAGTGTCATAGGCGGTGTAGTCGATCTTCACCCCGCTGATGTCCTTGGCCACATCGATCGGGTAAGCCATTGCGCTCAATGGCAGGCACAGCAAGACAGCCAGACAATATTTCTTCACAGGGCGCTCTCCTTGAAAGAGCGCAGCTTAGGACAACAGGAGCCGAAGATGAAAGCGCCGCGCGTAACCCTTGATCAGTGGCGAACCCTGCAGGCAGTGGTCGACCACGGCGGGTTTGCCCAGGCAGCCGACGCCCTGCACCGTTCGCAATCGTCGGTCAGCTATACCGTGGCGCGCATGCAGGAGCAACTCGGCGTGCCGCTGCTGCGCATCGACGGGCGCAAGGCCGTGCTGACCGAAGCCGGCAACGTGCTGCTGCGGCGCTCGCGGCACCTGGTCAAGCAGGCCAGTCAGCTGGAAGACCTGGCCCATCATATGGAACAAGGCTGGGAAGCCGAGGTGCGTCTGGTAGTCGATGCAGCGTACCCCAGCGCCCGCCTGGTGCGCGCACTGAGCGCGTTCATGCCGCAAAGCCGCGGCTGCCGCGTGCGCCTGCGCGAAGAGGTGTTGTCCGGGGTCGAAGAAGTGCTCCACGAAGGCATCGCCGACCTTGCCATCAGCAGCTTCAGCATCGGCGGTTACCTGGGCACCGAGCTGAGTTCGGTCGAGTTCATCGCCGTCGCCCACCCGGAACACAGCCTGCACCGACTGGGCCGCGAGATCACCTTCCAGGATCTGGAAAGCCAGTTGCAGGTGGTGATCCGCGACTCCGGCCGCGCTCAACCGAAAGATGTCGGCTGGCTCGGCGCCGAGCAGCGCTGGACAGTCGGTAGCCTGGGCACCGCCGCGACCTTTGTCGGCAGCGGTCTGGGCTTTGCCTGGCTGCCGCGGCACATGATCGAGCGCGAGCTGCGCGAGGGGCTGCTCAAGCCATTGCAACTGGATCAAGGTGGCAGTCGCCACCCACTGTTCTACCTTTACTCGAGCAAAGAGAAAGCCCTCGGCCCGGCCACGCAGATCCTCATCGATCTGCTGCGCAGCTTCGACACCGCGCCGCTGGATGTGCCTTTCGCCGCCCCTCCACAAGCCTGAGAAGCCCGCGCCCATGGCCTATTTCGAACATGAAGGCTGCACCCTGCACTACCAGCAATACGGTCAGGGCGAACCGCTGGTGCTGCTGCACGGCCTCGGTTCGAGCAGCCTCGACTGGGAGCTGCAGGTGCCGCTGCTGAGTCAGCACTACCGGGTGATCCTGCTCGACAGCCGCGGCCATGGCCGCTCGGATAAACCCGCCGACGGCTACCAGATCGCAACTTTCAGCGAAGACCTGCTGGCCCTGCTCGAACACCTGCAGACCGGCCCGGTGCACCTGGTTGGCTTATCAATGGGGGGCATGATCGGCTTTCAGTTCGCCGTCGATCACCCGCGCTGGTTGCGCAGCCTGTGCATCGTCAACAGTGCCCCGGAGGTCAAACGGCGCACCCGCAGCGATTGGGTCTGGTGGGCCAAGCGCTGGGCCCTGGCCCGCGCCCTGAGTGTCGAGACGGTGGGCAAGGGCCTGGCCGCGCGCCTGTTCCCCAAACCAGAGCAGGCTGACCTGCGGGAGAAGATGATCCAGCGCTGGGCGCGCAACGACAAGCGCGCCTACCTGAAGAGCTTCGACGCCATCGTCGACTGGGGCGTGGCGGAACGCATCGGCCAGATCCAGTGTCCGACACTGGTGATCGCCGCCGACCACGATTACACCCCGGTACAACTAAAACAGCGTTACGTCGAACGGATCCCGCACGCCAGGCTGGCGGTAATCGAAGATTCGCGGCACGCTACGCCGCTTGATCAAGCCGAGGTCTTCAACCAGACCCTGCTGCAGTTCCTCACTAGCGTTTCCACCTCTCAAGGATCTTTGAGCCCATGCTGAAAAAAATTCTGCTCGCTGCCTGTTCGGTTGCTTTTGCCACTAGCGTCCTGGCCTCGGACAAGACCCCGCACGTGCTGCTCGACACCAGCTTCGGTCCGGTCGAAATCGAGCTGAACGCCGAAAAAGCACCGATCAGCACCAAGAACTTCCTGCAGTACGTGGACAGCGGCTTCTACAACAACACCATCTTCCACCGGGTCATTCCGGGCTTCATGGTGCAGGGCGGTGGCTTCACCGAGCAGATGGTGCAGAAAGACACCAAAGACCCGATCAAGAACGAAGCCAGCAATGGCCTGCGCAACACCCGCGGCACTTTGTCGATGGCGCGCACGTCCAACCCTAACTCGGCCACCAGCCAGTTCTTCATCAACGTGAATGACAACGCCTTCCTCGACCCGGGCCGTGACGCTGGCTATGCAGTGTTCGGCAAGGTCACCAAGGGTATGGAAGTAGTCGATCAGATCGTCAATTCGCAGACCACCGTGAAAAAAGGCATGCGTGATGTACCGGCTGACCCGGTGTTCATCAAGTCCGCCAAACGCATCGACTGACCGCTGGTTTCACAGGGACGTGATACTGCCTGCGGTCGGGTAGAACAGGAGTTGCAATGCCCATGCTGTACCGCCGTTTCGAAAAGCTCATCGATATCTTCCGTGACGCCCCGAGCGAGGCTCCACCAACTACGGTGTGGGCCTTCTACCTGTACTACCTGCGTCAGGTCTGGCCGAGCTTCGTTGCCCTGCTGATCGTCGGCCTGGTCGCAGCGCTGATCGAAGTGGCGATGTTCGGCTACCTGAGCCGGATCATCGACCTCGCCCAGGGCACCCCGGACCCGAACTTCTTCAGCCTGCACGGCGCCGAGCTGCTGTGGATGCTGGTGGTGGTGCTGCTGATCAGACCGCTGTTCTTCGGCCTGCATGACCTGCTGGTGCACCAGACCATCAGCCCGGGCATGACCAGCATGATCCGCTGGCAAAACCACAACTACGTGCTCAAGCAGAGCATGAACTTCTTCCAGAACGACTTCGCCGGGCGCATCGCCCAGCGCATCATGCAGACCGGCAACTCGCTGCGCGACTCGGCGGTGCAGGCAGTGGATGCGCTGTGGCACGTGCTGATCTACGCGATCAGTGCGCTGGTGCTGTTCGCCGAAGCCGACTGGCGCCTGATGGTACCGCTGCTGGTGTGGATCGCCTGCTACATCGGCGCACTTTGCTACTTCGTGCCACGGGTCAAGGCGCGAGCGGTGGTGTCTTCGGATGCCCGCTCCAAGCTGATGGGGCGGATCGTCGACGGCTACACCAACATCACTACCCTCAAGCTGTTTGCCCATACCGACTACGAGCAGCAGTACGCCCGTGAAGCGATCAGCGAGCAGACCGAGAAAACCCAGCTGGCCTCGCGCGTGATCACCAGCATGGATGTGGTCATCACCACGCTCAACGGTTTGCTGGTAGTCACCACCACCGGCCTGGCGCTGTGGCTGTGGAGCAACTCGCTGATTACCGTGGGTGCCATTGCACTCGCGACCGGCCTGGCGATCCGCATCGTCAACATGTCGGGCTGGATCATGTGGGTGGTCAACGGCATCTTCGAGAACATCGGCATGGTCCAGGACGGCCTGCAGACCATTGCCCAGCCGGTCACGGTCACCGATCAGGCGCAGGCACCAGCGCTTGAAGTGACGCGCGGCGCGGTGCGCTTCGACAACGTTGGCTTCAACTATGGCAAGGGTCGCAGGGTCATCGATGGCCTGAACCTGGATATTCGTCCGGGTGAGAAGATCGGTCTGATCGGCCCGTCCGGCGCCGGCAAGTCGACTCTGGTCAACCTGCTGCTACGTCTGTACGACGTTGAAAGCGGGCGCATCCTGATCGACGGGCAGAACATCGCCGAGGTCAACCAGGCCAGCCTGCGCGCACAGATCGGCATGATCACCCAGGACACCTCCTTGCTGCACCGCTCGATCCGCGACAACCTGCTGTACGGCAGGCCCGACGCGACCGACGAGGAAGTCTGGGCCGCTGTGCGCGGGGCCAGGGCCGATGACTTCATCGGCCAGTTGTCCGACTCGCAGGGCCGCACTGGCTTCGATGCGCATGTGGGCGAGCGCGGGGTCAAGCTCTCGGGTGGCCAGCGCCAGCGCATCGCGATTGCCCGAGTACTGCTGAAGAACGCGCCGATCCTGATCATGGACGAAGCCACCTCGGCACTCGACTCAGAGGTGGAAGCGGCTATTCAGGAGAGCCTGGAGACGCTGATGCAGGGCAAGACGGTGATCGCCATTGCCCACCGACTGTCGACCATCGCGCGCATGGATCGACTGGTCGTACTTGACCAGGGCCATGTGGTCGAGACCGGCACCCACGCCGAACTGCTCGCCCATCAGGGCTTGTATGCACGCTTGTGGCACCACCAGACGGGCGGTTTCGTCGGGGTCGACTGACAGCCTTGTCGCGCCGGGCCTGCACAGGCTCGGCGTACACCTTGCTGACCCTTACTCCTGACGATAAGGCAGCATGCCCCGCGCCTCTTCGGCGTAAGCTCTGACGCCCTCCCCCTCCTGCTGCAAAAACTCCGCGACCGCCTCCCGCAAGCCTGGATGCAGCAGGTAATGCCACGAGCGAGTGATGACTGGCTCAAAGCCGCGAATCAGCTTGTGCTCGCCCTGCGCGCCAGCATCAAAACGTTGCAGCCCTTCAGCGATAGCGAAGTCCATGCCCTGATAAAAACAGGTCTCGAAGTGCAGCCGGTCGAACTCATCCAGGCAGCCCCAGTACCGCCCGAACAGGCTGTCGCCGCCGACCAGGCTCAAGGCCATGGCCACATCGCGGCCGGCCTGACGCGCGATCACCACGCGGATGGCCTCGGGCATGCGCTCGGCCAGCAGGCTGAAGAACTCACGGGTCAGATACGGCGCACGCCCGCGGATGGTGTAGGTGTTGGCGTAGCACAGGTAGACAAAGTCCCACTGCAGCTCGCTTAGCTGATCACCGCGGTACCACTGGAAGTCGATACCGTGGCCAACCACCTGCTCACGCTCCTTGCGCATCTGCTTGCGCTTGCGCGAGCTGAGCGTGTCGAGAAAGTCCTGGAAATCTCGATAGCCGCGGTTGCGCCAGTGAAACTGACAACCGAGGCGCTCCAGCCATCCCGGCAAGCCGGCGATGGTCTGGTCCAGCGCGGTGTCGGTGAAGTTGATATGCGCGCCGGACAGGCCGCCCTTGTTCAGGTACTCAGGCAAGGCCTGCAACAACAGCAAGCCGTCGGCTGAATCCTGCATCAGCACGCGTGGGCCACTGACCGGGCTGAACGGCACCGCGCCGAGCAGTTTGGGGTAGTAGGCGATACCGGCCCGGGCACAGGCATCCGCCCAGCCATGGTCGAACACATACTCGCCAAACGAATGCCACTTGCGATAGGCCGGCAACAGCGCGCGCACCTCGCCGTCGCGCTCCAGCACCAAGTGCTCGGCGGCCCAGCCGGTGGCCCGTACCACACTGCCGCTGTCTTCCATGGCACTGAGAAAGGCATGCCGCAAAAACGGCTGGCCAGCGGGCACCAGTGCATCCCAGCTAGCGGCTGGCAGGTCGCGGATGTGGGCAAGGCTGTACAAGCTGATCACGATATAAGCGCTCGTCGAGGTGGCCGCCAGTATCCGGCAAGGATGGCGCCACTGACAAATCCAGGCGGACTGTTTAACCGCAGTGCCACTAAATAGACATTATTCTGTCATTGCCCCCCGCAATACTTGCGCCTGTTTTCGAAACCGCGGCGACCTGTCTATTCAGGCGCTTTGCGCAGAATTGCCAACTCGGGGGTGGGCGTCCAAGCCTCCCCATATTGCTCAACACGGGAGAACTTTATGCGTCTTGTTTCTACACTAACTGGAGTGAGCCTGACCGGTCTGATGCTGGCTCTGAGTACTCCAGCCAGTGCTGCAGTCGACGCCAAGCTGCTCGAGATGCTCCGCGCCAATGGTTCGATCAACCAGGCACAGTACAACGAGCTGCAGGCCGACCTGTCTCAGGAAACCAAGGAAAAAGCCACGCAGAAAGCCCAGGCCGAACGCATGAGCTCCTTCGAACAGAAAGTCGCCTGGGCGGCCAAGACCCAGATCAAAGGTGATGTGCGCCTGCGTTACGAAGACGTCAACGTCGACGACCCGAACGCCTCCAGCGGCAACCAGGACCGTCAGCGCGTGCGTGCTCGCGTCGGCTTCTACAGCGAGATCAACCCACAGGTCGATGCAGGCGTGCGTATCGCCACCGGCAGCAGCGCCGACCGCCGTTCGACCAACCAGAGCCTGGATAACTACTTCGACAAGAAGTCGCTGTGGGTCGACCTGGCTTACCTCGACTGGCACCCGACTGCCCTGCCCGGCCTGCATTTGATCGGCGGCAAGATGGCTCAGCCGTGGGTGAGCATGGGCGACATCATCTGGGACAGCGACATCAACCCGGAAGGCGTGGCGGCTACCTACAAGACCGACCTGGGCGGCGCCGAGGTGTTTGCCAGTGCCGGTCAGTACACCCTCAAGGACAACGTCGACGGCGACGGTGTGCAGTACAAGCATGATGCGCAGGTCTACCACGGCCAGTTGGGTGCACGCTTCGCTCCGGCAGACACGCTCAAGGTCACCGTTGGCGCCAGCATCTACGGTTACGACAACGACAAGGAAGCGACCATCCTGCGCTCGTTCGGCAACACCACCAACGAGTTCAACCTCGTTGAAGGCTTTGGCCAGATCGACCTGACCGGCCTCGCGCTGCCACTCTCGGCCTATGGTCAGTACGTGAAGAACACCGACAGCACCGATGGCGAAGATCAGGCCTGGCTGGCGGGTCTGAAGACCAAGCTGGGCGCCTGGAGCCTGGATTACAACTACCGCGACGTGCAACGCAACGCTGTGGTCAGCCTGTTTACCGACTCTGACTTCGGCAACGGTTACACCGGTTCGCGTGGGCACAAGTTCAAGGTCGGTTACGAAATCGACAAGAACTTCTCGGTGGGCGCTGCTTACCTGATGGCCAAGACCGACCTGTCGCAGCTGCCGAACAGCAATGCCGATGTCGACACCCTGCAGGTGGATCTGGAAGCCAAGTTCTAACCGAGTAATCTGGGGCCGCTTTGCGGCCCTTTCCGACCGGTCCGGCGCCCCGGCAAGGCCGCTCCTACACCGCGGTCTCTTGTAGGAGCGGCCTTGCGTCGCGAAATGAGGGCGCAGCCCTCACCGGGGCCGCTACAGCCAAACACAATCCCAATGCGAATACTCACCAACTCTGCGCACGATCCCCGCGCGTATTGGGTTGCGAATGATGTACAGCGCGACAGCTTTGATATCCTCATCCAGGCGTAATGCCCGATCATGAAATCCTTGCGCCAGATATGCTGTCCAATGGCTCCCGTACGGTACAGAGCAACGCTGCTGCGGGATTTGAAGCTGCACATCAGGTTGGCGAGGGTTCCCGCTCCAAGCTCTACCAGCCAGTGCAAATGGCCGGGCATCAGTACCCAGGCCAGTGAGCGGCAGACACCCTCGTCCTGGATTTTGCGTAGTTGCTGGATGGCCGTTCTGGCGTAGATGAGATCAGTGAAAAGCGGCTGGCGATTTCGGGTGACGGTGGTGAGCAAATATGAGCGTCCGGGCTCGGATATTCGGCCACGGCGTAAGCTGTGGGCGTGGGGACTTTCCATGTCCTGCTCCTTTTGTGGGGTTCGGATACGGTAGTCGCGGTGGCGCTGAGGGATGTGTGATTAGGGTGTCCGGATGTTACGCCAGTGAGGGCTGCGCCCTCATTTCGCGACACAAGGCCGCTCCTACAGAGGACCGCGCATGACTGGCTAGCGCGGTCTCTTGTGGCGCGAAAGGGCTGCAAAGCAGCCTCGCTGTTAGATCACAGCTTGCGCAGGATCACGCTGCCAATCGAATACCCCGCCCCAAACGAACTCAGTACGCCCAACGCGCCCTTGGGCAGATCATCCTGATACAAATGCAGGGCAATCACCGAGCCCGCCGAGCTGGTATTGGCATACCGATCAAGAATCACCGGCGCATCCTCTTCAGCCACCTCGTGGCCGACCAGCTTCTTCACGATCAGATGGTTCATGCTCAGGTTGGCCTGATGCAGCCAGAACCTGCGCACGTCACTGGCCTGCAGATCGTTCTCGGCCAAATGCTGAGCAATCAGCTCGGCCACCATCGGGCACACTTCGCGGAACACCTTGCGGCCTTCCTGCACGAACAGCTTGTCGGCAGCACCCTCACCGTCTTCGGCAGTGCGGTTGAGGAAGCCAAAGTTGTTGCGGATGTTGTTGGAGAACTGGGTCAGCAACTTGCTGCTGACGATCTCGAACTGATGCGCCGAGGTCGCCAGGTCGGCACGCTCGATCAGCACAGCCGTAGCGCCGTCACCAAAGATGAAATGGCTGTCGCGATCACGGAAGTTCAGGTGCGCGGTGCACACCTCAGGGTTCACCATCAGCACCGCCCGCGCCTGCCCCAGCTGCACGCTGTTGGCGGCAGTCTGGATGCCGAAAGTCGCCGAGGAGCAGGCCACGTTCATGTCGAAGGCAAAGCCCTGGATGCCCAACGCAGCTTGCACTTCGATGGCGATGGCCGGGTATGGCCGCTGCAGGTTGGAGCAGGCGACGATCACGCCATCGACATCGGCCGCAGTGCGGCCAGCGCGTTGCAATGCCATCAGCGCCGCGCTCACGGCCATCTCGCAGAGGATCGACTGTTCTTCGTTGCTGCGCTCAGGCAGCAACGGCTTCATCCGCTGCGGGTCGAGGATGCCGGCCTTGTCCATGACGAAGCGGCTCTTGATGCCCGAAGCCTTTTCGATAAAGGCCGCATTGGATTCGGCCTGAGCCTCGACCTCGCCACGCTCGATGGCGTCGGCGTTGTCGGCATTGAATTGCTGCACCCAGGTGTTGAACGACTCCACCAGTTCTTCATTGGAAATGCTCTGGGCCGGAGTAAACAGGCCGGTGCCGCTGATCACGACGTTATGCACGATCGTTCCTCTGGTCGAAGGCCATCACGCTGGGGCGTTGGCCGAAATAGGGTTTGGCTAATGGCACCTTGGTACCAAGTTGAACCTGTAATTGTCTGCCTTGAAACGGCCGAAGGCTGTGCCTTCGAACGTTGCGCCTGGCCACACCTGCATCGGCGTATTGCTGCCCATGCCGGCCTGGCCAGGTCTCGCTGAAACCTGCAGCGAGTTTGCCACAACTTCAGCAATTTAGCCTTCTACCTGGCTCCACTGCTTGCTCAGGCGCTTGTCCGAAACCGCAACCTTGGTCCCCAACTGCTGGGCGAATAACGACACCCGGTACTCTTCCAGCAACCAGCGATACAGCACCAACTGCTCATCGCGCTTGCCTTCCTGGGCGTGCTTGTCGGCGCGGGTTTTGTACTGCGCCCAGAGGTTGGCCAGTTCGCCACTCCAGACCCGGTCCTTCTGCACCTGGCTGCCCAGCTTTTCCAGGCGCAGCTCGATCGCCTTCAGGTAACGCGGCAGCTCTTTGAGCCACTGCGCCGGTGTCTCTCGAATAAACCCTGGATAGACCAGGTTGGCCAACTGCTGCTTGATGTCGTTCAGCGACACCGCCTGACTCAGGTCGATCTTGCCCTTGAAGCGCTTTTGCAGGCCATGCCACAGCTTGAGAATCTCCAGGCTCAGGCGCGCCAGCCGCTCGGCATGCTCCGCCCAGCTGCCACGCTTGCGCTCGGCCAGCGACGCCAGTCCGGCGCCATCGCGTGGCAACTGCGCCTCGCCGTCGAGGATGCAGCTGTCGAGGCTGGCCAGGAGAATATCCTCGACCAGTCCCTCGACCCGGCCCATGTCGCGGTACAGCAAGCCCAGCTCGGTCAGCCCCGGCAACTTGCTGCGCAGGAACTTGGCCGGCTCTGCCAACTGCTGCAGGAGCAACCGCTGCAACGCCCGGCGGTGCTGGAACTCGGCCTCGGCATGGGTCGAAAAACGCCCTTCACGGACCGCGCCCTTGTCCTCGACCAGCGCCGGATACACCGTCATCGACAACCCGGCGATCTTCTGCTGGGCGGTCTCGGCTACCGGGGTAAAGGCCTTGGCCTGTACCGGCTGGTCGGATTTTTCGGTACGCGGCATGGCCAACGCCGCCTGGCTGGCGGCAACAAAGCGTGCAGTCAGTTCGGCCAGATCACGGCCCTCGCCGAGGAACTTGCCCTCGCCGTCGACCACTTCGATGTTCATCCGCAGATGGCTCTCGACCAGCTCGACGGCTTCGGCCCAGGCTTCGTCCGAGACGCGCGCACCGGTCATGCGCAGCAACTCCTGGCCAAGGGCCTGAGGCAGGCTGCCCTGGCCGAAGGTCATGCGCGAAAGCGCCGCTTTGACGAAGTCCGGCACCGGCACGAAGTTCTTGCGCAGCGCCTTGGGCAGGCTGCGCACCAGTGCAATGCACTTGGCTTCGAGCAGGCCCGGCACCAGCCACTCCAGACGCTCGCCCGGCAGGCTCGGCAACAGCGGCGCCGGCACCCGCACGGTGACGCCGTCGCGCGGATGATTGGGCTCGAAGTGATAGCTCAGCGACAGGCTCAGATCACCGATCTTCAAGGTGTCCGGATACTGCGCGGCAGTGACTTCGCTAGCCTCGCGAGCGAGCACATCCTCTTCGCGCATGATCAGCAGGTTGGCGTCCTTCTGGCTGGTCATGCGGTACCAGGCATCGAAGGTCGCGGTCTGGTGAATCTCTGCCGGCAGGCGTGCTTCGTAGAAACCGTAGAGGGTTTCTTCATCGGCTAGAATATCCCGGCGGCGGGCCTTGGCCTCGAGTTCGTCGAGCTGCTCAAGCAGGCGCTTGTTGGCCGTCAGGCATTTGGCCCGCGACTGGATTTCGCCGCCAACCAGTCCTTCGCGGATAAACAGCTCACGCGAAACCACCGGATCGATCGGGCCGTAATGCACCGGGCGGCGACCGACCAGAATCAGCCCATAGAGGGTGATCTGCTCGAAGGCGACCACCTGGCCACGCTTCTTCTCCCAGTGCGGCTCGAAGTGGTTCTTCTTGATCAGGTGGCCGGCCAACGGCTCGATCCAGTCCGGTTCGATCTTGGCGACCATGCGCGCATACAGCTTGGTGGTTTCGACCAGCTCGGCGGCCATCACCCACTGCGGGCGCTTGCGACCGATGCCGGACGATGGATGAATCCAGAAGCGCCGCTGCCGCGCACCGAGGTAATCGCCCTCTTCGGTCTTCTGCCCGATCTGGCTGAGCAGGCCACTGAGGATTGCCTTGTGCATGCGCTGATAATCGACCGGCTCTTTGTTCACGGTCAGTTGCAGGTCACGGCAGATCAACGCCAGTTGCCGATGAGCATCACGCCACTCGCGCAGGCGCAGGTAGTTGAGGAAGTTCTTGCGGCACCAGTTGCGCAGCGGGTTGGCGGTCAGGGCCAGGCGCTGCTCTTCGAAACCGCGCCACAAATTCACCAGCCCGGCGAAGTCGGAGTCGACGTCCTTCCATTGCGCATGGGCCTGATCGGCCGCCTGCTGACGCTCGGGTGGACGTTCACGCGGGTCCTGCACCGACAGCGCACTGGTGACGATCAGTACTTCCTGCAGGCTGCCCAGGCGCGCGCCTTCAAGCAACATGCGCCCCAGCCGTGGGTCGATCGGCAGGCGTGCCAGCTGCCGTCCGAGCGGAGTCAGCTGGTTCTCGCGGTTGACCGCCGACAGCTCTTGCAAGAGGTTGAAGCCGTCGCTGATGGCCTTGCCATCCGGTGGTTCGATGAACGGGAAGGCATCGATATCGCCCAGGCGCAGATGCAACATCTGCAGGATCACTGCGGCGAGGTTGGTACGCAGGATCTCCGGGTCGGTAAACGCCGGCCGGCCATTGAAGTCATCTTCGCTGTACAAGCGAATGCAGATGCCCGGCTCGACCCGGCCGCAGCGGCCCTTGCGCTGGTTGGCACTGGCCTGCGACACCGCCTCGATCGGCAGGCGCTGGACCTTGGCCCGGTAGCTGTAGCGGCTGATGCGCGCGGTGCCGCTGTCGATCACGTAGCGGATGCCCGGCACGGTCAGCGAGGTCTCGGCGACGTTGGTCGCCAGTACCACGCGACGGCCCGGGTGCGACTGGAAGATCTTCTGCTGCTCAGCCGGCGACAGCCGGGCATACAGCGGCAGGATTTCGGTGTGGCGCAATTGCGCCTTGCGCAGCATTTCGGCGGCATCGCGGATCTCCCGCTCGCCCGGCAGAAACACCAGCACGTCTCCCGGCCCCTTGCCGGCACTGCGCTCGTGCGCAGCGATCTCGTCGAGGGTGGCCAGAATCGCCTGATCGACGCTGAGGTCTTCTTCGACCTGGTTGCCTTCCTCGTCATGCTCGCTGGTCAGCGGCCGGTACCAGGTGTCGACCGGATAGGTCCGGCCAGACACCTCGATGATCGGCGCATCGTCGAAATGCTTGGAGAAGCGCTCCAGGTCGATGGTCGCCGAGGTGATGATCAGCTTCAGCTCGGGCCGACGGTGCAGCAAGGTCTTCAGGTAGCCGAGCAGGAAGTCGATGTTCAGGCTGCGTTCGTGGGCTTCGTCGACGATGATCGTGTCGTAGCGCTCAAGAAAGCGGTCATGCTGGGTTTCAGCCAGCAAGATGCCGTCGGTCATCAGCTTGACCAAGGTGTTGGCATCGCTCTGATCTTCAAAGCGCACCTGATAGCCAACCAATGCTCCCAGCGGCGTGCCGAGCTCTTCGGCCACCCGCGCGGCCACGCTGCGTGCAGCGATCCGCCGCGGCTGAGTGTGGGCGATCTGGCCGTGGCTGCCGCGGCCCAGTTCCAGGCAGATTTTCGGCAGCTGGGTGGTTTTGCCAGAGCCGGTTTCGCCGGCGATGATCAGCACCTGATGTTCGCTCAGGGCTTTTTTGATCTCGTCACGCTTGGCCGCAATCGGCAGGCTGTCGTCGTAGCGGATACTCGGCACACTCGCCTGGCGCGCGCTGACTTTGTCGAACGAGGCTTGCACCTTGTCTGCCCACAAGGCCAGCTTGGCCTCGTCCGGGCGCTTGCGCAGCTCGTGCAGTTGCCGACGCAGACGATGACGGTCGGCGATCATGGCGTGGTCGAGATTGTTCAGCAGCTGGTCGATGGCGTTATCAGTCATGGGGCTTTTTAATGATGCAGGTGAGCCTGCTGGTACATGATTGGCATTCGAAGAGGGGCGATTGTCGCAGATTTGCCGAATCTTTGCTTTCAGCGCCGGGCGCGGGTTGCGTGAACTTCAGCGAGCATGGCTGGCGCGAATGTTTAGCCAGCAGCTAACTTAAGGTAGCCATTCGCTGATTTAATCAACCTTACAGCCCATGGGAGTATCAACCCATGAGCGTCCCCACCCGCACCGCACGCCCGCCGTCCCGCCCTTCGCTGCCGAAGGCCCGGGCCTGTGTCGGCGAAAATCCACTGGTGCACATCATCCTCGCCTTCTGGGCCCTGTGGCACTGCCGCCACGCTCGCCCGCCCGATCTTTCGCCCGCGTTGCACTGACCAGACCCGGCGTCTCTGCGCCGGTTTACCGAGTCCGGCCTGGCGCCCATTGCGCGCAGGTCCGTGCGCCTCAGCAATGAGCCGCGAGCGAATCCACCATGCACTTTGCTCCCCTTGAGCAGGCCGAACAGTTTCTGGCCAACAACCCTGATATCGACCTGATCGAGCTGTTCATCCTCGATGCCAACGGTGTGCCCCGCGGCAAGCTGCTGCACCGTGACGAGCTGCTGGCGGTTTACCAAAGCGGCAGGCCGCTGCCGAGCACCATTCTTGGCTTGACCATCAATGGCGACGACGTGGAAAACTCCGGCCTGGTGTGGGACGTCGGCGATATCGACTGCCGCGCTTATCCCCTGCAAGGCAGTCTGGTGCGCCTGCCGTGGCGGCGGGTGCCAACCGCGGCGGTGCAAGTCAGCATGCACCCGCGTGAAGGCCTGCCAGCCAGTGTTGCCGACCCACGTCACGTCCTGCTGCGCACCATCGAAGCGCTCAAGGCCGACGGCTACCACCCGGTGATGGCCTGCGAACTGGAGTTCTACCTGCTCGACCAGCAGCGCGACGCCCACGGCCGGCCGCAGCCCGCGCTGGACAACGACGGCGGCCGCCCGCGCGCCACCCAAGTGTATGGCCTGCGCGAACTGGAGCAGATCGAGCCGTTTCTGGCTGACCTGTACGCCGCCTGCAAAGCCCAGGGCATCCCTGCGCGCACGGCGATTTCCGAGTACGCCGCAGGCCAGGTCGAGATCACTCTGGAACACGGCGACGCCCTGGCGGCGATGGACCAGGCCGTGCGCTACAAGCGCCTGGTCAAAGGCATTGCCCATGCCCACGGCATGCAGGCGTGCTTCATGGCCAAGCCGTTCGCCGACCTGGCCGGCACCGGCATGCACATGCACCTGAGCCTGGCCGACGCCGAGGGTCACAATCTGTTTGCCAGTGAAGATCCGGCCGGCACGCCGCTGCTGCGCCAGGCAGTCGCCGGTATGCTCCGGCATCTGCATGAATCACTGTTGCTGTTTTGCCCCAACGCCAACTCGTTCCGCCGCTTCCAGGCCAACAGCTACGCGCCGCTGGCGCCGACCTGGGGCGTCGACAACCGCACCGTGAGCCTGCGCGTGCCCGGCGGCCCGGCCAACAGCCGGCACATCGAACACCGCATCTGCGGCGCCGACGCCAACCCGTATCTGGCGGCTGCGGCGATTCTCGCCGCCACCCATCAGGGCCTGCGCGAACAGCTCGACCCCGGCGCGCCGGTGACGGGCAACGGTTATGCCCAGGCCACCGAACACCTGCCCACCGACTGGCTGACCGTGCTCGCTGCACTGGAGCAGTCGACCTGGGCCAAAGAGGCTCTCGGCGAGGATTTTCTCGGGGTATACCTCAAGGTCAAGCGCGCCGAGTACCGCCAGTTCATGGCCGAAGTCGGCGAGCAGGACTGGCGCTGGTACCTGCACCAGGCCTGAGCCCTACCCTTTTCATCTCAAGGAATTCGCATGAACGCAGCACTGAACAAGGGTTCGGCCCAGCGCGCGCCGTCCTACTACAGCGCCACTGTCAACGATCACAGCCAGTACCCCACGTTGCAGGGTACGCACCAGGTCGATGTGGCGATCATCGGCGGCGGTTTCACCGGCGTAGCCACGGCGGTCGAGCTGGCCGAACGTGGGCTCAAGGTGGCCATTGTCGAAACCAATCGCATCGGTTGGGGCGCCAGCGGGCGCAACGGCGGCCAGGTGACGGGCAGCCTGTCCGGCGACGAGGCGATGCGCCAGCAGATGAGCGCGCGCCTCGGCAGCGAGGTCGATGACTTCATCTGGCAACTGCGCTGGCGCGGCCACGAGATCATCGAGCAACGGGTGCAACGCTACGGCATCGAGTGCGACCTCAAGCGCGGCCACCTGCACACCGCGATGAAGCCATCGCACATGGCCGAGCTGCAGAGTTTTCAGGCCGAGGCCCAACGCCGTGGCATGGGTGATCAGCTTGAGTTGCTCGATCGCGACGGGGTTGCCCGCCACCTGCAGAGCCCGCTGTACCTGGGCGGCCTGAAGAACATGCGCAACCTGCACCTGCACCCGCTCAACCTGTGCCTGGGCGAAGCGCGCGCGGCACACGCGATGGGCGCCCTGATTTTCGAGAATTCCGAGGTACTCGACATCGTTCACGGCCCTCGCCCGGCGGTGGTCACCGCCCAGGGCCGGATCGAGGCGCGTCAGGTGATGCTCGCCGGCGATGTCTATCACAAGCTGGAAAAGCGCCAGCTAAAGGGCAAGATCTTCCCGGCGATGGGCGGCATCGTCACCACCGCGCCACTGGGCGAACTGGCCGAGCAGATCAACCCGGAGGATCTGGCGGTGTACGACTGCCGCTTCGTCCTCGACTACTACCGCCTGACCGCCGACAAGCGCTTGCTGTTCGGCGGTGGCGCCAACTACTCCGGCAAGGATTCACGGGATATCGCCGGCGAGCTGCGGCCGTGCATCGAGCGCACCTTCCCCGCTCTCAAAGGCGTGCCGATCGAGTTCCAGTGGAGCTGCGCGATGGGCATCGTGGTCAACCGCATTCCGCAGTTGGGCAAACTCTCGGACAACGTCTGGTACTGCCAGGGTTATTCCGGCCACGGCGTTGCCACCAGCCACATCATGGGTGAAATCATGGCTGAGGCGGTGACCGGAACGTTGGAGAAGTTCGATACCTTTGCCGGCTGCAAGCACGTCAAGGTGCCAATGGGCGACCTGCTCGGCAATCCGCTGCTGGCGGCGGGGATGTGGTACTACCAGATGCTGGAAAAACTGCGCTGACAGCTGCAGCGGCGACTGCGCGGGCATGAGCTGCCACGCAGTCGCCACCTGATCAGGCGGTCTTTTTCAGGCCTTGCTTCTTCAGCTCTTCGTCACGCAGCTCGCGGCGCAGGATCTTGCCGACGTTGGTGGTTGGCAAGGCATCACGGAACTCGATATAACGCGGCACCTTGTAGCCGGTGACGTTGGCGCGCATATGCTCCATGACCTGCTCCTTGGTCAGGGTCATGCCCGGCTTGACCACGATGAACACCTTGATCAGCTCGCCCGACTTCTCGTCCGGTACACCGATCGCAGCGCACTGCAGCACACCCGGCAAACCGGCGAGCACGTCTTCAAGTTCATTGGGGTAGACGTTGAAGCCGGACACCAGAATCATGTCCTTCTTGCGGTCGACGATACGCATGTAGCCATCGGTCTGGATCAAGGCGATGTCGCCAGTCTTCAACCAGCCGTCGGCATCGAGAATCTCGGCGGTAGCCTCTTCGCGCTGCCAGTAGCCTTTCATCACCTGCGGACCTTTGACGCACAGCTCGCCGACCTCGCCCAGGGCAAGCTCCTGACCGCTGTCATCGATGATCTTGCACAGCGTCGACGGCACCGGGATGCCGATGGTGCCGACCTGGTTGGCCTCAGCCGGATTGACCGCAGCAACCGGGCTGGTTTCGGTCATGCCGTAGCCTTCGCAGATGGCGCAGCCGGTTACGGCTTTCCAGCGCTCGGCAACGCTCAACTGCAAGGCCATGCCACCGGACAGGGTGATCTTCAGTGCCGAGAAGTCCAGAGCGCGGAAGCCTTCGTTGTTGCACAGGGCAACGAACAGCGTGTTGAGGCCGACAAAGCCGCTGAACTTCCACTTGCCGAGCTCCTTGACCATCGCCGGCAGGTCGCGCGGGTTGCTGATCAGCACGTTGTGGTTGCCGATCAGCATCATTGCCATGCAATGGAAGGTAAAGGCATAGATGTGGTAAAGCGGCAGCGGCGTGATCAGGATCTCGCAGCCTTCTTGCAGGTTGGCGCCCATCAACGCACGGCACTGGAGCATGTTGGCGACCAGGTTGCGGTGGGTGAGCATAGCGCCCTTGGCCACCCCGGTGGTGCCGCCGGTGTACTGCAGCACGGCAACATCATCGGCCTGCGGGTTGGCTTCGTTGACCGGCTGGCCGGCGCCCTTGGCCAAGGCATCGTTGAAACGTACGGCCTTGGGCAGGTGATAGGCCGGGACCATCTTCTTGACGTATTTGATGACGCTGTTGATCAGCAGCCGTTTCAGCGGCGGCAGCAGGTCGGCCACTTCGGTGACGATGACGTGTTTGACCTGGGTCTTGGGCACCACCTTTTCAGCCAGGTGGGCCATGTTGGCCAGGCACACCAGCGCCTTGGCGCCAGAGTCGTTGAACTGGTGTTCCATCTCCCGCGTGGTGTACAGCGGGTTGGTGTTGACCACGATCAGGCCAGCGCGCATGGCACCGAATACCGCCACCGGGTACTGCAGCACGTTCGGCAGCTGCACGGCGATGCGGTCGCCCGGCTTGAGGTCAGTGTGCTGCTGCAGCCACGCGGCAAACGCGCCGGACAGGGTGTACAGCTCGCCATAGGTCAGGGTCTTGCCCAGGTTGCTGAAGGCCGGCTTGTCGGCAAAACGCTGGCAGGATTGCTTGAGCACCGCCTGGATATTGGGGAATTCATCAGGATTGATTTGCGCCGCTACCCCGGCTGGGTACTTATCCTTCCAAAAATTTTCGATCATGGAAGCCAACTCCTTGAGCAACAGCGAATTCTTTATACGCGTTTATGCGTTTATTATTGATAGAAGGCGCCGGTTCATTGCCAACCGTATCCTCTGAAAGCGGGCCGAGAGTATCAGCTTTGCCAAGGGTCGCCTAGAGGCCAAAACAGGCCAAACGGTCACAAATATGACTCAATGAATTATATAAGTCATATTTAGAGTAATTAGCCAAAATGTCGCAAACCGGCTGCTGTGGGTTGATCTACTGGCTATGCATATAAAGAGAGGCAAGCGCGTCGCCGCTGCTTGCCTCTGCAGTGCCTAGGCCAGACCGGTCAGGCGATGTCGCGCAGCTCGCGCCGCAGGATCTTGCCGACCGGCGTCATTGGCAGCGAATCGCGCAGGACGATGTGCTTGGGCACTTTGTAACCGGTGAAGTTGGCCTTGCAGTAGGCCTTCAGCTCTTCAACGCTGACGCCCCCTTCACGGGCCACCACAAACAGCTTCACTGCCTCGCCGGAACGCTCGTCCGGCACCCCGATTGCGGCGCAGTTGGCGACCTGCGGGTGGGCCATCACCACATCCTCGATCTCGTTCGGGTACACGTTGAAGCCCGAGACAATGATCATGTCTTTCTTGCGGTCGACAATCCGCGTGTAGCCATCAGGATCGATGACGGCGATGTCACCCGTCTTGAACCAGCCTGCACTGTCGAGCGCCTGCGCCGTTGCCTCGGGCTGCTGCCAGTAGCCTTTCATCACTTGCGGGCCCTGGATACACAGCTCGCCGCGCTCGCCCAAGGGCAACTCGTTGCCATCGTCATCGATGACCTTGAACGCCGTGGCCACTACCGGGATGCCTACTGTGCCCAGCCGCGCCAGCTGCCCATAAGGGTTGGTACTGGCCACAGGCGAGGTTTCGGTCAGGCCGTAGCCTTCGACGATGCGGCACTTGGTCAGGCTCTCCCAACGCTCCGCGGTGGCCTTGACCAACGCGGTACCACCGGAGTTGGTGACCTTCAACGCCGAGAAATCCAGCGACTTGAAACCGGGGTGGTCCATCAGCGCGACAAACAGCGTATTCAGGCCAATCAAGCCCGAGAAACGCCACTTGCCCAACTCCTTGATAAACCCTGGGATATCACGTGGGTTGGTAATCAGCACGTTGTGGTTGCCGGTGACCATCATGCACATGCAGTTCGCCGTAAAAGCATAGATGTGGTACAGCGGCAGCGGCGCGATCATCACCTCCTGGCCTTCCTTGATCATCTTCTGGCCGTCGGCGCCGTGCTGGGAGAAGCACGCCAGTACCTGCAGCATGTTGGCGACCAGATTGGCATGGGTCAGCATGGCGCCCTTGGCCAAGCCGGTGGTGCCGCCGGTGTACTGCAGCACGGCGACATCGTCGAGGCTGCGCGGCACCGGTGTGTGGCTCAACGCCCTGCCCTCGCGCAGCACCTGCTTGAACGACTTTGCCTGCGGCAGATCGAAGGCCGGGACCATCTTCTTGACCTTGTCGACCAGGGTATTGACCAGCCAGCCTTTGGCGGTAGGCAGCAGATCCCCCATCTTCGCTTCGATCAGGTACTCAAGGCCGGTATCGGGGAGCACCTCCTGCACCCTTCTGCCAAACATGTTCAGGTACACCAGCGCACGCGCGCCGGAATCCTTGAACTGGTGGCGCATTTCCCGCTCGGTGTACAGCGGGTTGGTGTTGACCACGATCAGCCCGGCCCGCAGCGCACCGAACACCGCAATCGGGTACTGCAGCACGTTGGGCATCTGCACGGCAATACGATCGCCGGGGGCCAGGTCGGTATTGGCCTGCAGCCAGGCGGCGAAGGCCGCCGAGTGGCGTTCGAGCTCGCCATAACTCAAGGTCACGCCGAGGTTGCTGAAGGCCGGGCGGTCGGCGAAGCGCTTGCAGGAGCGCTCGAACACATCGACCACGCTGCGGTAGGCATTGATATCGATGGAGGAAGGCACGCCCGCCGGGCGTTTGTCATTCCAGAAGTCGGCATGCATTTATTATTGTTCCTCTTGGCCTGGAGCGTCCTTGACCTGCTGCACGGGGCGACAGGCGTTGAGCCGACGTTAGCAGGTAAGTGGGAGGTGGCAAACACGCCAAGGGCCGCCATTAACATTGTGAATCTTATTTGTGCCCGCCCTGCAATTTCAGTGGTAGTGCGTACACTGTCGGGGAACATGCACAGAAAAGGACGCGGTCATGGCTTACGATGCGCTCTGGGTTGCCGCCAGTGAGCACGGCAACCTGTACCTGCACCAATGGCTGCCGGCCACACCGGTCAAGGCCGTGGTGCTGCTGGCGCATGGCATGGCCGAGCATGGCGGGCGCTATCAGCGCTTGGGCCAGGCACTGAGCGCCGCCGGCTTTGCCCTGATCGCGCCTGATCAGCGTGGCCATGGCCGGACCGCCGAGAACGGTCGTCTGGGCCTGTTTGCCCGCAAGGATGGCTGGAATGCCGTGGTCAACGATCTCGGCCTGCTCAGCCAGCACATCGGCCAGCGCTTTCCTGGCACCCCACTGTTTTTGTTCGGCCACAGCATGGGCAGTTACATCGTCCAGGCTTACCTGCTGCACCACAGCGCCAGCGTGCACGGAGCTATTCTCAGCGGCTCCAACCTGCAGCCGCCCAGGCTGTATCGCGCCGCGGCCCTGATCGCCCGCGCCGAAGCCTGGCGCCAGGGCGCCGAGGCCAGCAGTGCGCTGATCGACAAGCTTTCGTTCGGCAGCTTCAACAATGCCTTCAAGCCTACCCGGACGCCATTCGACTGGCTAAGCCGCGACGAAGCCGAAGTAGACAAGTACATCGCCGACCCGCTGTGCGGGTTTCGCTGCAGCAATCAGTTGTGGCTCGATCTGCTCCGAGGCCTGGCGCAAGTCAGCCGGCCAAGCAACCTTGCCCAGGTCGATCCGAACCTGCCGATACTGATAATTGGCGGTGAATGTGATCCGGTGAGTGCCGGCAAGCGTCTCAGTGATCTGGCCGTCGCTTTGAGCGCGACCGGCAACCGGCATGTGCAGTTGCGCCTGTACCCGCAGGCGCGCCACGAACTGCTCAATGAAACCAATCGCGACGAGGTTACCGCCGACATTCTCGGCTGGCTCGAGCAGGCGCTGGCCCTTGGCCGCCCCGCTCGCAGTGAATGATAGCCAGGCCCCGTCCGCCAATAAGGAAGCCCTGATGACCCAGGTCACCAACACCCCCTACGAAGCCCTCGAAGTGGGTCAGAAAAATGAAGAGTTCGTCAAGCGCGTTGAAGAGCGCGACATCCAGCTCTTCGCCGCCATGTCCGGTGACCACAACCCCGTCCACCTCGATGCCGAGTACGCTGCCAAGACCATCTTCCGCGAGCGGATTGCCCACGGCATGTTCACCGGCGCCCTGATCAGCGCGGCAGTGGCCTGCAACCTGCCCGGGCCAGGCACGGTGTATCTGGGCCAGCAGATGAGTTTCCAGAAGCCGGTAAAAATCGGCGACACACTGACCGTGCGCCTGGAGATCCTCGAAAAGCTGCCCAAGTTCAAGGTGCGTATCGCCACCAACGTCTACAACCAGAACGGTGAGCTGGTGATTGCCGGCGAAGCCGAGATTCTCGCGCCGCGCAAGCAGCAGACCGTGCAGCTGGTGACGCCGCCGACCTTCGAGCCGAGCGTTGCCGAAGCCTGACTTCTAGCGGCCCTGCAAGTCGCGCAGGCGCTGCTCGATGTAGCGCCGCTCCGGCCCTTGTTGAGTCAGTATCAGGGCTCGCTGCCACGCTGCGCGAGCCGGCTCGGTCTGGCCCAGTTGGCCGTGCAGTTCTGCGCAGGCGGCGTGCGCCAGGTGATAGTCGAGCAGTTCGCCGCGCTGCAACAACGCTTTGATCAGCACCAAGCCCGCCTGCGGGCCATCGCGTCTGGCCAGGGCTGCGGCGCGATTGAGTTCGATCACCGGTGATGGCCAGTGGCGCTGCAATACATCGTACAAACCAATGATCTGCGCCCAGTCGGTATCTGCCGGGCGGAGCGCTTCTGCATGCAGCGCCGCGATCGCCGCTTGCAGGCTGTAGATACCGGCCGGGCCAGCGCGCAGCGCCCGTTCGGCCAACTGGCAGCCTTCGGCGATCTGCTGGTGATCCCACAGGCGGCGATCCTGTTGATCGAGCAGCACCATGTTACCGTCAAGGTCACTGCGCGCTGCTTGCCGGGAAGCTTGCAGCAGCATCAGTGCCAACAGGCCTGTCACCTGCGGGGCCGGCAACAGTTGCAGCAGCAGTCGACCAAGCCGAATCGCCTCATCACACAGCTCACGGCGCACCACCGCTTCACCCGAGCTGGCTGAATAGCCTTCGTTGAAGACCAGGTAAATCACCCGCAGGACACTGTCCAGACGCTCTGGCAGCTCAGCCTGCTCGGGGACCTGATAGGCGATACCGGCATCGCGGATCTTCGCCTTGGCGCGGACGATGCGCTGTGCAATGGTTGCCGGACGCTGGACAAAGGCACTGGCAATCTGCTCGGTGCTGAGGCCACAGACTTCACGCAGGGTCAGCGGCACCTGGACATCCGCAGCCAGCGCGGGGTGGCAGCAGGTGAAGATCAGGCGCAAGCGGTCATCGCCGAGTAACGCTTCATCAGCGGGGTCGTCATCGCTGGGCACAAGCATGATCAGATCCGCCTGGGCATGATCGAAACGGGCATGTCTGCGCAACAGATCGATGGCCTTGAAGCGCCCGGTCGACACCAGCCAGGCCCGTGGATTGCTGGGGATACCATCACGCTGCCAGCGCTCGACCGCGATGAAGAACGCCTCGTGCATGGCCTCCTCGGCCAGGTCGAAATCACCCAGCAGGCGAATCAAGGTGGCCAGAATGCGCCGCGAGTCTCGTCGGTAGAGCTCATCTACCACCTCACGCAGCTGCTCGCCGAGCATCAGTCAGGCATCTGCTGAGTGACTACCTCCACCAGGCGGTCCAGGCTTTGTCCCCACCCCTGGTGAAAGCCCATTTCTTCGTGGGCGCGGCAATCCTCGGCATTCCAGTGCAGCGCGCGGGCGGTATAGCGGGTCTTGCCGTGTTCATCATCGAAGGTCACCACTGCGGTCATGAAGGCCTTGGCGGCGGGGACCCAGCCCGGCCGAAACGCATCGGTGAAGACCAGCCGACGTGGCGCCACGATTTCCAAGAAGACACCCTGGTTATCGTATTCGGTGCCGTCCGCGGTGCGCATCAAGGTCCGGAACAAGCCGCCAACCCACAGTTGCATCTCGCATTCCGGGGTGGTCATGCCGTGCGGGCCCCACCACTTCATCAGCCATTGCGGTTCGCTCCAGGCGCGGAATACCTTCGCCGGTGGGGCGTCGATCAGGCGAGTGATGGACAGTTCATGTTCGGCCACTGCAGAGCCTGCGTGTGCGTGCGTCATTGTTGTTGTGCTCCACGTTCAGGGTTGTAGTTCGCGCACCGGGCGGACCTCGACGCTGCCGACTCGGGCGGCGGGGATGCCTTTGGCGATGCTCAACGCTTCATTGAGGTCGCGCGCTTCGACCAGATAGAAACCGGCGAGCTGTTCCTTGGTGTCAGCGAATGGCCCGTCGGTCAGGCTCATCTGGCCATTGCGCACGCGCACCGTGGTCGCGGCCTGGACAGACTGCAGCGCCTGCGCGGCGAGCACGCGGCCGCTGCTCTCCAGTGCCTGCGCATAAGCCTGGCATTCGGCATCGGCGGGGCTGTCGGGCAAGCTGTGCAGCAGCCCCTCGTCACAATAGACCAGGCACAGGTATTTCATGATTGCCTCCAACGTCAGTGGACAGTGCGTTTGGCGATAACAGCAGGCGTGCTCAGCTCAAGGTTGCAGGTTGAACAGCGCCTTCTGGGTTTGCATGTCGAACGGCGCCGACCAGTGCTCGTGGATGACCTGCCACTGCGCGCCACTGCGACGATAGCCGACCGTAACGCGCATGAAGCCGCATTGGCTGTCGTCATCTGCCGGCCCGCAGCGATTGAGCCAGTGGGCCAGGGCGAGGTTGTCGTCGACATGCAGGGTCAGTTGATGGATCTCGAACACCATCTCGCCCGAGCACATGCCCATGCACATTTCCCAGTGCGCACGGTAGGCGGCCTTGCCCTTGAAGTGCAGGGCCTGAATGGCGTCAAAGGCGACGACGTCTTCGGCGTAGGGAGCAACGATTGCATCGATGTCACGCTCGCGCACGGCCTGCATCCAGCTGTCGATCTGTTGACGCAGTAGCGATTCGGTTGAGGTAGTCATTATTGGGCTCTCGACCAGGGCAGCGCAGGATCATCCAGCGCCTTCATGACTAGTCGAATTGCGAGAGGCGAAATCGACAGGCACTGAAAAATATTTTTTTGAGCCTGGCGACGGGTACCATTGGCCACTGCACTCCTGCTGCCGCCTACGGGTATTGCCATGCCTTTGACCAGCGAAACCCTGCCTGCAAGCCCGCATTTCGAGCTGAGCTGGGTGCGCGCGCAAGGCGGTGCCAGCTTCCCGCGGCATACCCATGACGAGTACGTGATCGGCGCCAATCTCAGTGGCCAGGAGCGGATTTGGCTCGATGGCCGCGAGCTGGAGGTGGCGCCAAGCCAGATCACTTTGTACAACCCGCTGGCCGTGCAGGGTTCGGAATTTGCCACGACAGGTGTGGAATACATCAGCCTGCACCTGGCGCCAGCGGCGATCACGCAACTGATCAGCGCCGACAATCTGCGCTCGACCGCTACTGCGCCACGTTTGCAGCAAGGCGTGCTGCAGCGGCCGCAGCTGTTTGCTGCGTTGCTGGAGCTGGCCCGGGCCAGTGACGAGCAACGCGAACAGGCCGAGCTGTTGTTGCTCGCGCAATTGCTGGAGCAACCCGCCAGCGCCGCCCATGAGCAGTCAGCAGCCGTCGCTACCAGCCAGGCATACATGCGTGAGCATCTGCAGCAACGGCTGCCTCTCGAGCAGCTGGCGCAGGTCGCCGGCTTGAGCAAATATCACTTCGTACGCTGCTTCAAAAAGGCCACCGGCCTGGGCCCGTTGCAGTACCACATGCAACTGCGCCTGATCGAAGCGCGGCGCCGGTTACGTCTTGGCCAACACGCACAGGACGTGGCGCTGGACCTGGGTTTCTACGACCAGAGCCACTTCATCACAGCGTTTCGCCGGGTACATGGCGTGACGCCGCAACATTACGCGGCGGCAAGAATGAATTCGCGGTAGCCTGAAACGATCACATACACCGCGAAGTAGCAGAAAATCGCTGCCGACAGCAGGTAAGACCAGGTCAGCAAGCGGTCACCGAGCAAGCGCCCGCCGTGGCTGGCAATACCGCACAAGCTCACGCACCAGAGCAGACCGGCCGCGAAGAAACCGCCGAGAAACACAACCGCGTCGAGCAAGCTGCCAGCGCCTGAGCGGGAGATCAGCACACCGCCGACCGCAGCGAACCAGAGGATCGCGCTCGGCGACGACATCGCCAGAAACACCCCTCGCGCAAACTCGCGCCAACCCGACTCGACCACCACCTCGGCGCGCGCATCCAGATGCCCACCGCGCCAGGCGGCCAGCAGCATCTTCAGCGCAAACCAGATCAACAACGCCGAACCACCAAGCCACAGTACCCAGCGCACACTCTCGAACTGCAGCAGCACGGTCATCCCGGCCAATGCTGCGATGGCGTAGATCAAGTCACCCACGCAGGTGCCCAGGCCCAACCAGAACCCCTGAAGGAAACCACGCTGCATGGCCAGGGTGATCATGGCGATATTGGCGATGCCGATGTCCAGACACAGCGACAGGCTCAGCAGAAATCCGTTGGAAAAAGGCATGTGTAATAGCTACGCGACAGATCAGGAGGCGCTGATTAAGCCACAGGCCAACGGCGCCGGTATTGGAAGAAATTGCCTGCTTCCCGGTTGCGCCGATCTTCACTTACCCGTTTAAGAGTACGCCAGCGCCGTCTGGGTATTCAGCCGCTCAAGACCTGCGCATAACGTTGACGATCAATATTCGCGCCACTGAGCACCACCGCAACGCGCTTGCCCTTCTGCCGCTCACGTTCCTGCAACAGCGCAGCCAAACCTGCAGCGCCAGCTCCCTCAGCAGTGTTGTGAGTGGTTTCGTGGTAAATGCGCATGGCCTCGGCGATCTCGTCATCGGTCACCCGCACGATCCGCGCGGCATGCTGATGGATCAGGGCAAAGGCATCCGGGTGCGGCATCCGACAGGCCATGCCATCGGCAAAGGTGTTGGCCGTGGCGGTGGTGACGATGCGGCCCTGTTCAAAGCTCTGCGCGTAGGCGTCGGCGGCAGTCGAGACCACGCCGACGATTTCGGTCTTGAGCCCAAGCAGGTTGCGCGCCTGGATCAACCCGCAGATGCCCGAGCCCATGCCGATCGGCACGTACACGCAGTCCAGCGCGGCGACCGCATCGAACAGCTCCAAGGCATAGGTCGCCACGCCGCGCACCAGCTCCGGGTGGAACGACGGCACCATCTGGTAGCCCAGCTCGTTGGCCAACCGCGCGGCTTCTTCGCGGGCCAGATCGAAGTCGGCACCATGCTCGATCAGCTCGGCGCCCAAGGCCCGCATGGCGGCGTTTTTCTCCCGCGAGTTGCCTTGCGGCACGACGATCACCAGCGGGATACCCGCCTGGCGCGCGGCCAACGCCATGCTCTGGCCGTGGTTGCCGCGTGTGGCCGTGACCAGCCCTTTCGGCGGCTGCCCGTGGGCCAACAACGAACGCACGTAGACCAGGCCACCGCGCACCTTGAACGCGCCGGTCGGGGCGTGATTTTCGTGTTTGACCCACACTTCGCAGCCGGCCCGCTCGGCCAGCAGCGGCCAGACATGCTGCGGCGTTGCGGGCAGGTGTTGGTGGACGAAATCAGCAGCTTCGCGCAGTGCGGCCAGGTCGAACATGACGATCTTCCTTCATCGTGTGAGTTGCCCTGATCCTAGGCGCGGGGCATTGTATGGGTAAATCGATATATTGCATGGGTGGCAATTTCATGTGGATCCCGACGCTGACTGCCAGCGATCAGCCGCGTTATCTGGCGCTTGTCGATGCCATCGCCGACGCCATCGAGCGCGGTGAGCTCAAGGTTGGCCAGCGCCTGCCGCCGCAGCGGCGCCTGGCCTGGGCGCTCGGGCTCAACCCAAGCACCACCCAGCAAGCCTACCGCGAAGCCGCTGCCCGTCATCTGGTCGCTGGCGCGGTGGGGCGTGGTACCTATGTGCTGGCGGGCAGCAAGGAAGCCACCCTGTTCCGGCTCAAGCGCCACGATGCAGAACAAGCGGTGATCGACCTGTCGACCAACGTGCCAGTGGTCGAACCCGACAACCGAGATCTGCAGGCCAGCCTGCACAGGCTGCTAGAACTCGAGCAGTCTGGCTTGCTCGAGCATTACCTGGGGCCTGAGCAACTGCTGGCGGGGCGCGTACACGGGGCACGCTGGCTGGCCGAACGCGGCTTGACTCTCGCGACCGACGAGCTGCTGCTGTGTGCCGGCGCGCAATACGCGCTGAACTGCGTGTTGCAGTCAGTGTGCGAGGACGGTGAAGCGGTGATGGTCGAGGCGCTGACGGCGCCTGGGATCAAGGCGGCGTGCCGGCAATTGCGTTTGCCAGTGCACGGCGTGGCGCTGGATGAGCACGGCCTGCGTCCGGATGAGCTGGACCGCGTCACGCGTGCCAGCGGCGCCCGCGTGCTGGTGATCACCCCGACCCTGCACAACCCGACCTCAACCTGCATGGACGCGGCACGCCGCCAGGCCATCGCCGAGGTGGTCAAACGCCATCAGCTGTTGGTGATCGAAGATGATGTGTACGGCGCACTGAGCGAGCAGCCACCGCTGTACCCCTTGCTTGAGGGGCGCGGAATTCTGGTAAGCAGCCTTTCGAAAACGGTTGCCGCCGGCTTGCGCGTGGGTTGGATCGTGGCCCAGCCGTCCCTGCTCGCGCAGATCGAGCCGCACAGCCAGGCAAGTCACTGGTCGGTCTCGCCGCTGGATCTGCATATCGCCTGCCAGTGGATCGCCGACGGTACTGCCGCCCGCCGCCTGGCCTGGAACCGCCAGGAGACCGCCGAGCGCTGGCGACTGGCCCGCAGTGTATTGGGCGCGGCGTTGCTCGACGACCGGCAGGCCTCACCGCACGTATGGGTAGCGGCACCGGCCGGCGCCGAGGCGCTGGCCGCTGATTGCCGCAGGCGCGGGGTCGAGGTCGTTCCCGGCAACGTTTTCGCGATTGGTGTGGATGAGGTCAAGGCCGTGCGGATCAGCCTGTCGGCAGCCACCAGCCGAGCACAGCTCAAACAAGGCCTGGAGGCCGTCCGTCAGGCACTGGCCAAGGCCTGATCAGCCCTGGCTGCAACCCTCACCCATCGCCCGGTACTGCAGAGTATGGACCTGGCCCTGATGGTCCTCGTAAGTCATGGTGGCAGGCACCACATCGCAGACATTGGGCAGGGTCGACAGGCTGATCACACGTTTGATGTCGAGGTTGGTGCCGTATTCATATTGCACCGCCACAGGTGGGCTGGACACCGGTTGAGCCTCTTTTGCGAAGGCGAACGAGGACACACCGAAGAGTGCAAGAATCAGTAGAGCTTTCATGAGAGTTGGCCTTTGAGGCGATCAAGCTGAGCGATTGACTTCAGTCCGCCGTCATTGGCGCGGAGAAGTTGTCATCGAGTGCACCGATGGCACGAAGTACCGGTCCCGCTTTGTCGTACTGCTGAGGGGATGAGACAATTTTACGCCTGTTACGCAATACTTGAACCCCACGGTAGGACATACAGCCTTGCGCAATGTGCAACAGTCTGCCCCCCGGGCGCCCGCTACCGCTGAACTGGAACACACGATGACTGCCCTGACCTACGCGCCCCTCTGCGGACTGGAGCAACGCCTGCTTGATCACTTCTATCGCCAGCAAGGCTCGCGCATGCGCTCGGCAGCCGGCGGCGCGCTGTGGGTAGCGCGTGCGGGCGCAATCGTTGCGGGGATGAGCTTGAGCCCGGTGGGCCACGGTCAATGGCTGACCGGGCTGCTGGTCGACCCACAGTGGCGTAGGCGTGGCATCGCTGGGCAGTTGATCGAGGCCTCGCTGGCAACTGCATCGGGCCCCGTGTGGCTGTTCTGCCACCCGGAGCTACTGCCGTTCTATCAGCGATTGGGCTTTGCCCCCGCGCATGATCTGCCCGAGGCGCTGAGCATGCGTCTGGCGCGCTATCAGCGCAGCAAAAACCTGGTCGCGCTCGGCCGTGATCAGTCGTCGCCGATGTCCAGCCCAGGGAACAACACCTCGGTGTAGCCAAACCGGGAGAAGTCCTGGATCCGCGATGGATACAGGCGACCGATCAGATGATCACACTCATGCTGCACGACCCGCGCATGGAAGCCTTCAGCGACGCGCTCGATCAAGTTGCCCTCAGGGTCGATGCCGCTGTAGCTGATGCGCGTGAACCGCGGCACCACACCGCGCAAGCCCGGCACCGACAGACAGCCCTCCCAGCCCTCCTCGGTCTCACTCGACAGCGGTGTAATGACCGGGTTGAGCAGAATGGTCTGCGGCACTGCCTCGGCGTCCGGGTAGCGCTCGCTGTGCTCGAAGCCGAAGATCACCAGTTGCAGGTCGACGCCGATCTGCGGCGCGGCCAGGCCAACGCCACCGACGTGGTGCATGGTCTCGAACATATCGGTGATCAACTGCTGTAGCTCGGCGCTGCCAAGCAGGTGTTCGGGAACAGGCGGGGCGATGCGCAGCAGGCGCTCATCGCCCATTTTCAGGATGTCACGGATCATCAGCGGTTCGGCTCTGGGCTCGGGGGTTCGGTCGCCACCGGACGCTCATGACCCAGCACAGACACGGTCTCCTTCGGCTTGTGGCCGTCAAAGTCCTTCTCGCCTGGGTCTTTACCCTCGGCGGACATGTGCTCGATCACCGCGTTCATCTCGGCGCCAAGCAAGAGTACGGCGGCTGAAATATAGAAGTACAGCAGCAGCACGATAATTGCCCCGATGCTGCCGTACATGGCGTTGTAGTCGGCGAAGGTCTTGACGTAATAACCAAAGCCCAGCGAGGCGATGATCCACACCACCACCGCCAGCACCGAGCCTGGGGTAATGAACTTGAATTTCTGTTTCACGTCCGGCATGACGTAGTAGATCAACGCCACCGCGACCATCATCAGCACGACGATTGCCGGCCAGCGCACGATCGTCCACAGAGTAACGATGAACTCCTGCATGCCCACTTGGGCCGCAATCCACTCCATTACCTGTGGGCCCAATACCATCAACGCCGCCGCTGCCAGGAGCATCCCGGCGATGCCGATGGTGTAGAAGATCGACAGCGGGATGCGCTTCCACACCGGGCGCCCTTCCGGAACGTCGTAAGCGGCGTTCATCGCACTCATCATCAAGCGCACACCGGCCGAGGCGGTCCACAGGGCAATCACGATACCCACCGAGAGCAGGCCACCCTTGGACTGCTGCAATTGGTCGATCACCGGATTGACCTGTTCCAGTGCCTGCGGCGGCAGCACCAGCTCGGACTGCAAGCGCAGCCAGGAGAAGAAGTCAGGCAGGTGCAGGAAACCGATCAGGGCAATCAGGAACAGCAGGAACGGGAACAGCGAAAACAGCATCTGGTAGGCCAGAGCCGACGCGTAGGTGGACATCTCGTCATCGAGAAACTCACTGACGGTGCGCACCAGCACACGGTGCAGGGGGAGGCCCTGCAAGGCGTTAAAAATCATAGCGTCTCCTTTCGCCGCTCGATCATCTTGGCTGCCGGCCGACGATGCGACAGGCCTTATGGTATGCATGCAAGTCTAATAGACCACGCCAGGCGCGTTGCTGTTCATTGCTCATCAAAGGCAATTGGGGCCGCTCTACGGCCCTTCGCTCAAGCCCGCTCCCACAGGTACAGTGCTGGAGTCAGACTGTGCGCGATCCTGTGGGAGCGGGCTTGCCCGCGAAGGGCTGCAGAGCAGCCCCAAAATCAGCATTCAAACCTTAACTTACCGGCATCAACCCTTGGATAGCCGTTTTCCTAGGAATGAGCGCTTATGGCTTTTTAACCGCGTCTTTGACATCGCCGACTTTCTGCTGTGCTTCGCCTTTGACTTCCTGCGCCTTGCCTTCTGCACGCAGCTTGTCATTGTCGGTGACCTTGCCGACACCTTGCTTGATGTTACCTACCGCTTCGTTGGCCAAGCCTTTCGCTTTGTCTTTGGTGCCACTCATGGGGAAGTTCCTTTTAGGCAAAGACGCGAGATAACCGCGTCGACATACGAATCGACCGGTGGCTTTTGCCGAGAGTTTCATTTTTTTCTCGATCATTGCCTTGCGCGCAAAACCATCAGGCGCTGAAACATCGGCAAACTGCCGCCCATTGCAGGCAGCCGGGTAAAGCGACATCAGCGTGTGCAAGCCTTGCTCGCCCGCGCGCCACCCCGCACAATGTCAGGTCATCTCAAGCGTCAACCCGCAGGAACCTGCATGAAACTCGACAAACCCGCCGCCATCGCCCGGCGCAACCAAGCGCTGGCCCGGCCGGTGCTGACCAGCGACAACTGCCTGTTCGCCATCCTCGACCCCAAGCGCAACCTGTGGTGGTTCGACATCCCGATGCGGCTGCTGGTCAAAGGCCAGCCTGACTGGGTCAACCTGCTGCTGCACAGCCCGGAGTCAGACGAGCTGCAGCACTTGAAAGTGCCGATCAACTACCTGCGTGCGCACCAGGAGCAACTGGAAGTGCGCAACGCCGGCAAGCGCCGCTCGACCATCAGTCTGGCCCTCAGCGCTGACCGCGATTCGCTGCTGCGCGACACCCGGCCGGGCGGCGAGCAGCTGGACTTCCGCACCTTCGTCCAGGACTGATCAGACCCGCTCGATGCGATCGTCAAGGATGACGATACGGCCGGCCTTGAACAACGCGCCAATGGCTTTCTTGAAGTTGCCCTTGCTGACGTTGAACAGGCCGCTGATCACCTGCGGATCACTCTTGTCACACACTGCCAGAGTGCCGCCAGCAGCTTCCAGCTTGGCCATGATCTGCTCTTGCAGGCCATCGGCCAGGGCCTGACCAACCGGCTGCAGGCTCAGGGCGATCTTGCCGTCCTGGCGCACTTCCTTGATAAAGCCCTTCTCGTGCATGCCCGAACGCAGGAACTTGAATATCTCGTTCTTGTGAATCAATCCCCAATGGCGGTTGTTGATGATCGCCTTGAAGCCGAGATCGGTTTCATCGGCCACCAGCAGCTCAACCGGCTGGCCTGCGGTGTACGCGGCCGGGGTCAGGTCGAGGTAGCGGTCCAGCCGCGCGGTGGCGGTGATGCGGCGGGTGCGTTTGTCCAGGTAGACGTGGACAACACAGTAATCGCCGATCTTCAGCGAGCGCTTCTCTTCCGAGTAGGGCATCAGCAAGTCTTTGCTCAGGCCCCAGTCGAGGAAGATACCAGCCCCATTGATATCTTTTACCTTCAGGCTGGCGAACTCGCCGACCTGCACCTTGGGCTTCTCGGTGGTGGCGATCAGTTGGTCTTCGCTGTCCAGGTAGATGAACACGTTGAGCCAGTCATCGAGCTCGGTGGGCGTATCCTTGGGGATGTAACGCCGCGGCAGGAGGATTTCGCCGTCGGCGCCGCCATCCAGGTACAGGCCGAATTCGACGTGCTTGACGATTTGCAAACTGTTGTAACGCCCAAGTAGAGCCATTTCCGATGTTCCTCAAGACAAGGCGGCTATTCTACACCTGAACCCGCCGCCTCGCCCGACCGCTGGTTCGACTGAACTGCAAACCCGCCGCTGCGTCTATTGCTGGCACGCTCTTGCAAGGATTCGCTCATGCCTGTCTGCCTGACCAACGCCCTGCGCTTCAGCCTTGTCGCCCTGCTCTGCGCCGCCACCCTGCTCGGCTGCAGCCGCATCGACCTTGCCTATCGCAACCTCGACACGCTGGTGCCGTGGTCGCTGGGCGATTATCTGGACATGAACCGCGAGCAGAAAAACTGGCTCGACCAGCGCTTGCAGGCGCATCTGGCGTGGCACTGCACCACACAGCTGCCCGGCTACCTCGACTGGCTCGACCGCATGCGTGCGATGGTTGCCGAGGATCAAGTCACCGATCAGGCCTTGCAGCAGCGCACAGCAGAGGCCCGCGAGGCGATTGCCCGGGTCACCGAAGCAATCACTCCGTCCGCCGTCGAGCTGCTGCGCGGCATGGATGATCAGCAGGTCGAAGAGATGCGCCAGGCATTCGCGGATGACATCCGCGAGCGCCAGCGCACCTACGTCGACACGCCGCTGGCCAAGCAGATCAGCAAACGCGCCGAACGTATGGAGAAACGCATCAAGCCCTGGCTGGGCGAGCTCAACGCCGCCCAGCGCCTGCGCGTGCAGAACTGGTCGCAAGCCTTGGGCGACCAGAACCGCCAGTGGATCGCCAACCGCGCGCACTGGCAGCAACAGTTGCTGCTGGCCATGCAGCAACGTGCGACGCCCAGCTTCGAACCGCGCATCGCACAGCTGCTGCAGCACAAAGAAAGCCTGTGGACGCAGGACTATCGCAAGGCGTTCAACAACACCGAACTCCAGGCGCGCGGCCTGCTGGTCGACCTGATCAAGGACAGCACATCCGCCCAGCGTCAGTTCCTGCAAGAGCGCCTGAGCAAGGTGCGCACCAGCTTCAGTGAACTGAAATGCCTCAAGGGCTGACCGTCATTCGCGCGGCTGACGTCGATAAGGGAACACATCGATGACCTTGCCGCCGGCAATGGCCGCCTGCAGCCCTTTCCAGTAATCGGCGTCGTATAGCTCCCCGTGCAGCTTGCTGAACAGGCGGCGCTGGCCGATATCGGCGAACAGAAACGGTGGGAATTCTTCCGGGAACACATCATGGATGCCGATCGAATACCACGGCTCGCCTGACATCTCGTCTTCGGGATAGCGCGGCGGCGGGATATGGCGAAAGTTGACCTCATCGAGAAAGCAGATTTCGTCGTAATCGTAAAACACCACCCGCCCATGGCGGGTTACGCCGAAGTTCTTCAGCAGCATGTCACCGGGGAAGATATTGGCCGCCGCCAGCTGCTTGATCGCCAGGCCGTAATCTTCCAACGCCTCCAGCACCTGGGCGTCGCTGGCCTGTTCCAGATACAGATTCAGCGGCGTCATCCGCCGTTCGGTCCAGCAGTGGCGGATCAGCACCGTGTCGCCCTCCAGCACCACGGTGGACGGGGCCACTTCCAGCAACTCGGCCAGGCACGCGGCCTCGAACTTTTTCCGCGGGAAGCGAAAGTCGGCGAACTCCTGGGTGTCGGCCATGCGCCCGACCCGATCGACGCTTTTTACCAGGCGGTATTTGTCGATCACGGTAGCGCGGTCGACTGTTTTTGACGGTGCGAAACGGTCCTTGATGATCTTGAACACCGTACTGAAGCCCGGCAGGGTAAACACGCTCATGACCATGCCGCGCACACCCGGCGCCATGACGAAGCGGTCGTCGCTGCTGGCCAGATGATTGATCAGCGCCCGATAGAACTCCGACTTGCCATGCTTGTAGAAGCCAATCGAGGTATACAGCTCGGCCACATGTTTGCCGGGCAAAATACGTTTGAGAAAGCTGACGAACTCCGCCGGCGCCGGCACATCGACCATGAAATAGGAGCGGGTGAAAGAGAAAATGATCGACACCTCGGCTTCGTCGGTGATCACCGCGTCCGCCTCGAGGCCATGACCTTCGCGGTGCAGCAGTGGGATCACCAGTGGCCACTGCTCATCCCGGGTGTACAAACGGCCTACCAGATACGCACCTTTGTTGCGGTACAGCACCGGCGCAAACAGCTCCAGTGCCAGGCTCGGGTCCTTGCACACCCAGTCGGGCAAGCTGCGGCGCAGTTGCTGTTCAAGGCGGCTGACGTCGCTGGGCAAGTCCGCATAGTCGACACTGAACGGGTAATCGGCAAACACCCGGTGCAACAACCCGCTCAAGCTACCGTCGGCCTGATAAATGCGCGTCTGCGCAGCGCGCTGATGGTCGCGCAGGGCCGGCCGGGTGGTGTGGATAAACATGCAGCTGTCGCTGATCAGGTCATGGCTGAACAGGCTGCAGAACAGTGAGTTGTACCAAGTCTCGGCCAACTCATCGTCCAGCCGCGGATTGATCAGCCCAATGTAGGCGCTTTTGACCAACGGCCATTGTGCGACATCGAGCAATAGCGCCTCGGCAAATCCCTCGCGCAGCCAGCCATTGACCTCGACGACCTTCTCCTCATACAAGCTGATCCGCGCAGCTGCCGCCCGCTGGCTGTCGTGCCAGTCAGCGCGCTCGAATCGCTCGCGCGCACCCAGGGTTATCTGCCGGAAGTGCTCGCGGTAGTTATCGAAGCCATCGAGTACCCTGCGGGCGATTTCGCTGGCGGGCCAGTGCTGGGACATACCGATGCCTCTGCAGGGTTCAAGCGCTCAGCTTAGTAGCGCAGCAAGAAAGGACAAGAACCTGCCCAGCGCACTCACGTACACTCCCACCCTGCCCTGATTCTGGAGACCCCCGTGAGCCCCATCGCCCTCGCCCGCCTGCTGACCCTTGCCGCTGTCTGGGGGGCCAGTTTCCTGTTCATGCGCATCATCGCCCCGGAGCTCGGCACGGTACCGACGGCGTTTTTCCGGGTCTCGATCGCGTGCCTGGGCTTGATCGCGATCCTGACCGTGGCGCGGGTGCCATGGCAGTTCAACGGCAAGCTCGGCGCCTGCCTGCTGCTGGGCATGATCAACTCGGGCATCCCGGCGACGTTCTACTCGGTGGCCGCGCAGGTGCTGCCTGCGGGTTACTCGGCGATCTTCAACGCCACCACGCCGCTGATGGGCGTGCTGATCGGCGCGCTGTTCTTCCACGAGCCAATGACGGCCAGCAAGCTGGCGGGGATTTTTCTTGGCCTGCTCGGCGTCGGCATCCTCAGTGGCGCCGGCCCGGTGGCACTGGACCTGGCCCTGGTGCAAGGCGCGCTGGCGTGCCTGGCCGCGACCACCTGCTACGGCTTTGCCGGCTACCTCGCGCGGCGCTGGATCAGCGGCCTGGACAGCCGCCTGTCGGCCCTGGGCAGCATGCTCGGCGCAACCTTGCTGTTGAGCCCACTGTTCGCCTGGAGCGCCCTCAGCCAGCCACCTGCCAGTTGGGGCGGCTGGCAGGTGTGGTTGTCGTTGCTCGGGCTGGGCCTGCTATGCACGGCTTTTGCCTACATCCTGTACTTCCGCCTGCTGGCCGAGATCGGCCCGGTCAAGGCCAGTACCGTGACCTTCCTGATCCCGGTCTTCGGCGTGCTGTGGGGCGCCTGGTTGCTGGATGAGTCGCTGTCGATGGGCCACCTGTACGGCGGGCTGCTGATCGGCGTCGCGCTGTGGCTGGTACTCAGGCCTGCACCGCGCGCGCTGGCGCAGGCGCGCTCATGAGCACGGAGCACTCGCCGGTGTTCAAAAAGATCCTGTTCCGCCTGGAGCAGGATGCGCAAGGCTACCCTCCGGCTTCGGTGGAAGGCCTGTGGGCGCAGCAGACAGAGGCTGGCTACCTGATCGACAGCATCCCGTTCTACGCCTACGGCATCGCCCCCGGCGACCTGATCAGCGTCAGCGAAGCCGATGGCGAGGTGTGGTTTGCGGCGTTGAGCAACAGTGGCGGCGCCAGCGTGTTTCGCGTGCTGGTCAAGTTAGCTGGGGCGTTGGAGCCGGTGCGCGCAGCGCTGAGCGAGTTCGGTTGCCCCAGCGAAGTGGAGCAGGCGGTGAAGATGCTGGCGGTGCAGGTGCCGCCGACGCAGTCGCTCGACACCTTGCTCTATTACTTGCTGACCCAGCGCGAAGCTGGAACGCTGGAGTTCGAGGAAGGCGTGTTGCGCCACGCCATCCCCGCAGAGTTTCGCTGAGTCAGAACAACCAGCGATACAGCAGGTAAGCCACCAGTACGGCCAGGATCGGCCGCAGAATGCGGTAGGCCTTCGGGTTGGCGCGCTTGAACTGTTTGACCCGGGTGCTGAGCTTGTTGCTGAAGCGCTTGCTCCAGGCATAGGCCTGGTTGATCCCGCCGACGCGCTCGTCATCGGTGTTCTGCGGTGCAGTAGCACGGCCGAGGAAGGCACTGACCTTACGGTTGATGCGGGTCATCAGCGGGCTGGTCAGCGGCCGCTCGATGTCACAGAACAGGATCACCCGAGTGATGTCGGTCTCGTTCTTGACCCAGTGCACAAAGGTCTCGTCGAACATCACGTCTTCCCCGTCACGCCAGGCATACGGCTCGCCGTCGACGTAGATGCGGCAGTTGTCGGAGTTGGGTGTGGACAGCCCGAGGTGATAGCGCAACGAACCGGCGAACGGGTCGCGGTGTGGGTTCAGGTGGCTACCACCTGGCAGCAGGGCAAACATCGCGCCCTTGACGCTGGGGATGCTGCTGACCAGCTCGACGGTCTTCGGGCACAACGCCTCGGCGGACGGCAGCGGTTTGTCGTACCACTTCAGGTAAAAGCGCTTCCAGCCCTTCTTGAAGAAGGAGCCAAAGCCTGCGTCGTTGTCTTTTTCGGCGGCGCGGATGTAGCCCTCGTCGAACAGGCGCATGGCCTCTTCACGGATCACCGGCCAGTTGTCCTTGAGCACATCCAGCTCAGGGAAGCGCTGGCGATCCAGGTATGGCTTGGACGGCACGCCGGAGAACAGGTACATCAGGCTGTTGTAGGGGGCGAACAGCGCCGAATGGTTGACGAACTGGCGCAGCACGGGCAAGCGCGCCTTGCCGCGCAAATGGACGTACAGCACGCTGCCGAAGAACACCAGCAGGACACCCGCCTTGGCGACGAAGGAAAAGCTCATGCAACACTCCTTGGAGTAGGAAATCAGGCCATCACTTGCAGATAGCCGAACATCATAAACCCATCCGCCCGCAGTAAAAACAGGTTGCGCCGGATAGCAATGTTGAAGATTTTGTAATAAAGGCTTTCGCGGGGTATTGCGCGGGGTCAGGCAATTGCGCGGTACACGCCCTGCGCCGGGAATCCAAGGCGGCTCTCGGTTTGCTCAAGAGCCGCCATGACACAGGATTTTACTGCTGGTTTTCCTGCTCGGTAAACAGGTCAGAGAAAAGCATGCTCGACAGATAGCGCTCGCCCGAGTCGGGCAGGATCACCACAATGGTCTTGCCGGTCATCTCTGGTTTTTCGGCCAGGCGCACGGCCGCAGCCATCGCTGCACCACAGGAGATACCGCAGAGAATGCCCTCCTCCTGCATCAGGCGCAGGGCCATGGCCTTGGCTTCGTCATCGCTGACCGTCTCGACCTGGTCGACAATCGACAGATCAAGGTTCTTCGGGATGAACCCGGCGCCAATGCCCTGAATCTTGTGCGGGCTGGGCTTGAGCTCCTGGCCGGCCAGCGCCTGGGTGATCAGGGGCGAGGCCACCGGCTCGACCGCAACTGACAGGATCGGCTTGCCCTGGGTGTGCTTGATGTAACGGGAAATACCAGTGATGGTGCCGCCCGTGCCGACGCCTGCAACCAGCACGTCAACCGCGCCGTCGGTGTCGTTCCAGATTTCCGGGCCGGTGGTTTTTTCATGGATAGCCGGGTTGGCCGGATTGTCGAACTGGCCAGGCTGGAAATACATCTGCGGGTCCGAAGCAACGATTTCGTTGGCCTTGTCGATGGCGCCTTTCATGCCCAGCGCAGGCTCGGTCAGCACCAGCTCGGCGCCCAGCGCCTTGAGCACCTTGCGCCGCTCCAGGCTCATCGAAGCGGGCATGGTCAGCAGCAGCTTGTAGCCACGGGCGGCGGCAACGAAGGCCAGGCCGATACCGGTGTTGCCCGAAGTCGGCTCGACCAGGGTCATGCCCGGTTTGAGTTTGCCACTGCCTTCGGCGTCCCAGACCATGTTCGCGCCGATCCGGCATTTGACCGAGTAGCCGGGGTTGCGCCCCTCGATCTTGGCCAGGATGGTCACCCCGCGCGGGGCGATGCGGTTGATCTGCACCAGCGGCGTGTTGCCGATGGAATGGGCGTTGTCTGCGTAGATACGGCTCATTGGCAGGGTCCTTAACCGAGCGGGGAAAGCCTCAAGGGTAAGCCTGCCCGCCAGCAGCGTAAAGCCCGGTCGAACTCCCCGGCGATGCCTGCGGTCAACCGCTCAACCTGCTTTGGAGAGCCCTCATGACAGCCCGCTATCGCCGGCCACTGGTCGCCCTGGTCAGCCTGCTTGTGATACTGCTTGCCGTGCACCTGGCCCTGCCCTACCTGATGCGCGACTACTTGAACGAAAAACTGGCCGACATGGGTGATTACCGCGGCCAGGTCAGCGACGTCGACCTGGCATGGTGGCGCGGCGCCTACCAGATCAACGGCCTTAAGATCGTCAAGACCACTGGCAAGGTACCGGTGCCGTTTGTCGATGCGCCGAAAGTCGACTTTTCGGTGAGCTGGCATTCGCTGTGGTACGACCACGCAGTGGTGGCCGAGGTGACCTTCCTGCGCCCGGAGCTTAACTTCGTCGACGGTGGCAACAAGCAGAACTCGCAGACCGGTCAAGGCACCGACTGGCGCCAGCAGCTGGAAAAACTGCTGCCGATCACCCTCAACGAAGTGCGCATCGATGACGGTACGCTGACCTTCCGCAACTTCAACTCCAAGCCGCCGGTAACGCTCAAGGCCACGCAGTTGAAGGCGAGCATCCGCAACCTGACCAATGTGCGCGATGCCGAGGGCCGCCGCGACGCCAGCTTCGAAGGCACCGCGCGCCTGCTCGGCGATGCCAAGGTCGAGAGCAAGGCGACCTTTGACCCGTTCAGCGACTTCGATGATTTCGAGTTCCGCCTGCGCGCTACTGGCATTGAACTGCGCAAGATGAATGACTTCGCCAGTGCCTATGGCAAGTTCGACTTCAATGCCGGCAATGGCGACGTGGTGATCGAGGCTCAGGCCGAAAAAGGCCGACTAAAGGGCTACATCAAACCGCTGCTGCGCAATGTGGAAGTATTCAACTGGCAGCAAGACGTCGAGAACAAAGACAAAAGCTTTTTCCGTTCGATCTGGGAAGCGGTGGTCGGCACTACCGAAACCGTGCTGAAAAACCAGCCGGAAAACCAGTTCGCCACCCGCGTCGAGCTCAGCGGCAGTGTGCATCAGCAGAACATCAATGGCTTCGAGGCGTTTCTGCAGATCCTGCGCAATGGCTTCATCCAGGCGTTCAGTGCGCGCTATGAAAGGCCCGCGCCTGACACTGAATGAAAGGCGGCGCGACGCACCATTCAGAGACTGAATACCCGGTCTGCGTTTGCAGCTGCCCAGGTGCGGCGTATAGTCCAGTACACATTTAGATAGCCTTGCCTGGGCCGGCCCAGACACTTGCAGAGGATTGGTTGATGAAGTTCGAAGGCACCCGCGACTACGTCGCCACCGATGATCTGAAACTGGCGGTCAATGCGGCAGTTACCCTCGAACGCCCGCTACTGATCAAAGGCGAGCCCGGCACCGGCAAGACCATGCTCGCCGAGCAACTGGCGGCATCGTTTGGCGCGAAGCTGATCACCTGGCACATCAAATCCACCACCAAAGCCCATCAAGGCCTCTACGAGTACGATGCGGTCAGCCGCCTGCGCGACTCGCAGCTGGGTGTGGACAAGGTCCACGATGTGCGGAACTACCTTAAAAAGGGCAAGTTGTGGGAAGCCTTCGAGGCTGAAGAGCGGGTCATTCTGCTGATCGACGAGATCGACAAGGCCGACATCGAGTTTCCCAATGACCTGCTGCAAGAACTCGACAAGATGGAGTTCTACGTCTACGAAATCGACGAGACCATCAAGGCCAAGCAGCGCCCGATCATCATCATTACCTCCAACAACGAAAAAGAGCTGCCGGATGCGTTTCTGCGCCGCTGCTTCTTCCACTACATCGCCTTCCCTGATCGCGACACCTTGCAGAAGATCGTCGATGTGCACTACCCGAACATCAAGCAGTCGCTGGTCAGCGAGGCGCTGGATGTGTTCTTCGATGTGCGCAAGGTACCGGGCCTGAAGAAAAAACCCTCGACCTCCGAGCTGGTCGATTGGCTCAAGCTGCTGATGGCCGACAATATCGGCGAAGCGGTCCTGCGCGAGCGTGATCCGACCAAGGCCATCCCGCCGCTGGCCGGCGCCTTGGTCAAGAACGAGCAGGACGTGCAGTTGCTCGAGCGCCTGGCGTTCATGAGCCGGCGCGGTAATCGCTGACAGGAGCCAGTCATGCTGCTCAACCTGTTCAACGAAATGCGCGCGGCCAAGGTGCCGGTGTCGGTGCGTGAACTGCTCGACCTGCTCAATGCCCTGCAGCAGCGGGTGGTATTCGCCGACATGGACGAGTTCTACTTTCTGGCGCGGACCATTCTGGTCAAGGATGAACGCCACTTCGACAAGTTCGACCGGGCTTTTTCAGCGTACTTCCAAGGCCTGGAAAACCTCGACCGGCACCTTGAGGCGCTGATCCCTGAAGACTGGCTACGCAAGGAGTTCGAGCGTTCGCTGACCGATGAGGAACGCGCGCAGATCCAGTCGTTGGGCGGTTTGGACAAGCTCATCGAAGAATTCAAGAAACGCCTCGAAGAACAGAAAAAACGCCATGCCGGTGGCAACAAGTGGATCGGCACCGGCGGCACCAGCCCGTTCGGCTCCGGCGGCTACAACCCTGAAGGCATTCGCGTTGGCGACGCCGGCGAGCGCCGCGGCAAGGCGGTCAAGGTCTGGGAGCAGCGCGAGTACAGGAACCTCGATGATCAGGTCGAGTTGGGCACGCGCAACATCAAGCTGGCCCTGCGCCGCCTGCGCAAGTTCGCTCGCCAGGGCGCGGCCGAAGAGCTCGACATCGACGGCACCATCGACCACACCGCCCGCGATGCCGGCCTGCTCAATATCCAGATGCGCCCGGAGCGGCGCAATACGGTGAAGCTGCTATTGCTGTTTGACATAGGCGGCTCGATGGATGCCCACGTGCGCATTTGCGAGGAGTTGTTTTCAGCGTGCAAGACCGAGTTCAAGCACCTGGAGTATTACTACTTCCATAACTGCGTGTATGAGTCGGTGTGGAAGAACAACCTGCGGCGCAACGCCGAGCGCTTCGCCACCTTCGACCTGCTGCACAAGTACGGCGATGATTACAAGGTGGTGTTCGTCGGCGACGCGGCCATGGCGCCGTATGAAATTACCCAGCCCGGCGGCAGTGTCGAGCACTGGAACGAGGAAGCCGGGTATGTCTGGGTGCGGCGGATCAAGGAAAAATTCAAGAAGGTGGTGTGGATCAATCCGTACCCCAAACAGGCCTGGGAGCACACCACGTCGACTCACCTGATCCGCGAGCTGATCGAAGACAAGATGTACCCGCTGACCTTGCACGGCCTGGAAGACGCCATGAAGTACCTGGCCAAGTAACCCCGGCCGTTCAGATCAGCCCCAGCGTTGCAGGTAAGCCTGCTGCTCCTGCCAGGCGAACTCCTGCAGCACCGCCCTGAAGCGCAGCTGCCCCCCCGGCAGGCACTGGGCCAACTGGGCCAGCGCCAAGGGCGTCAATGCACCCAGCCGCGGGTAGCCGCCAATGGTCTGCCGGTCATTTAACAACACGATTGGCTGGCCATCCGGTGGCACCTGCACGGCGCCCAGAGGGATACCCTCCGAGATCATCGGCTCGCCTTGGTACACCAGTTGCGGCCCGAGCAGGCGCATGCCCATGCGGTCGGCGCGGCTGTCCAGGGTCCAGTCCCGGTTGAACGCCTCGAACAGGCTGGTGCCGCTGAACTGCCCCAGTTGTGCGCCCATTACCAGATCCAGCGCAGGCTTGGCGGCGTACACCGGCCTTGATTGTGCTGGCACCTCGCGCTCGGCCGGCAGGCCCTCGGCGCATGCCAGCAACTGCCCCTTGATCAGCGCCGAACCTTGGCCATCAAGCCCGCCCAGCTGTTCGCGTACCACCGTGGCGCAACTGCCCATTACCGCCTCGGCCTGAAAACCACCAAGCGCAGCCAGATAAGCACGAGCACCGTGCAGAGGCTGGGTAAAGCTCAGCCGCTGCCCCGCACGCAGATGAAAACTGCGCCAGGGCTTGAGCGGCTGGCCATCGATTCGTGCATCCAGATCAGCGCCCGCCAAGGCCAGGCAGCAGTCGCGCTGGGCGAGCACGCTGAAACCACCCAAGGGAATTTCCACCACCGGCGCCTGCAAGGCGTTATCCAGCAGCCAGTTGGCCCAGTGCAGCGCCACCCAATCCAGCGCCCCGCCCTGGGTCACGCCGAGATGGCGCACGCCAAAGCGCCCGCCATCCTGCAGCTGACACAGCGGCGTGCTGGCCTCGATCAACAGACTCATGCCTGACCCTCCAGCGGGCTGTCGTCGCCACCCAGGCTGATGAATTCGGCGTGGTCCACCGCGACGAAACGCACACGGTCACCCGGCTGCAACAAGCTGTAGCCCTCGCGCTCGCGGTCAAACAAACGTACCGGCGTGCGCCCGATGAGGTTCCAGCCGCCCGGCGACACTGCTGGGTAGGCCGCCGTCTGGCGCTCGGCAATGCCGACGCTGCCAGCGGCCACGCGCTTGCGCGGAGTGCTCAGCCGTGGCGTGGCCAGGCGTTCATCGACCAGCCCCATGAAGCCGAACCCTGGGGCAAAGCCAAGGGCAAATACCGGGTATTCACGCTCACTGTGCAGGCGCACCACATCGGCCTCGGACAGCCCACTGCGCGCTGCCAGCAATGGCAACTCGGGGCCGACACTGGGGTCATACCACACGGCAATTTCGTGCTTGCGCCCCGCCGCGCCTGCATCCGGCTGCAGATTTTGCAGCGCTTCGATAATCAGCCCTCGCGCCGCAGTCGGTGACTGCCGAAACTGCACCATCACGGTGGTATAGGACGGCACCAGGTCAACCAGATCGGCGCCCAGGGCACTGCTCAGGCGCTGGCTGGCAGCGAGGATCCACGGCATGTTGGCTTCATCTATGCGATCGAACAAGCGCACCATCAGGCTGTCGATGGCCACCGCCTCGATGCGCAGGTTCATGGCTGCACCAGTGCATCCAGGGCCTGGCGAATCTGCCGTACCGCCGCCAGCGAGCTGTCGTTGTCGCCGTGCACGCACAAAGTGCTGGCGTTCAGTCGCAGCGCGCTGCCGTCGTCTGCCAGCAACGTCTCGCCACGGGCCAGGCGCAGCGCCTGCTCGATGATCAACGCCGGCTCATGGTGCACTGCCCCCGGCAGCCGCCGCGACAGCAGGTGGCCGCTGGCCGTGTAGCCACGATCGGCAAATGCCTCGAACCACAAGGTGACACCCAGCTCCTCGCCCAGCTGCTGCGCCGCACGGTCATCAGCAGTAGCCATCAGCATCAGCGGCAGGCTGCTGTCGTAGGCGGCTACGGCTTCGAGCACAGCGCGCAACTTCACTGGGTCGGCCATCATGTCGTTGTACAACGCGCCGTGCGGTTTGACGTAGGCCACACGCCCGCCCTGGACCTTGCAGATGCCGTCCAGTGCACCGATCTGGTAGTGCAACAGATCACGGATTTCTTCATTGCTGCAGGCCATCGAGCGACGACCAAAGCCGACCAGATCCGGATAGGCCGGATGCGCGCCAATGGTCACACCATGCTGCAGGGCCAGGGCCACGGTGCGGCGCATGATGCTCGGGTCGCCCGCGTGATAACCACAGGCGATATTGGCGCAGTCGATGTAGGGCATGACCTCGGCATCCAGACCCATGCGCCAGTTGCCGTAACTTTCACCCATGTCGCAGTTGAGAAGCAGGGTTTGCATCTGGCGGACTCCTGAATCGACTAGAACAGAGTACGGCGGCGCCGAGGCGGCCAGCCGGCTTAGCGCCAGCTTTCCTTGACCACCTCGCGCCGCCCGCCAAGGATGACCCAGCCCAGCAGCACCAGCACGCTTTCGACCACGAACGCCAGCACAAAGCCTGCGCTCAGGCCCCAGCCGATGGCTTCGGGCACCAGCAGAATCTGGTAGCTGTAGCTGTTCAAGGTCTCTTCGCGCAATTGCGGGTCAGCCTGCGCCAGCACGTGCCAGCTCTGGCTCAGCCACGAGCCCTGCATGGCCTGCCACTCGTTTTCCAGTAACTGGTTGCGGACCAGCAGGCTCTCGATGCTGTTGGCATCGCTGATGAATACCGGATCCTCGCTGGTGCGGTAATGCTGCAGCAGCGCTTGCAGGTCGCCTTTGAAGAAGCGCTGGGCGGTTTCCTGGAAGCCGGACAAGGCCTCGCGCGACTCGAGCACACGGGCCTCGACGCGCTGGCCGTAATCCTTGACCAGGCCAGGGACCTGAATGCCCGCCAGCAGGCCGCAGGTGAACAACAGCAACCGCAGATAACTTCTGAACATGCCGCGTCCTTAGCTTTGCCCGTGGGCGATACATTCGCCATGCCGCCACAACGCCCATTGTCCGGGTTCGTAGCGGTTCCAGGTTTCGTTCTCGGTCAGGGCCTCGGTGGCGATCACCGTGACCACATCATTGGGCGTGGTTTCGGCCTGGAAGTCGACGATCATGTCGACGTCCTTGAGCCGGGCCGGGCCAAACGGCGCGCGGCGGGTAATGTGCACCAGCTTGGTCGAGCAGAAGCAGAACAGCCAGTCGCCGTTGCTCAGCAGGCAGTTGAACACGCCCTTGCTGCGGTGCTCGGCGCAGGCCTCGACCAGCACCGGCAGCAGTTGCTCGACCTCGACCGGCTCGGGGAAGGCATCGCGCACGCGGTTGAGCAGGTCGCAGAAGGCCGCTTCGCTGTCGGTATCACCGACCGGCCGGTAGAAGGTGCGCTGGCCGCTGAACTGCGGCAGCTGGCCGTTGTGTGCGAAGCACCAGTTATGCCCCCACAACTCACGCACGAACGGGTGGGTGTTGCTCAGGCAGACCTTGCCGACGTTGGCCTGGCGGATGTGGCCGATCACCACTTCGCTCTTGATCGGGTAGCGCTGCACCAGCTTGGCGACTTCCGACTCGCTGCTCGCTGCCGGGTCCTGAAACACGCGCAGGCCGCGCCCTTCGTAAAAGCCGATGCCCCAGCCATCGCGGTGCGGCCCGGTGCGGCCGCCGCGCTGCATCAGCCCGGAAAAACTGAAAACGATATCAGTGGGGACGTTGGCACTCATGCCGAGCAGTTCGCACATGCCTTGCAGCTCCCCTCAGAGACGTGGCTCGACCCGGCCACGGCCAGGCGCGGCCGGTGCCGGCGGATCATTGCGGTAACGGTCGTGGCGATCGGCGGCAACCGGCGCCTCGACCAGCACTTCGCTGTCTTCTGCGGCTTGCCGCCTGGCAGCTGCATCAGCTTGCTCGCGGCGCTCACGGGCGCGTTTTTCCAGCGGCCAGCGCAACAGCACGAACAACAGATACAAAGCAAAGGCGATCATGCCGTACATGGCCAGATCGGACGCCGCGCGCCAGGCGTTGTTGCCAACCTTGAAGGCGATATCCAGCGCGCTGATGGCAATGGCCGGGGCGAAGCTTTCCTTGACCGGGTCGACAATCGTCGGCGTCAGCAGCAGCACCGCAACCAGCACCCGCAGCGGTTCGCGCAGCCAGCGCCACATCCAGCCAGTCAGCTTGAAGGTCACCAGCAGGCAGCCGATGGCGGCCACCGCATACAGGCCCCAGGCAAGGGTATAGTCGTTCTCGGTCATGGTGTTCGTGCAAGCCAGGCGAAGAGATGCCTATGATAAACACTTTTAGGCACAGGTGCCTGTCTGCCCGTGATCACCGGTGCCACTGTCGCCCGGCCCTATTCGCTTTCGCCAGAGACCATACATGCCCGCTATTACTGCCCCGATCGCCCAGCAAGCCCCCGGTAACGACCCTTACGCCTGGCTGCAGCAGCGCGACAGCGCCGAAGTGCTCGCCTACCTGCAGGCCGAAAACGCTTATCAGGAGGCCTGCCTGGCCGATCAGGCGCCGTTGCGCGAGAAGCTGTTCGAGGAAATCAAAGGGCGCATTCTGGAAACCGACCTGTCGCTGCCCTCGCCGTGGGGGCCATGGCTGTACTACACCCGCACCACTGCTAGCGATGAGTACCCGCGCCACTACCGCTGCCCACGCCCGGCAGATGATTCCAACACAGTCGACGCCAGCGCCGAACAGCTGTTGCTTGACCCGAACGAGCTGGCGGCCGGCGGCTTCCTGTCGCTTGGCGCGTTCAATGTAAGCCCCGACCACCAGCTGCTGGCCTACAGCCTCGACACCAATGGCGAAGAAACCTACACGCTGTATGTCAAGGACCTGGCCACTGGCGCCATCACCACCCTGCCCTTCGAGGACTGCGACGGCAGCATGACCTGGGCCAACGACAGCCGCACGCTGTTCTTCGCCGAACTCGACGACACCCATCGCCCCTGCCGCCTGCGCCGGTTCAGCCTGGGCGAGGCTGATGCGCATACGGTGTTCGAAGAAGACGACGGGCGCTTCTTTCTGCACTGCTACCGAGCCAGCTCCGAGCGCCAGCTGATCCTGCTGCTCAACAGCAAGACCACCAGCGAAGCCTGGGTGCTGGATGCCGAGACGCCGTTGGCCGAGTTCACCTGCCTGGCTGCACGCGAAGAAGGCCATGAATACTTCCCCGATCACGGCCAGCTCGATGGCGACTGGCGCTGGTTTATCCGCAGCAACCAGGACGGTATCAACTTCGCCCTGTACCAGGCGCCCTCTGCGGCAGTCCCCAGCCGTGCACAGTGGCAGGTGCTGGTAGCCCACCGCGACAACATCATGCTCGAAGGCCTCAGCCTGAATGCCAGTGCCTTGGCGCTGAGCCTGCGTGAAGGCGGCCTGCCCATCATTGAAGTACGCCCGCAAGGCCAGGCGCCTTACCGCGTCGAGCTGCCGGATGCGGCCTACAGCCTGTACGTGCAAGACAGCCTGGAATTTGCCAGCACGCGCATCCGCCTGCGCTACGAGGCACTCAATCGCCCGGCCCAGGTGCGCCAGCTGGAACTGGCCAACGGCGCGCAGTCAGTGCTCAAGCAGACCCCGGTGCTCGGTGCCTTTGACGCCGACGCCTATGTCAGCGAACGCCTGTGGGCCACTGCCAACGACGGCACCCAAGTCCCGATCAGCCTGGTACGCCGCCGCGACGACGTCGGCAAGACGGTGCCACTCTATCTGTATGGCTACGGCGCCTATGGCGAAAGCCTCGACCCGTGGTTCTCCCATGCGCGGCTGAGCCTGCTCGAGCGCGGCGTGGCCTTTGCCATTGCCCATGTGCGCGGCGGCGGCGAGCTGGGTGAGGCCTGGTACCGCGCTGGCAAGCAAGAACACAAGCAGAACACCTTTGACGACTTCATCGCCTGCGCCGAGCACCTGATCGCAACCGGTGTCAGCCGCCCGGAACAACTGGCGATCAGCGGCGGCAGCGCCGGTGGATTGCTGATCGGCGCGGTGCTCAACCTGCGCCCGCAGCTGTTCCGCTCCGCGATTGCCGAGGTGCCGTTCGTCGATGTGCTCAACACCATGCTCGACCCTGAACTGCCGCTGACCGTGACCGAGTACGACGAGTGGGGCAACCCTGAACAACCCGAGGTGCATGCAAGAATCAAGGCTTACGCGCCCTATGAAAACGTCAAGGCTCAGGCCTACCCGGCGATGCTGGTAGTGGCCGGCTACAACGACAGCCGTGTGCAGTATTGGGAAGCAGCCAAGTGGGTAGCACGCCTGCGCACGCTCAAGACCGATAACAACCTGCTGCTACTCAAGACCGAGATGGGTGCAGGCCATGGTGGCATGAGCGGCCGCTATCAGGGGCTGCGCGATGTGGCGCTGGAATATGCGTTCGTACTCAATGAGCTCGGCGTGGTGTAAACCGGCTTTGCTGTTGTCCTATGCACAACCGTGAACAATCTTGCGTGGCCGCGTGATCAACGCTGCCACGCCAAGCGCAGAAGACCAGACCATGTCCGACCATTCCCACCTCAATGCCGAAATCCGCGACATGCTCATGGACTGCGGCCTGTTCGACACCTTGCAGGCCAGCGAATTTGCTGCCGCTGCCGGCTATTTCAGCCTGAGCAACATGAGCGCCGGCGAGACTATCTTTGCCGAGGGCGACGCCGGCACGTTCATGTGCATTCTGCACCGCGGCCAGGTTTCGGTGCGCAAGACCGACAGCAGTGGCCAGGCCGTCGAAATCGCCGTATTGCGCCGTGGCGCCTTTGGCGAAATGGCGGTGCTCGACGGCGAGCGGCGCTCGGCCAGTTGCGTGGCCGCCAGCGAATGCCAGCTGCTGACGCTGGGCAAGGATTCGCTGGAGAAGATGCTCAACGAAGCGCCGCGGATTGCTGCGCGGATCATTCGCGCACTCGCCGTGGCGCTGTCCAAACGCCTGCGCATGCAGGACGGCCAGCGCCTGGCGCAGGTCTAGTCGTCTTTGCCCTGCGGCCTGGGCGCGTCCTGCTGCAAGCCGGGCAGCGGCTCGTCCCGGCGCGGGCTAGGCAGCGGCATCGGTGGCAACAGCGGCCCACCGGGTTGATTGTCGTAGGCTTTGGGTGGCGCGCTCGGGGTGATCTGCGGATACGGCGTGGGCGTGGCGGTACCCGGAGCACCGGGCACCGGCGTACTAATGCGTGGCTGTTGCCCGGCAGCGTCAGCCAGCGGCGCGGCGAGCAGGATCAGTACGCTGAGGATCGCGTGGAGCATCGGCAACCTCCTGTCGAAAATTCATCTACAGGCTACGCCCATCTGCGGGTTTTTGCCTGTCCGCCTGGCCTGTAACCACGCTAGACTCAACGCCATAACCGTCATCAGCCTGATTACAAGAAAGGTCACACCATGAGTTCCACCCTCTCCGCCACCGCCCGCCTGGACCGCATCATCGCCGACGCCAAGCGCGACAAGGAAATGGGCTACCGCGACAAGGCCCTGAAGATGTACCCGCACGTCTGCGGCCGCTGCGCCCGTGAGTTCGCCGGCAAGCGCCTGAGCGAACTGACCGTGCACCACCGCGACCACAACCACGACAACAACCCCCAGGACGGCTCCAACTGGGAGCTGTTGTGCCTGTACTGCCACGACAACGAGCACTCGCGCTACACCGATCAGCAGTACTTCAGCGAAGGCTCGACGGCCACCCCGAGCATCGCCAAGGCTACCCACAACCCGTTCGCCGGGCTGGCCGGTCTGCTCAAGAAAGACTGAGCCCACAGCGGTCGGGCAACCCCGTATAATCGCGTCTTTTTTTGCGAAGGGCCCCGGCACGTGGCGAACAAACGGTACAGTTGCATCGGGCTGTTCAACCCCAAGTCTGCAGAGAACGTCGGTTCGGTGATGCGCGCTGCGGGTTGTTACGGCGTCAGTTCGGTGTTCTACACCGGCAAGCGGTATGAGCGCGCGCGTGATTTCGTCACCGACACCAAGCGGGTGCATTACGACATTCCGCTGATCGGCATCGACGACCTGCAACGCATCATCCCGCTGGGCTGCACGCCGGTGGCGGTGGAGCTGGTCGACGGCGCCCGCCCCCTGCCTGAATACACCCACCCTGATCGCGCCATCTATATCTTCGGCCCGGAAGACGGCAGCCTCGACGAAAACGTGCGCGCCTGGTGCGAAGAAACCATCTATATCCCCACCGAAGGCTGCATGAACCTTGCGGCAACCGTCAACGTGGTGCTTTACGACCGCCTGGCCAAGGGCCTGAACACCCGCTCGGGGCCTAAATTCAAGTAACAGGCAGGCCGCTGGGCATATGAAATGAACGGCGCGACAACCGCCAGGGTCAGTTATTTACCAACCTACCTGGAGGCTCTGCTCATGCTTGATCTAGATTCCAATGCCCATACCGAGGAAAAGAACGTGCATGGCTGGGAACGCGCCAGTTCCTTGGCCGGTGGCGCCCTGATGATCAGCAAAGGTATGCGCCATGGCGGCGTGATCGGCCTGCTGCAGGTTGCCGTTGGCGGCCTGGCGCTGGCACGCGGGGTCAAGGGCCGTTGTGCGACCAAGGCCTGGTGGCTGCGTCATCGT
>NZ_JACDIU010000010.1:0-21863 GCF_014525325.1 Pseudomonas sp. EZ-C24 | reverse complement strand
CCGAAGCTGTAACACGCCCTGTGTAGGAGCGGCCTTGTGTCGCGAAAGGGTCGCGCAGCGGCCCCAGGATTTGTGCAGCACCACAAAATGCCGGGGTCGCTATGCGACCCTTTCGCGACACAAGGCCGCTCCTACACCAACTGCGTGCAAGCAGGGCTAGCGTAGCAATTTGCTCTGAAGCACGTCTGAGCTGCGCCCAAGCACGCTCTCGCTGATCTGGATGAATTCTGCCGTATTCACACTCGGCATGCGCATCAACGCCTGGGTGACGTCGTCCAGTGAGCGTTTATTCTGAGTGTGCAGGCGGATCTCCCGATCCAATGCCTGCAACACCTGCACGCCTCGCGCGATCTGCCCGGCGTTAGCCTGCCTGGCCACCAGCCTAGTGACCTTGGCGCCCTGTTTGTGCAGGCGTGCCTGCCAGGCATCATAGCGATCATCACTGATGCCGCCGGCCCGGCGTAGCAGTTCTGTGGCGTAGTAGTCCGTCAGGCTTTCACTGATCCAGTCGCTGTCATCGCGCACCTTGATCTGCGCAAACAGCTGGACCAGCTCACGCAGCAGTGGGCTGCTGCCGTTCTCGCTGATCAAGGCGCGGTTGCTGTGGATGAACAATGAGTTGTGCTCGCCACGCACGCCCCGCCACATCTGATCGCGTGCGCCAACCAGCAACAACTTGGGCGGATTGCGCGGGAACACCGCTTGCAACTGAGGCCAGACGAACGTCAGCAACGTCAGCGTGTCCATCCGGCGCATGCCCTGCCCTTGCGGCGCCGCCACGGTGACGTCGGTTTCGCCCAGGCGCGCGCGGCGGCTGCCGAGGTTACCGGCGAGCATCCAGCCAGTCGGCCGATCGAACAGGCGCGAGACATCATCGATACGAAACTTGTGCTGGCCGATCCGCGGCCAGGCGGTTTCCACGCTCCTCCAGCCGGGCGGCAGCTCGACTGACAGGCGCGCTACCAACTCGGTGCCGTCCTGTTGATCAAGACGTGCCGGCGGCACCAACTGATCGCCACGGAACACCGCCCAATGCGCGGTCATGCGGCTCTCGAAGGCACCACCCGACGCAGCACTGTCGAGCCGTACGCGGTAACTGAGGCTGGTCTTGCCCGCAGCCGGGCGCCACACGCCACGCTCCCCCTGCTGTGACCACTGGCCATCGGCCTGAAAACCGCTGTAGGCATTGGCCTTGCCCAAGGCAAAATCCAGGCTACGCACCGCGCTGCCATCAGCCAGGGTCAGGCGTACTTCGGCCTGGCCACTGTTGGGCAGCAGACGCACCTGGTAATCCAGATCGACCTTCTTGGCCCAGGCTGGCGAGCAAGCCGCCAGCGCCAGAACAAGCAGCAAAGGGCAACGCATAGACAAACTCCTTGTTCGGCACAGGCCAGTCACCGCACGGCTCAGCCGGCGCGGAAAATCAAATGGTCTTCCCAGTCGTCTTCAGCCACATCGTTCTCACTGAGCATGCGCCCGGACTGCGAAATACGTTGCTCATGCACCTGGGTGCGGTCGCCACAGACCAGATGATGCCAGGCGGGCAGGTCCTTGCCTTCGCTGACCAGCCGATAGCCACAGGTCGGCGGCAACCATTTGAACTGATCGGCCTTGCCCGGGGTGAGCTGGATGCAGTCGGGCACGTGTTTGAAGCGATTAGGGTAGTCGCTGCACTGGCAACTGTTCAGATCGAGCAGTTTGCAGGCAATGCGGGTGTAGTAGACGCTGTTGTCATCCTCGTCCTCGAGTTTCTGCAGGCAGCACATGCCGCAGCCATCGCAGAGTGATTCCCACTCTTGCGGGTCGAGTTGATCGAGCGTCTTGCGCTGCCAGAAGGGCGCAGTCTGGGCCATCATCACACGGTTTCTCGCAGTTGTTCTTGGGCCGCAGCAGGCGGCGGCGCCAGTCTAGAGCCTGGCCTTGGGCAAAGCCAGACCGCTTGTCAGGGGTGTCCAGACGCAGTAGCGTGCCGGCTTCCCCTTGTGTCTTGCAGGAGCTGTCATGAGCGCCAACCCACGCGTTGCCGATTACGCCATCAACGAACAGTTCATCAATCGCTGGTCGCCCCGCGCATTCAACCCCGAGCCGATCAGCGAAGAAACCCTGCTGAGCTTCTTCGAAGCGGCGCGCTGGGCGCCTTCGGCCTATAACTCGCAGCCGTGGCGGTTCCTTTATGCCCGTCGCGACACGCCAAACTGGCAGCGCTACCTGGAGCTGCTGGTGCCGTTCAACCGCAGCTGGGCCCAGCACGCCTCGGCGCTGGTGCTGGTGATTTCCAAGACCAGCTTTATCGCACCCGGTGCCAGCGAAGAGTCGCCAGCATTGTGGCACGCATTTGATACCGGTTCGGCCTGGGGCCACCTGGCGCTGCAAGCGAGCCTCAGCGGTTGGCACACCCACGGCATGGCCGGCTTTGACCAGGCGATGGCCCGCGAACAACTGAAGATCCCCGAAGGCTATGAGCTGCAGGCGATGGTCGCGATCGGCAAGCTGGGCGACAAGGCCACGCTCGCCGAAGGCCTGCAGGCCCGTGAAGTACCTAGCCCGCGCAAGCCACTGGCCGAGCTGGCTGCAGAAGGCGATTTCAGCCTCTGATCTACCGCAGCGCGAGGCGACGCTTGCTCCAGACGCCCCGCGCTACACATCAATAACCGCGCTGGAAATCCACCTCGCCGCGCAGTGCCTGCCCCGCTAAATAGTCCCGCAGATTCTCGACAAACAAACGCACCATCGCCGTAGGCGAGGTCGGCGCGGAGCTGTGCCCGGTCAGCAGTAAACCCCACGCCGTCCAGAACGGATGTTGTTGCGGCAGCGGCTCCTGCCGGCATACGTCGATCACGGCGCCGGCCAGATGGCCTTCCTTCAACGCTGCGACCAGGTCGGCGTCCACCACCGAAACACCGCGACCAGCGTTGATCAACAACGCACTGGGCTTGAAGCGTTTGAACAGCGCGGCGTTATACAGGTCATGGGTGGCCGGGGTATCAGGCAACAGGTTGATGACGTGATCAGCCTGCTCGACTCGCTGTGGCAGCTGATCGAGCCCAACCACTTCAACAAACGGCGCCTGCTCGCGGGCGCTGCTGGCAACGCCGTACAGGGTCACCCCGAACGGCACAAGAAACTCCGCCACACGCTGGCCGATATCGCCCGTGCCAACGATCAGCACCTGGCGCCCTTGCAGGCTGTGCCCAGGGCGTTCATCCCAGCGCCGCTCGACCTGGCTGACCAGGCGCGACAATACCTCGCGCTCGTGGCCAAGCATGTAGGTCAGCATGTATTCGGCCATGACCTGGCCAAAGATGCCCACAGCGCGGGTCAGGCGGTAGTCACGCGTCAGGCCGTCAGCCAGCAGCGGGGTAATCCCCGCCCAGGTCGACTGCGCCCATTCTGGCTTATGGCCTTGGCGCAGCAGGGTCGCCAGCAGGTCTGGCTGACCCAGCCACACCGGGCATTGCGGCGCCAATAGCGCCAACTCGGCGGAGTTACCGCTGGTCAGCACTTCAAGGTCGGGGGCGGCAGCGGCCAGCAGGCCGGCATAGTTGGCATGATCCTGTTCAGCGATCAGAACGCGCATCTCAAAAGACAACCTTGGCAGATAACGGAAAACGGCCCGAGTAGCGGGCCGCTTGGGCGAACGATGGGCAGCGCGGGCCTATCAGACCGGGTCGTTGCGGCGCAGCAGCTCTTCAGGCAGGTGCTCGATGTACTCGTCTTCGAGCGGCGGCATCTGCAGGTGGTAGCCCTGGGCCTCGAGGTTGTTCAGCACCTGTTCGATGTCTTCCCGGGCCAGCTTGCGCTCCGGCGACAGCACCAGGTCGAAGGCGTGAATCGGCGTACCGAAGGCCGGCAGCAAACCTGCTGGGACCCGCTCCAGGCCGTCGGCCTTGAGCACGTAAAGGTACATTTCGCTTTTGCGCGGGCTCTTGTAGATCGAGCAGATGCGTTTCATGAGGATTCTCCGAGCGCGGCCAGATCATCCAGCAGCGCCTGGCCCATCCGCTCGCGACGCCAGCCGCGCAGCGAATCGGGCAGTTGATAGGGCCCATTGGGGTAGCCGCTCTTGAGCAGCGCCTCGAGGGTTTTCTTGCGCAGCATCAGCTCCGGGGCGATGCCCAGCCGCTCGCCTTCGGCCTGGCCGATGGCGCGCAGGCGCTTGAGGATGGCCGAGGCTTCGATCGGCAATGGCTCAGGCAGCGCTGGCGGATACTGCTCAGCCGGCACACTGCCGGCCTGCTTGATCAATTGCAGGAGGAACTCGCCGTCCTGACGCAGGGTGCGCGGGTGCATGTCATCGATCTTGGCCAGGGCCGAGAGGCTATCTGGCTGGGTCTTGGCGATCGGCCACAGCGAATGCTCACGCAGCACGCGGTTGCGCGGCAGGTCGCGGCGGCGCGCTTCAAGCTCGCGCCAGGCCGACAGCTCACGCAGGACTGCCAGCTGCTGACGCGACAGCTTCCAGGCCAGCTTGACCTCACGGTAGAGCAGCTGCGGCTCGACTTCACGGCGCATCTGCGCAACCAGTTCGGCGCCGTCTTCCAGCACCCAGGCGTACTTGTCATCGGACAGCCGCGGGCGCAGCGCGATGAACAGCTCGGCGAGGTGCACGGCGTCTTCGGCGGCGTAGCTGACCTGGGTTTCCGACAGAGGCCGCTGCAGCCAATCAGAGCGGGTTTCGCCCTTGGGCAGATCGAGCCCGAGCACGTCCTGCACCAGGCGCGAGTAACCCATCGAGAAACCGATGTTGAGGTAACCTGCGGCCAACTGGGTGTCGAACAACGGCTGTGGCAGCTTGCCGGTCAGGCGCAGGAGAACTTCAAGGTCCTCACTGCAGGCATGCACCACTTTGACCACTTGCGGGTCTTCGAGCAGGTCAGCCAAAGGCTGCCAGTCACGAACCCGCAACGGGTCGATAAGAAAGGCTTTTTGACCGTCGCCAACCTGCAGCAGCCCGGCCTTGGGGTAGAAGGTGTCTACCCGCATGAATTCGGTGTCGAGCGCTACGAAGGGCAATTCGCGCCAGGTCCGGCAGTGCTCGGCCAGGCTCTGGTCGTCACAGATCCAGTGTATTTCGTTGGCCACGAGGCTCTCCCACAAACAGTGGCGCGCAGTATATACGCCGTGGGCCGCGCACGCGAAACATGGCGACCATCGCCCGGCGCTGCTGTCAGCGGCCAGCCGCCAGCCACGGCCGGCAGCCGGCGAACAAGTCCAGTGATTGCTGGTAGACCGCGCTGTGCACCTGCAGCAGGCCGAGCATCGAGTGGAACAGGTTGTCCTGGCTCAGCGGGGCATCACGCAGGCGCGCCAGGCAGTCGTTGTCGAGGCCAAAGTCCTGCCGGTAACTGTCGGAGAACCACGCCAGCATCGGCACATGGCGTTGCTGCTCGGGCGCCAGCATGTACGGCGTGCCATGCAGATAGAGGTTGTACTCACCCAGCGATTCGCCGTGGTCGGACAGGTACAGCATGGCGGTGTCGACGTTGTCCTGACGGCTGCGCAGCAGGTCGATCAGCGAGGCCAGCACGTGGTCGGTGTAACCCAGGGTGTTGTCGTAGCTATTGATGATTGCCTGCTGATCGCACTGGTTCAGGGCGTTGCTGTGGCACACCGGGGTGAATCGCTCGAACGCTTGCGGATAACGCTTGTAGTAATCAGGGCCGTGGCTACCCATCTGGTGCAGGACCAGCACGGTGTCCTGGTCGAGGCTGTCGAGCAGTTCGGCCAGGCCTTGCAGGAGGATTTCGTCGTGGCACTCGCCGCCGGCACACAGGGCGGGGTCCTTGAGGTTGCTGACGTCGACGAACTGCACGCGGTCGCAGGTACCCTTGCAGCCTGATTGATTGTCACGCCACTGCACCGTCAGGCCGGCGCGCTGGAGCATGTCCAGCAGCCCCTCCCGGTTACGGGCGACGCTGGCATCGTAGTCCTTGCGCGGCATGCCGGAGAACATGCACGGCACCGAGACAGCGGTTTCGGTGCCGCACGAATGCACATCGGTGAAGCCCAGCAGGCCGTCTTCCTTGCTCAGGCGCGGGGTGGTATCGCGGCTATAACCGAGCACGCCAAAGTTTTCCGCGCGGGCGCTTTCACCCACTACCAACACCGTCAGCGACTTGCGCTTGTGCTGCTGCCAGGCAGCGGCATCGCGGCGGGCGTCTTCGCCGTAGCGCTGAAACGGCGCGGCCGCACTGCCCAACCGCTCGCTGGCATAGCCAAACGAGGCGCCAACAACGTTGCTTGGGGTGAGCATCAGGCGGATTTCGTGGTGGTTGCGAAACAGCGAAGACAGGCCCTGATAGTTAGCCAGGGCCACCGCGCCCAACGCCACCGTACAGGCCCCCCCGACCAGCAGTTTGCCGAACACTTCGCGGTGCCACGGGCGATAGGCGATCGGCGCCTTCCACACCAGTGCGGCCGGCAGCAAACCCAGCAGCACGATATAGCCGATGAACTTCAACGAGAGCAGATCACGCACTTCGCTGATGTTGGTCTCGGCAACGTTGCGGAACATGCCTGCATCAATCAGCACACCGTACTGATTCATGAAGTAAGCCACTGCCGCACCGCTGACAAACAGCACCATCAAGACCGGCTTCAACACATACTTGAAGGCAATCAAGGTCAACACCAGGTTGAACGCAAACAGCATCAGCAGGGCAAACGCCAGCATCAGCCAAAGCCCCGTCAACCCTGGCGGCACCACCGTCTGGAGGTGACTCCAGAGCAGGCTGTTGAAGCCAATCAACAGGTACAGGCTGGCCAGTAACGTGACCCATTCGGTCCGCAGATTGTCGAGTTTCAGCATGGTCTTCGCTATCGAGTTTGATGTTGGCCCAGGCGCGACTCAGCGCGTGGCAATTCGAAGCGGATTGTGGGAAGCAGACCATCGTTTTTTTGTGAAAAACCCGCCAACAAACTCTGACATCCAGCAACAATTACACGTGTTTACCTTTCATTCAGCCGACGTTCAGCCAACCGCTGCCAGACCACCCCCACCCACGTCTTTGGCAAACGCGGCTATCCTCAAGATTCTGCACCAGTGTCCAACCCCTGACGGAGGTGAAGAAATGCCCGTACCGCATGATCTGTTCGCAGACCTCAGCATCCAGCCTGACGACTTTCACGCACTGAGCGCCAAGGACCCGGAGCTGCTCAAGCTACACAAGGCTTACCAGGCCAAGGACAAAGAGGTGGACGTCGCTGAACGCACCGCCGCCACCGATGACACCGTCACGCTATTGCGCAAGGAGCGGCTGCTGATCAAGGACAAGATCGAACGAATCATTCATCCAGCCAAGTCCTGACCCGGCTGCAACAACTGTAAAACCGCCATCGCGGGGCAAGCCTGCGATGGCGATCAACAAAGCCTCAGACTGCGGCGCTGGCCTGCAAGGCGCCTTGCAGATCATCGATCAGATCGCGGCAGTCCTCGATCCCCAGCGACAGCCGCAACAGGCCCTCGGTAATCCCCATCACGCCTTTCTGCTCTGGGCTCAGCGAGTTGTGCGACATGCTCCAGGAATGGTTGATCATGCTCTCGACGCCGCCCAGCGAATCGGCCAGGACAAAGATCGACAGCGCGTCGACAAAGCGCTTGAGCGCCTCGCGATCACCCTTCACCTGCAAGGTCACCACCGCGCCGCCCGTGCGCATCTGGCGCTTGCACAGCTCATGCTGCGGGTGGCTGGGCAGACCTGGATAGAACACCTTGTCGACCAGCGGATGGCTCTCTAGGAACTGCGCCACCCGTAGGGCATTGGCACTTTGGCGCTCCATGCGCACGTCCAGCGTCTTCAGTCCGCGCAGGGCCAGGTAGCAATCGAACGGCCCCTGCACGGCACCGACGGCCATGCTGATCTTGCGCAGGCGCGCCAGCAACTCGGCGTTGGCCGCCACCACGACTCCGCCGGTGAGGTCGGAGTGGCCACCGATGTACTTGCTCGCCGAGTGCATCACCAGGTCCACGCCGAGGGTGATCGGCTGCTGATTCCACGGCGAGCAGAAGGTGTTGTCGATGCAGGTGAGGATACTGCGGGCACGGGCCAGGCTGCACACCGCTTCGATATCGACCAGGTGCAGCAGCGGATTGGTCGGCGACTCGATCCAGATCAGCTGCGTGTCCGGGCGAATCGCCGCTGCCAGGGCGTCCAGGTCATTCAGGTCGACATAGGTGGTGGTCAGCCCGGAGGTGCGGCTGCGGTAGTCTTCGAGCAGGCGGAAGGTGCCGCCGTAGACGCCGTTCATCACCACCACGTGAGCGTTCTTGTCGAGCAACTCGAGCACTGTCGAAGTGGCGCTGACGCCGGAAGCACAGGCGACCGCACCAAGCCCTTCTTCCAACGCCGCCACGCAGCTCTCGTAGGCATGCCGGGTCGGATTGGCAACGCGGCTGTAGGCGTACTCGGGGTTATCGTCGAGGCCGCGCTTGATGTACGAGCTGGCGGTGTAGATCGGCGGGAAGATGGCGTTGTCGGCAACGCTGAATTGCTCGCCAGCGTGAATGGTACGCGTGGCGAAGTTGCGCGGTTTGTCGGACATGATCGGGCCCAGTGACTGGTAGAAGGCGGGGTTGATGGCCGTCACTATCGCATATCCGCCGCGATTGGCCGAGCGCAGGCGGATGCGTGCGATACCCCGGCCCCAGCATTCTATTCGTGCTCGTTAACGGCTAGTCTGGAGCATATTTTTCTCGGCAAGGCGACGCACCGGCATGGACAGTTTCGACCAGCACATCCTCACCCTGCTCCAACGCGACGCCTCCACCTCGCTCAAGGAGCTGGCCGAAGCGGTCAACCTCACCACCACCCCATGCTGGAAGCGGGTCAAGCGCCTGCAGGATGATGGCTATATTCTCGGCCGCGTCGCACTGCTTGATCCGCAACGCCTGGGCCTGGGTCTGACCGTGTTCGTCCAGCTCAAGACCCAGCGCCACGACAATGCCTGGCTCGAGCAATTTGCCGCCACCGTCAGCGGCTTCGAGGAGGTCATGGAGTTCTACCGCATGTCTGGCGATTGGGATTACATGCTGCGGGTGGTGGTCAGCGATATTGCCGCCTACGACCGCTTCTACAAGAAGCTGATCACCCGCACCGATGGCCTGTCGAACATCACCTCCAGCTTTGCCATGGAACAGATGAAGTACACCACGGCCTATCCGGTGCATCGCTGATGCGTCGATCAATTGGTTTGAACGGCTGATAGAGCGCGCCGATCAACCGAGTGGACAAAGCAATTTGACGGCGTCGGGTACAGGTTATAGCTTGGACTCACTGCCCTGCGGCCAACCGGCCGACCCTCCTTAGACGCGAGCGCGATTGTGGAACCCAACGGCCAGGCCCTGATCGACGGCTACAACCGAAAAATCGACTACCTGCGGATGTCGGTCACCGACCGCTGTGATTTTCGTTGTGTCTATTGCATGGCCGAAGACATGCAGTTCTTGCCGCGCCAGCAGATTCTCAGCCTTGAAGAGCTGTATCAGGTAGCCGAACGCTTCGTCGCCCTCGGCACGCGCAAGATCCGCCTGACCGGCGGCGAGCCACTGGTGCGCCAGGGCATCGTCGACCTATGTCGGCGCATTGCCGCCCTGCCCGGCCTGCGTGAACTGTGCATGACCAGTAACGGCTCGCAGCTCGACCGGCTGGCGCAGCCGCTGTTCGACGCCGGCCTCAGCCGCCTCAATATCAGCCTCGACAGCCTCGACCCGGAGCGCTTTCGCCAGCTGACCCGCACCGGCGATCTGGCCCAGGTCATCGCCGGCATCGACGCCGCGCGCCGCGCCGGCTTCAAGCGGATCAAGCTCAACTGCGTGGTGCTCAAGGGTCGCAACGATGACGAACTGGTCGATCTGGTGCGCTTTGCCATCGACCGTGAGCTGGACATCACCTTCATCGAAGAGATGCCGCTGGGCGTGATCAGCGAGCATCAGCGCGGCGAGTCGTTCTATTCCAGCGATGATGTGCGCGACCGCCTCGCGGCGCACTTCAGCCTGATCGAATCTGCCGAATCATCGCAGGGCCCGGCGCGCTACTGGCGCTTGGCCGAGGCAGCGCAGACGCGGGTCGGCTTCATCTCGCCGCACAGCCACAACTTCTGCGCCACCTGCAACCGTGTCCGCCTGACCGTCGAGGGCCGCTTGCTGCTGTGCCTGGGCAACGAGCATTCGCTGGACCTGAAACAGGTGCTGCGTGCGCACCCAGGCGACGCCGAGCGCCTCGAGCATGCCATCCGCGAAGCGGTGCAGCTCAAGCCTTACCGCCACCACTTCGAAGTAGGCGGCGAGGTGCAGATCCTGCGCTTCATGAACATGACTGGCGGCTGACCCAACCGCCTCTGGATCCCCATGATCGTCCATTCCCGGCCCGATGTGCTGCGTGTGCTGTTCACCCTGAAAGGCTCGATCGTCAAGCGCATTGCCTGGCGCTGCCTGCTGGTTACCTTGCTGGCGGCGTTGATCGTGCTGGTCGAGCGGCATTATCCAGAGATGTTCTCGCCGGTCAGCGCCACGCCCTTCACCTTGCTCGGCCTGTCGCTGTCGATCTTCATGAGTTTTCGCAACACGGCCTGTTATGACCGCTGGTGGGAGGGCCGTAAGGCCTGGGGGCGGATGCTCATCGAGGTGCGCTCGTTCGTGCGCGAGAGCGTGGCGATTGCCGACCCCGAGCTGCGCCGCGAGTTACTGCGCAGCCTGTGCGGCTTTGCCCATGCTTTGAACGCTGGATTGCGCGGTGAGGATGCCCTCGGCGCGGCGCAGCCGTGGCTGAACCCGGCGCATTCACTAAGCCCGCACAACGTCTGCGACAGCATCCTGCGTAACATCGGCCAGCGCTGCTCGGAGCTGGCGCAGACGCAACAGATCAGCGAATGGCGCTACACCCTGCTCGAACAGCGTCTGGTTGGCCTGGCCGAAGTGCAGGCGACCTGTGAACGGATCAAGGGCACGCCGCTACCCTTCCCTTACACCCTGCTGTTGCACCGGACCATCTATATCTTCTGCCTGCTGCTACCGTTCGCCCTGGCAGAACCTTTGGGCTGGCTGGCGCCGCTGTTCACCACCATCGTCAGCTACACGTTCTTTGGCCTGGATGCGATCGGCAACGAGCTGGAAGATCCGTTCGGCCGCGACGAAAACGACCTGCCCACCGACTCACTGGTGCGCACCCTGGAGCGCGACGTGCTTGCGGCGCTTGGCCACGAGCCGTTGCCGCCAGCGCTGATGCCGGTCGATCACGTGCTCAGCTGAACCGGGCGGCGGCGACTAAACAATGGCTAGCCCCGCTCAACTTGGTTAAGGTCAACGCATTCCGATTGCGCAGGCCGCCCCATGGACATCAAGCAGCTCAAGTTTCTTATCGCCCTGGACCAGACCCGGCACTTCGGTCAGGCCGCTGCGCTGTGCCATATCACCCAGCCGACCTTGTCGATGCGCCTGCGTAATCTGGAAGAAGAACTTGACCTGGTGCTGGTCGAACGTGGCCAGCGCTTCGAGGGTTTCACCGAGGCCGGCGAACGCATTCTGGCTTGGGCGCGGACACTGCTGGCCGCACATGACGGTCTCCAGGCCGAAGCGGCCAGCTGCCGCGGCCAAGTGGTAGGTAGCCTGCGCCTGGGCAGCGTGCCGTTGGCCAGTTTCAATCCAATGGCGCTGCTGGTGCCGCTGCGGGAGAAGTTTCCCGAGCTGCAGTTTCAGCTCAGCTCGAGTACCTCCGAGCAGATTGTCGATGGCCTCAGCCGCAATCAGCTCGACCTGGGAATCTGCTATCTGGATCAGGTCAACTCAAGTTTTTTCGACGTGATCGAACTGGGCACCACCACCATGGGCCTGCTGCACGACACCCGCCATTATCAGTTCGAGCAAAGCGAGCTGGCCTGGGATGAGCTGGGGGATCTGCCGTTGGGGCTGCTCAGCAAGGGCATGCATTACCGCCAGTCGCTGGACCTGAGCTTTCGCAGCCGCGGCCTTGCGCCACTGGCAGTGCTGGAAAGCGACTCGACCTTCCAGCTGATCCAGGCCATCACCAGCGGCATGTGCTGCGCAGTGATGCCGCTCAACTGCGGGCTGGAGGATTTGAGCGAACACATGCGCATCACCCCCATCACCGAGGCCAGCGTGCTCAGCCCGGTCGGCCTGCTGCTGCGCCGCAGCGAGCCGAGGTCGGCGATTGCCGAGCAGTGCTTTAACCAGGCACGGATAGTGTTTGGCCAGTAACTGCTAGCCACAAAAAACGCGGGGCCAGTCTCGCAGCGCTGTGCTGCTCGGACTTGCCCCGCGTGGTTAACGGTGCTGGCTGGCGTTAGGGCGAGCCTTAACGATAGCGCTCCAGCCAATGCGCATACGGCGCTGGCAGGGTCCACGAGGCTTTGTCCACGCCCAACTCTTTGGCGGCGAAGTAGGCCCAGTGTGGGTCAGCCAGGTGCGCACGGCCTACCGAAACCAGATCCAGCTGACCCGCTTGCAGGGCGCCTTCAGCCAGCTGCGGCGTGCCGAAGCCCCATGCCGAAGTCACCGGCAGGCCTGCTTCGCGGCGCACGCGCTCGGCAATCGGGCCCATGAAGGCCGGGCCCCACGGGATGTTGGTGTCGGGGATGGTGAAACCAACGCTGACGCTCAACAGGTCGAGGCCACCGGCCTTGAACTGACGGGCCAGTTCGATCGACTCGACCAGGGTCTGCTCGTCGCGGCCATCATATTCCAGCACACCGAAGCGGGCGGTCAGCGGCAAATGCTCAGGCCAGACTTCACGCACGGCCGCCAGCGTTTCGAGGAGGAAGCGGCTGCGGTTTTCGAAGCTGCCGCCGTAAGCATCGGTACGCTGGTTGGAGTGCTCGGAGAAGAAGCTCTGGCCGAGGTAGCCGTGGGCGAAGTGCAGCTCGATCCACTCGAAACCGGCGTCACGGGCGCGGCGCGCAGCATCGACAAAGTCTTGTTTGACCCGAGCGATGTCGTCCAGGGTCATGGCCTTTGGCACTTTCGGCAGGTTGGCGCCAAAGGCAATTGCCGACGGTGCCAGGGTGTCCCAGCCGCGGGCGTCGTCAGCGGCGATATGGTCGTCACCTTCCCATGGGCGATTGGCGCTGGCCTTGCGCCCGGCGTGGGCGATCTGGATGCCGGGTACGGAACCGGCCGCCTTGATCGCCTTCACCACCGGTACGAACGCTTCGGCGTGGGCGTCGCTCCAGATCCCGGCGCAGCCTGGGGTGATGCGTCCTTCTGGCGATACTGCAGTGGCTTCGACCACCAGCAAGCCGGCGCCGCCGCGGGCCATTCCTGCCAGATGCACGTGGTGCCAGTTGTTGATCATGCCGTCTTCGGCCATGTACTGGCACATCGGTGGAATGGCAATGCGGTTGCGCAAGGTGACGTCTTTGAGGGTGTAGGGTTCGAACAATGCAGACATGAGCCAGCTCCAGCAGGTTGGGTATACGATAGTTCGATCATAATCGAACTATGGCAATTAATGAAAGCCCCGTTATCATGTCGACCATGCGAGCCTACAAACATCCAAGCTGTGAAGACCTCATCCTCGAACGCGTGCTATACGCCTTGAGCGACCCCGTGCGCATGGCCATCGTGCGCCATTTGGCGGGTGTCACCGAAGCCACTTGCGGCGAGCTGGATGGCGGCCGGCCCAAGTCGAGCATGTCTCATCATTTTCGCGTGCTGCGTGATGCGGGCCTGGTGCAGACGCGCAATGTCGGCACCACGCACATGAATTCGCTGCGCAGCGAAATGCTCGACAGCCGCTTCCCCGGCCTGCTCGAGTGCATCCTGCGCCAGCGCTGAGTAACCGCCGCATCCTCTCCCCCTGCGCAGCCCATCGGCTCGCGCAGCAGGCGTAATGAACGCCGTTCGAAGCGCCCTTCTCTACTGATCACAAGGCACAGCATGCGCCGTCCAGCGGGGACTTGGTGGCAAGCCGCAGATCTGCCGACCGCACAGGTTTGAATTCAGACACCAGACAAGGTACTCCGCATGACTCAAATTCAGTTCAAGCCTGAACCGCAAACCGCAGGCATAAAAAAACCACGAGGCAGCACCTCGTGGTTTTTTATGGGCTGGTTGCCGTAGCGGCAAATGGTTACCGCGCAGCTAAAGCCTGATTACAGCGCCATGTCGCTCGCAGGGTTGCTTTCAACTGGCTTGCTCACGGTTGTATCAGTGCCAACGCTCTGATCGATAACCGGTGGTTTTTCCAGTTGCAGCACTTCAGCGGTGTAGTTCCACTCTTTCTGCACAGCAGCAGCCGAATCGTTCAGCTTGGTGCCGTAGCTTGGCACGATTTCGTGCAGCTTGGCTTGCCACTCAGGCGTTGCGACCTTTTCCTTGAACACGGTTTCGAGCACGGTGAGCATGATCGGTGCCGCAGTCGAAGCGCCTGGCGAAGCGCCCAGCAGGCCGGCAATGCTGCGGTCCTGCGAGGTCACGACTTCGGTACCCAGCTTGAGTACGCCGCCTTTTTCTTCGTCACGCTTGATGATCTGCACGCGCTGACCAGCTTGCCACAGGCGCCAGTCTTCTTTCTTGGCGTTCGGGAAGTAGGTCTGCAGCGCCGCGAAGCGATCATCGTCAGACAGCATCAGCTGGCCAGCGAGGTACTCGACCAGCGGATACTGATCAACACCTACCTTGGTCATCGGCCAGACGTTGTGCAGCGTGGTGCTGCTCAGCAGGTCGAGGTACGAACCGTTCTTGAGGAACTTGGTCGAGAAGGTGGCGAATGGGCCAAACAGAATCACGCGCTTGCCATCCAGCACGCGGGTGTCCAGGTGCGGCACCGACATGGGTGGCGCGCCGGTGGAGGCGATGCCGTAGGCCTTGGCCATATGCTGCATGGCCACGGTAGGGTTCTCGGTCACCAGGAACGAGCCGCCGACCGGGAAGCCTGCGTATTCCTTGGCTTCCGGGATGCCCGACTTCTGCAGCAGCTTCAGCGCGCCGCCGCCAGCACCGATGAACAGGAACTTGGCGTCGGTGGCCGACTTGCTGCCGTCCTTGAGGTTCTTGTACTCAACGTGCCACGAGCCATCTTCGTTACGCGTGATGTCCTGCACTTCGGTGGACAGCTTCAGGTCGAAGTTTTCCCGGGTTTGCAGGTGCTTGACGAACTGACGGGTGATCTCGCCGAAGTTGACGTCAGTGCCGATCGGCGTCCAGGTCACGGCCAGCTTCTGCGAAGGATCACGCCCTTCCATCATCAGCGGGACCCACTTGGCGATCTGCGCGTTGTCTTCCGAGTACTGCATCGGACGGAACAGCGGGCTGGCCTGCAGCGCGTCGTAACGCTTCTTGAGGAACTTGATGTTGTCGTCGCCCCACACGAAGCTCATGTGCGGCGTGGTGTTGATGAACGAACGCGGGTTGTTCAACACGCCCTGACGGACCTGCCACGACCAGAACTGGCGGGATATCTGGAACGATTCGTTGATCTCGATGGCCTTGGAGATATTGACGGTGCCGTCTTTATCCATTGGCGTGTAGTTCAGCTCGGCCAGCGCAGAGTGACCGGTACCGGCGTTGTTCCAGCCGTTGGAGCTTTCTTCAGCGACGCCATCCAGGCGCTCGACCATCTCCATCGACCAGCTCGGCTCCAGCTCATTGAGCCAGACCGCCAAGGTCGAACTCATGATGCCGCCGCCAACCAGCAGCACGTCTACTTTCTTCGCTTCATCGGCGTGCGCCTGCATCAGGCTCGCCGCGACAGCCAGACCCAGCAGGGTCTTGCCAGCTTTCTTGAACATTGATCAATTCCAATCGATAGCACGTAAGGAAGGCCTAGGCAGGGCCTCGTTTATCCATGTCCTTCAGCGCGCGCTTTTTATTGATCATTGGAGTCAGCAGCTTGAGAAACAGGGACGCCAGCCTAAGGTCGAATTGACCGGCCAGGGCTGAAACGTTTTTCCGATTGTAACCGAAATGCCAGCACAAACAAATTCGCAAGTGGCAGGCAAGGTGACGGGATGTCTCAGTGGCCGAATGTCGCGGGGCGGCCGTGGCCCGAGTAAACGCCAGACAACAAAAACCCCCGGCCACGTGGATGGCCGAGGGTCTTGGACGGGGCCGCGAACGGCCCCATCAACGATCTGGAATTACTGCTGCTGTGGCAGCTTGTCGATCGGGCCGCAACCGCCAATGATCTTGGAGACCGAAACCGAAGGGTGGAACAGGTAGTCGTAAGAGCAATTCTTTTGCTGGTTGTAGACCTGGCCGGTGCAACCCGACAGCAGCGCAACACCCGATACGACGGCTACAGCGACGGTAGCTTTGAACAGCTTTTTCATACTAAGTCCTTTAAATGATCATGCGCCATCGTACTGACGGCGGCGGGATCATACAGTTTCTGCGCATTGGATCCAAGTCAAATACCGTGTTAGTGAGCTTAGTAATGCTTGAGCGATAGATCTGGCGAGCCAACGAAAAAATATAAGGCTTCTGACGCTACTCTTCACACCAACAAAACCTCTCAACATGTCGAACTCACAGAGCTTGCATTTCTTGTAATCCCTTTCCGAACCGTAATCTTGAACCTGCCCAGCCGTTGACGGCGCAGCGGCCGGTGCCGACCAGCATCAGCAGAGATGACCGCGGTCTTTTATGCAACGGGGGGAAGCCAGTGGTTCAAACGGCGATTTTCATGCAAGTAAAAAAGCAACTAAATTTACTGATTCAAGTCACGCATACGCGGCATATTAGTTTGGTGCATGAGAGCAAGTAGAGCTCATTAGCGAAGGTCTTCTCATACCACTTATGAAAATGAAATCAGGAAGTACGGTAACACCATGCCTGCGCACATTTCAGATAACGCAAAAACAAAAAGCCCCGCAGACTTTCATCTGCGGGGCTTTTCGATGTATGGCGGAGAGATAGGGATTTGAACCCTAGGTACTGTTGCCAGTACAACGGATTTCGAATCCGTCCCGTTCGACCACTCCGGCATCTCTCCAATGGCGCGCATCATACCAGCGATTTCGTAAAAGGCAAACCTTTATCTGAAAAAAATTCGCGTGGTATCAAACGCTTGCGTCACAGCGGGCCTTACAGCGGCACGCCCAGACGCTTGGCAACTTCTTCGTAGGCTTCGATCACGTCGCCCAGACCCTGGCGGAAGCGGTCCTTGTCCATCTTCTTGCGGGTTTCTTTGTCCCACAGGCGGCAGCCGTCCGGGCTGAACTCGTCGCCGAGGACGATCTGGCCGTGGAATACGCCGAACTCGAGCTTGAAGTCGACCAGCAGCAGGCCGGCGTCATCGAACAGCTTGCTCAGCACTTCGTTGACCTTGAGCGACAGCTTTTTCATCTCGACCAGCTGCTCGGCGGTGCCCCAGCCGAAAGCCACAACGTGGGATTCGTTGATGAACGGGTCGCCCTTCTCGTCGTTCTTGAGGAACAGTTCGAAGGTCGATGGTTCGAGCTTGATGCCCTCTTCCACACCCAGACGCTTGACCAGGCTGCCGGCGGCGTAGTTACGCACGACGCATTCGACCGGGATCATGTCGAGCTTCTTCACCAGGCACTCGTTGTCGCCCAGCAGCTTGTCGAACTGAGTCGGGATGCCGGCTTCTTCAAGCTTTTGCATGATGAAGGCGTTGAACTTGTTGTTCACCGTGCCTTTGCGGTCGAGCTGTTCGATGCGCTTGCCGTCGAACGCCGAGGTATCGTTGCGAAACAGCAGGATCAAGCGGTCGGCGTCATCGGTCTTGTAAACCGATTTGGCCTTGCCGCGGTAAAGTTCGTCGCGTTTTTCCATGATGGGCTCCGCTTGCTTGAGTTGGTGGGCTAGGCGATTTCGCGCCAGTCGAGCCCATGTTCCTGATTCGCCACTTGCAGCCAGTCCGGGTCGCACCCAAGGGCGTCGACAAAGCACTGACGGGCCAGCTGTGGCAGGTTGTTCTTGCTGCTGAGATGCGCCAGCACCAGGTGTTGCAGGTGCTGCCAGCCCAGCTCGGCCACCAGGTTGGCGGCCTGGTGGTTGTTCAAATGTCCTTGGCTGCCGCCTACGCGCAACTTCAGGAAGTGCGGGTAGTGACCGCGGGCAAGCAAGTCGCGGCAATGGTTGGCTTCGATCAGCAGGGCATCCAGACCCTGATAGCGCTCCAGCAGCCGAGCGTCGTAGCAGCCCAGGTCGGTGAGCATGCCGAAGCGCCGGCGACCATCGCTAAGCACGTACTGCAGCGGCTCATGGGCGTCGTGCTCGACCCGCGCCGCGCTGACCTGCAGCGCGCCGATGCTGATGCTGTCACCACAACCGAGAAAACCGGCGACCTCGACCGGCTTGCGCAAGCCGCGCAAGGTGCCCTGGCTGAGGTAGACCGGTACATTGTAGCGCCGCGACAGCAAACCCACGCCATGCACGTGGTCGGCATGTTCGTGGGTGACCAGCACCGCGCTCAGCTGTGCTGGCGAGACCCCGAGCAGCGCCAGGCGCCGCTCGGTTTCCCGCAGGGAAAACCCGCAATCGACCAGGATGTACGTATCACCACTGGCGATCAGCGTGCCGTTGCCCTGGCTGCCGCTTCCAAGTACTGCGAAGCGCACTTAACCCAAACGGTCCTGAATGGCGCTCAGCACGCGGCGGGCGACATCGGCCGGGGCCACGGTGTTGATGTTTTTCTCGACCGTTACCTGCACGCTCTCGCCAACCTTGCTCAGGCGTACCTGATAACGCTCGGCGCGCTCTTCACGCTCTTCCTGGGTCGGCTCGCTGCCGAACAGGCGGCTGAAGAAGCCGGGCTGGTTGTTCTTGTCTTCGGGTTTCTCGGACAAGTTGATGTAGTACAGGCCCAGGCTGCGGTTGATGTCTTCAACGCGCCATTCGCCCTGCTCCAGCGCACGGCCGACACCAGACCAGGCGCGGTCGAGGTCGGAACCGACGTTGAGCACCGGGTTGCCGCTGCCGTCTTCGCTCAGGCTGACCCGGCTTGGGGCATCGAAGTCGCGCTCAGCCAGCAGCGAAACCGAACCGCCCTTCTCGGCGCTGCGGTTCATGCTGGCGAGCATCTCGTCGACCAGCAGCGCATCGACGCCGGTGTTGGTCGAGTTGCTCGGGAAATCGGTCTGGGCAGTGCTGCCAGCCGGACGCTCGACGCTGACCACGAACACCTCGGAGGTGTTGCGCTGCACGCCGGGTTCCATGCGTACGCGAACACGTACTTCACTCTCGGCGCTGCTGGCCGAGCTGGCCAGGCGCTGGCCAAGCGAAGCCGACAGTTCGTCGAAGCGCTGCCAGGTGGTGGTGAATTCGCCGGTCTGCGGGCGCTCTTCAGCGATGCGGAAGCCGTTGTCTTCAAAGAACTGATGCGCCACCGGCCAGACTTCGGCAGGCGAACGCTGGGCCAGCACCCAACGGCTGTTACCGCTGCGCTGCAGGGTAAAGTCGCTGATGTCGGCAGCAGCCGACAGCGGCTGCGGACGCGGCACTTCGTATTCGCCAGTGGCGGTGTCGTCGGCAACGTTACGCGGGATCGGCAACAGCGGATCGAGGCGTTTGACGTTGGCCACGTCTGCCGGCAGCTGCATCGGCGCGGTCGGTTGCGCCTGCAGGTAATCGCTACCGCGGTCGCGGAAATAACCCTCGTCGCCCCACAGCCAGCCGCAGCCGCTGGTGCTGGAAATGATCAGGGCAAGGGCGGATAGACCAGCCAATCGCTTCATGCGGTGTACTTCCTCGATTAAACCAGTACGCCGGACTTGCTCAAGGCAGTACGGACTTTTTCGTGACAGTTCTCGCTCAGCCAGGTCAGTGGCAGGCGAATGCCTTTGTGCATCAGGCCCATTTCCACGAGCGCCCACTTCACCGGAATCGGGTTGGCTTCGCAGAACAGGTCTTTGTGCAGCGGCATCAGTTGTTCGTTGATTGCGCGGGCCTTGTCGGCATCGCCGGCCAGTGCGGCCTCGCACAGATCGGCCATTTCGCGCGGGGCGACGTTGGCGGTAACGGAGATATTGCCCTTGCCGCCGAGCAGGATCAGCTCGACCGCGGTCGGATCATCACCCGACAGCACGATGAAGTCGCTGCTGACGCCATCGAGGATGGCCTTGGCCCGGACCAGGTCGCCGGTGGCTTCCTTGATACCGATGATGTTCGGCACGGTGGACAGGCGGATCACGGTCTCGGCCTGCATGTCGCAGGAGGTGCGGCCGGGCACGTTGTACAGAATCTGCGGGATGTCGACCGACTCGGCGATCAGCTTGAAGTGCTGATACAGGCCTTCCTGGGTCGGCTTGTTGTAGTACGGCACCACCAGCAGGCAGGCGTCGGCACCGGCGTTCTTGGCGTTCTGGGTCAGGTGCACGGCTTCGGAGGTGGAGTTGGCACCTGTGCCGGCGATGACCGGAATACGGCCGTTGACACGCTTGACTACAAATTCGATGACCTGGATGTGCTCTTCGACATCGAGGGTGGCCGACTCGCCGGTGGTACCGACGGCGACGATCGCATGAGTGCCTTTTTCCAGGTGGAAGTCTACAAGCTTGCCGAGGCTGTCCCAGTCCAGACGCCCTTGTGCATCCATGGGAGTGACCAGTGCCACCATACTGCCCGCAATCATGTAACTGCTCCTGCCGGAAAAAGAGAGCGGTAATGGTACTGGCGCCATCGGCCTTGCACAAGCAAAGCTGGCGGGCGGAGCATTCCCCTCGGCGCTGCTTTTCGCTACCCTTGATCCTTTGATCAGTGCAGAGCGGCCCGCCGGGCCGTCGACAGTGCCTCCCGCGGGTGTCTACAGCCGCTGCAATCGGCTCAGAACCTTGCTGTAACGGAGGCTGTCCCAGGTCCTGCACCGACCGCTCATCGTTTTAGGAATGCTGCATGTCCACCCCCACAGTCCGCGAACAATTCCTTGTCATCAGTGCCCTGGGCCCCAATCCCATGGAGCTGGCCAACGTTCTCAGCCGCGCCGCCGTCGACAATCGTTGCGCGGTAGTCACCTCGCGCCTGTCGCGCCACGGCGAAACCAGCGCCCTGGTGTTGCAAGTCGGTGGCAGCTGGGATGCCCTTGCCCGCCTTGAAGCCACCCTGCCGGGCCTGGGCAAGAAGCACGGCCTGACCCTTGATGTGGTGCGCAGCGCCGATCAGGAAGTGCGCCCGCAGGCCCTGCCTTATGTGGCCTATGTCAGCGCCGCCTATCGCCCGGACATCATCAACGAGCTGTGCCAGTTCTTCCTCGACCACAACGTCGAGCTCGAAGCCATGACCTGCGATACCTACCTGGCGCCGCAGACCGGCAGCAGCATGCTCAACGCCCAGTTCACCGTGGTGTTGCCGGCTGGCACCCAGATCAGCTGGCTGCGCGATCAGTTCCTGGACTTTGCCGATGCGCTGAATCTGGATGCCCTGATCGAACCATGGCGCCCTCAAAACCCGGTGTAAGGAGCCTCACATGGCGGTAACCCTCGATCAACCTGTCGCCGACTTCCAGGCCCAGGCCACCAGCGGCCAGAGCGTCAGCCTGGCTGAGCTCAAGGGCAAGCAGGTGGTGCTGTATTTCTACCCCAAGGACAGCACCCCCGGCTGCACCACTCAAGGCCAGGGCTTTCGCGATCAACTCGACGCGTTTGCCGCGGCAAACACCGTGGTGTTCGGCGTCTCGCGTGACGGCTTGAAGTCGCACGAGAACTTCAAGGCCAAGCAAGGCTTCACCTTCGAGCTGATCAGCGACAAGGACGAGGCGCTCTGCCAGCTGTTCGACGTGATCAAGCTGAAGAAGCTCTACGGCAAGGAATACATGGGTGTTGACCGCAGCACCTTCCTGATCGACAAGGACGGTGTTCTGCGCCAGGAATGGCGCGGCGTGAAAGTGCCAGGACATGTCGATGCCGTGCTTGCAGCGGCGCAGGCATTGAATCAGGCCTGAAACTGTATGGGG
>NZ_JACDIU010000040.1:342-776 GCF_014525325.1 Pseudomonas sp. EZ-C24 | reverse complement strand
CGATACCACGACTGTGGCCGTCACTGCTGAAGCTGCGAAAGAAGGGGATGCCAACCTCACCTTCAACTTCCAGCTGAGCAATCCGCCGCAAGCCGGCAGCACCACGACTCTGACCGTTAACGTCGGTGGCACAAACTACACCGTTGATATCGATGCATCCGGCAAGGGTACTCTGCTGGTTCCGAATACTAACGTTGAAGACGTCTACAAAGATGGCAGCGAAGTGACTGCCACCGTCACGGGCGTCACCGGCGGCAACTTCGAAGCCGTCGATCTGACTGGCGCGACCACTACCGTTGCCGTCGAAGACACCATCGACACCACCACTGTGGCCGTCACTGCGGAAGCTGCGAAAGAAGGCGACGCGAACCTCACCTTCAACTTCCAGCTGAGCAATCCGCCGCAGGCGGGTACCACGGCTACCTTGACCGTTA
>NZ_JACDIU010000040.1:0-282 GCF_014525325.1 Pseudomonas sp. EZ-C24 | reverse complement strand
CTTCCAGTTGAGCAACCCGCCGCAGGCTGGCAGCACCACGACTCTGACTGTAAATGTCGGTGGTACTGATTACACGGTAACTGTTGGCGCTGATGGCAAGGGCACCCTCGAGGTCCCTAACACCAACATCGAAGACGTCTACAAAGACGGTAGCGAAGTCACTGCGACCGTCACTGCGGTCAATGGCGGTAATTTCGAAGCTGTGGATCTGACTGGCGCGACTACCACCGTTGCTGTCGAAGACACCATCGATACCACGACTGTGGCCGTCACTGCTGAAGC
>NZ_JACDIU010000029.1:0-3352 GCF_014525325.1 Pseudomonas sp. EZ-C24 | reverse complement strand
AGTAGGTCATCGTCAAGATTCATTTCGCAAAACCCCTATCTGCGCGAGCAGGTAGGGGTTTTGTCTTTTCCGGGATCCGGAAATCTGGGGTCGCAAAGCGGCACTAGCTCTCCATCTGACTGCCTGGCACTTCCAGGGCGCCGCGAACATTTCGCTCTATAGCTAGGCCCTGGGTCGCCTTTTCCTATGCAAGCCAGCAGGCCATGGCTATCATTCCAGCCTTATTCAAAGTCGAGACTGGCATGCTGAAGTTGTTGAATCTCCTCAAGGATGGCCGGTTTCATTCCGGGCAGGCACTCGGGGAAGCTCTCGGAGTGAGCCGCAGCGCCGTCTGGAAGCAGCTGCAGCATCTGGAATCCGAATTGAATCTGTCTATCCACAAGGTACGCGGTCGCGGCTACCAGTTGGCAGCGCCGTTGGCACTGCTTGATGCCGGCGTCATCGCTGCGCAATTCGAAGGTGAACTGTGGCCGCTGTACATCCATGACGCTATCGACTCGACCAATGCCGAGGCCCTTAGAGCAGTAGGGCAGGGCCAGGCCGCCCCCTTTGTGGTGCTGGCCGAGCGGCAAAGTGCTGGTCGGGGCAGACGCGGCCGGCAGTGGGTCAGCCCATTTGCCGAAAACCTGTATTACAGCCTGGTGCTCCGGATCGAAGGCGGCATGCGTCAGCTCGAAGGCCTGAGCCTGGTCGTAGGGTTGGCCGTCATGCGCGCGTTACACGGGTTTGGTGTAGAGCAGGCTGGCCTGAAATGGCCCAATGACGTGCTGGTTGCCGAGCAAAAGATCGCTGGCATCCTGCTTGAGCTGGTGGGCGACCCGGCCGATGTCTGCCATGTGGTGATAGGTGTCGGGATCAACGTCAACATGCAGACCAACGACCAGGTCGATCAGCAATGGACGTCAATGAAGCGTGAAGCCGGCGCGCCGATCGATCGCAATCTGCTGGTCGCGCGCCTCAATGTGCAGCTGCAGCATGAGTTGGCTCGCCATCGTCGTTATGGCTTTGCCGCGTTCCAGGAAGAATGGGAGCAGGCGCATGTCTGGCAGGGGCGCAAAGTCGCGCTGATCGCTGGTACCAGCCATACCCATGGCATCGTCCGTGGGGTAGATGGGCAGGGTGGCTTGCGGCTTGAGGTTGACGGTGTGGAAAAGAGCTTCAGCGGTGGTGAGCTCAGCCTGAGGTTGCGTGATGATTCTTGAGCTCGATTGCGGTAACAGCTTTATCAAGTGGCGCGTCATTCATGCCAGTGACGCCACTATTGTTGGCGGTGGGATTGTCGACTCGGATCAGGCCCTGCTTGTCGCCGTGCTGGGTTTGCCTTCGTTGCACCTGCAAGGCTGCCGAATCGTCAGCGTGCGCAGTGAAGAAGAAACCGCGGCGCTGCGCGCCGTTCTGTTTGCCGAGTTTGCCATAGATGCCCAGGTAGCCTTGCCAGCACAGGCCATGGCCGGTGTGCGCAATGGCTATGAAGATTACCAGCGGCTGGGCATGGATCGCTGGTTGGCCGTGCTGGGTGCTTATCACCTGGCCAAAGGCGCATGCCTGGTGATCGATCTAGGGACCGCAGCGAAGGCTGACTTCGTTGCTGCAGATGGCGAGCATCTTGGTGGCTACATCTGCCCAGGGATGCCGCTGATGCGTAGCCAGTTGCGCACGCATACCCGGCGCATTCGTTATGACGATGCCTCGGCGGAGCGGGCGCTGAGCACGCTCGCCCCCGGCCGTTCTACAGTCGAAGCGGTCGAGCGCGGTTGCGTGCTCATGCTGCAAGGGTTTGCTCGAACCCAGATCGAGCAGGCGCGGGCGTTGTGGGGCGATAGCTTTAGCGTATTCCTCACGGGTGGTGATGCGCCGCTTGTTCGCGATGCGGCTCCGCAGGCGCGAATCGTGCCGGATCTGGTATTTGTCGGCTTGGCCATGGCTTGTCCACTGGATTGAGGTGCCTATGCGTTGGTTGTTTCTGTTGCTGTTGGTGCTTAACGTCGTTTTTTACGTGTGGCATCAGCAGGAGGCGCCGTTAAGAGTCAAAGAGGTCGCGCCGCTCTCTCTTTATAAAGGTAATCAGCAGGAGATCCGCCTGCTGCGCGAGACGGGTGCTGCGGCGCCGGCGCGCCGCCGCGATGAATGCCTGGTAGTGGGTGGCCTGCCCAGCAAGGAGCAGATCGATGCACTGCGCCAGCGGCTGCTGAGCCTGGACATTGACACGCAGCTAGTGGCTGGCCAGCTGCCGGGAGCTGACGGCCAGTGGCTAAAGGTTGCAGTTGAAAGCGAGCGTTTGCTGGACCAATCAATGGTCGAGAGTCTTTCCAAGGATTTCAAAGACTTAAAACGCAAAATTATTTTCTGCGGGGGTATTGCAACTGCTGAATAGCTTGATAGAATGGCGCCCGCTTCGCAGGGAACACCACTCAGGTGGTAGGACCGGAAGCTGTTGTCAAAGTAGCTAACTTCAAGATTTAATTGAAAAAAAGCTTGACAGCAGGACGGCAAAAGCTGAAAATGCCGCCCACGCTCAGGAGGGGTTCCCGAGCGGCCAAAGGGAGCAGACTGTAAATCTGCCGTCTTCGACTTCGAAGGTTCGAATCCTTCCCCCTCCACCATTTTAGCGAGAGCTGCAAGCTCCGCGGGTATAGTTTAGTGGTAGAACCTCAGCCTTCCAAGCTGATGATGCGGGTTCGATTCCCGCTACCCGCTCCAAGTTTGCTGTTATTGCACATTGTTTCGCTCTTGTAGCTCAGTTGGTAGAGCACACCCTTGGTAAGGGTGAGGTCAGCGGTTCAAGTCCGCTCAAGAGCTCCATATAACAAGGCAGATATGAAAATATCTGCCTTTGTTTTATCGGTAGTAGTGACTATTTTCTTCTGCGGAGGACTGTTCGATGGCTAAGGAAAAGTTTGATCGTTCCCTACCACACGTAAACGTTGGCACTATCGGCCACGTTGACCATGGTAAAACCACTCTGACCGCAGCTCTGACTCGCGTCTGCTCCGAGGTGTTTGGTTCGGCAGTCGTCGACTTCGACAAGATCGACAGCGCTCCAGAAGAGAAAGCGCGTGGTATCACCATCAACACCGCGCACGTCGAGTACAACTCGAAGATCCGTCACTACGCTCACGTCGACTGCCCAGGTCACGCTGACTATGTGAAGAACATGATCACCGGTGCTGCGCAGATGGACGGCGCTATCCTGGTTTGCTCGGCCGCCGATGGTCCGATGCCACAAACCCGTGAGCACATCCTGCTGTCCCGTCAGGTTGGCGTTCCGTACATCGTGGTCTTCCTGAACAAGGCTGACCTGGTAGACGACGCTGAGCTGCTGGAACTGGTCGAGATGGAAGTTCGCGACCTG
>NZ_JACDIU010000028.1:0-797 GCF_014525325.1 Pseudomonas sp. EZ-C24 | reverse complement strand
GTTCCGTACATCGTGGTCTTCCTGAACAAGGCTGACCTGGTAGACGACGCTGAGCTGCTGGAACTGGTCGAGATGGAAGTTCGCGACCTGCTGTCCACCTATGACTTCCCAGGCGACGACACTCCGATCATCATCGGTTCGGCTCGTATGGCTCTGGAAGGCAAAGACGACAACGAGATGGGCACCACTGCCGTCAAGAAACTGGTAGAAACTCTGGACAGCTACATCCCAGAGCCAGAGCGCGCTATCGACAAGCCGTTCCTGATGCCAATCGAAGACGTATTCTCGATCTCGGGTCGTGGTACCGTTGTTACCGGTCGTATCGAGCGTGGCATCGTCCGCGTTCAAGACGCCCTGGAAATCGTTGGTCTGCGTGACACCACCACCACCACCTGCACCGGTGTTGAAATGTTCCGCAAACTGCTCGACGAAGGTCGTGCTGGCGAGAACTGTGGCGTTCTGCTGCGTGGTACCAAGCGTGACGACGTTGAGCGTGGCCAGGTTCTGGTCAAGCCAGGTTCGGTCAAGCCGCACACCAAGTTCACCGCAGAAGTTTACGTTCTGTCGAAAGAAGAAGGCGGTCGTCACACTCCGTTCTTCAAAGGCTACCGTCCTCAGTTCTACTTCCGTACTACTGACGTGACCGGTAACTGCCAGCTGCCGGAAGGCGTTGAGATGGTAATGCCAGGTGACAACATCCAGATGGAAGTCACTCTGATCAAGACCATCGCAATGGAAGACGGTCTGCGCTTCGCTATCCGTGAAGGCGGTCGTACCGTCGGCGCCGGCGTCGTAGC
>NZ_JACDIU010000011.1:0-39825 GCF_014525325.1 Pseudomonas sp. EZ-C24 | reverse complement strand
GGGCCGTGCAACGGCCCCATCATCCTACTTGTCGACTGAAGTCGCTGAACTCAACTCGAACGGGCTGTTGTTGCGCCGCTGGTTGCGGTCTTCCCGCGGCGTTGCGCCGAAGAAGTTGCGGTAGGCGCTGGAAAAATGCGGCCCTGACGAGAACCCGCACGACAGCCCGATCTGGATGATCGACTTGCTGGTCTGCATCAACATCTGCCGCGCCTTGTTCAAGCGCAGCTCAAGATAATACTGGCTCGGCACGCGATTGAGGTACTGCTTGAAGATCCGCTCCAGCTGGCGCCGCGAGACGCACACATGCTGGGCGATCTCATCGGTGGTCAGCGGCTCTTCGATGTTGGCTTCCATCAACAGCACGGCCTGGGTCAGCTTGGGATGGCTCGAGCCAAGGCGGTTCTGCAGCGGGATACGCTGCCGCTCGCCGCCCTCGCGAATGCGCTCGACCACCAGCTCCTCGGACACCGCACCGGCAAGCTCGGCGCCATGGTCACGGGCCAGCACGGCCAGCAGCAGGTCGACCACGGCCATACCACCACAGGCGGTCAGGCGATCACGGTCCCAGTCGAACAGATGGCTGGTGGCAATCACCTTGGGGAAGCGTTCGGCAAAATCATCCTGCCAGCGCCAATGTACCGCCGCGCGATAACCATCGAGCAGGCCGAGCTGCGCCAGGGGATAGACGCCCGCCGACAGCCCGGCAATGACGCAACCGCTGCGAGCCAGCTGCTTGAGCCCGGACGACAGCGCGGCCGTGACCGCCTGCGGCGGCTCGTCAGCCAGCACGAAGAGCTTCTGGAAACCTTCGAGCCGACCATTCCAGGCCTCGCCCGGCAACTGCCAGCCCTGCTGCTCGCCAGGCTCAGCCTGGAGAAACACCAGATCGTAGATAACTTCCGGATGTACCCGCTGAGCCACCAGCAGTGCTTCTTCGGCCAGGGCCAAGGTCAGCGGCCGGGTGTTGGGCCAGATGAGAAAGCCGATACGCTGGGTGGTCATAGGGCGTGGTCCGAAACCTGAGAAGAGGTGGCGTCAGTTGCGCCGGGGATGGCTGCGCTCGCTGCGCAGCATGCCCTATTCTGGTGCAAAGGTGCAGCGTTACTTCAAGCTGCCCGAGAGAAACTGCTGGAGCCGTTCCGACTGCGGATTGACCAGCACTTCACGCGGATTGCCACGCTCCTCGACGATGCCTTTATGCAGGAACACCAGCTGATTGGAGACCTCGCGGGCAAAGCCCATTTCGTGGGTCACCACGACCATGGTGCGGCCCTCCTGGGCCAACGACTGCATGACCTTGAGCACATCACCGACCAGCTCCGGGTCGAGTGCCGAGGTCGGCTCGTCGAACAGCATCACCTCCGGCTCCATGGCCAGCGCACGGGCAATCGCCACACGTTGCTGCTCACCACCGGACATATGCCCAGGGTAGGCGTCCTTGCGGTGCGAGACGCCGACCTTGGCCAGGTAATGCTCGGCTTTCTCCAGGGCTTCTTTCTTGTTCATGCCGAGCACATGCACCGGCGCTTCGATGATGTTCTCGAGCGCGGTCATGTGCGCCCACAGATTGAAATGCTGAAACACCATCGACAGGCGCGAACGCATCCGCTGCAACTGGCGCGGATCGGCCGCCTTGAGCGCGCCTTCCTTGCCGGCAACCAGCTTGAGCTCTTCGTTGTTGAGCAGAATCTTGCCCGCATGCGGTTGCTCGAGCAGGTTGATGCAACGCAGGAAGGTCGACTTGCCCGAACCGCTGGAGCCGATGATGCTGATCACATCGCCGGCCTTGGCCGCCAGGGACACGCCCTTGAGCACTTCATGGCTGCCGTAGCGCTTGTGCAGGTCTTGGACTTCGAGTTTGTACATGCTGTCGGTTCTCACAGAGCGGTCAGTGCTTGCGCGGCGCCAGGTAGCCCAGCCAGCGGCGTTCGGCCATCTTGAACAGGCGCACCAGAATGAAGGTCAGGCACAGGTAGAACACACCCGCGGTGATGTAGGCCTCGAAAGGCAGGTAGTACTGGGCATTGACGGTACGCGCCGCGCCGGTGATGTCGATCAGGGTCACGATCGAGGCCAGGCTGGTGGTCTGCAGCATCATGATCACTTCGTTGCTGTACTGCGGCAGCGCGCGGCGCATGGCCGACGGCAGCAGGATGCGGCGGTACATCTTGTAGCGCGACATGCCCATCGCCTTGGCTGCTTCGATCTCGCCATGGGGCGTCGCCTTGAGGCTGCCGGCGATGATCTCAGCGGTATAGGCGCTGGTATTGACGGCAAATGCCAGGCACGCGCAGAAAGTCGCGCTGGACAGCCACGGCCAGAAGATACTCTCGCGCACTGCCTCGAACTGAGCCAGGCCGTAGTAGATCAAGAACAGCTGCACCAGCATTGGCGTGCCGCGAATGACATAGGTGTAGAGCCAGGCCGGCACATTCACCAGCGGCTGCTTGGACACCCGCATCAGCCCCAGCGGTACCGCTGCCAGCAAACCGAACAGCAGCGAGAACGCCAGCAATTTCAGGGTCGTCAGCAAGCCGCCCAAGTACAGCGGCATGGCTTCCCAGATGACGTTGTAGTCAAAGATCATAGTTCTGCCGCCTTGACGCCTACCGAGTAGCGCCGTTCAAGGTATTTCAACGCCAGCAGCGAAACACTGGTGAGCACCAGGTACAGCGCAGCCACCGCCAGGAAGAAAGTGAAGGGTTCGCGGGTGGCATCAGCCGCCTGCTTGGCCTTGAACATCATGTCTTGCAGACCGACCACCGAGATCAACGCGGTCGCCTTGGTCAATACCAGCCAGTTGTTGGTAAAGCCCGGAATGGCCAGGCGGATCATCTGCGGCACCATCACCCGGAAGAACACCTGGCGGCTGCTCATGCCGTAAGCCACACCGGCTTCGGCCTGCCCTTTGGGGATACCCAGGAACGCGCCGCGGAAGGTTTCCGACAGGTACGCGCCAAAGATGAACCCCAGCGTACCGATACCGGCAGCCAGCGGGTTGAGGTCGATGTAGTCGTCATAGCCCAACAGTGGCGCGAGCCGATTGAGCAAGTCCTGGCCACCGTAGAAAATCAGCAGGATCAACACCAGATCCGGGATGCCGCGGATGACCGTGGCATACATATCGCCGAGCCAGGCCAGCCAGCGCACCGGCGACAGGCGCAGCGCCACGCCGATCAGACCGAGCACGATGGCCAGGGCCATCGACGACAGGGCGAGCTGTAGCGTCAGCCACGCCCCATCGAGGATGACTGCCCCGTAGCCTTTCAACATGATTGGGATTCCTCAGACCTAGGGAATGAAAAATGGTGCAAACCTCAGAGCCTCTGCTGTTTGCACCATTGCACAGTTGCGGTCCGACGTCTTACTTGACCTCAGGCCCGTAGATGTCGAAATTGAAGTACTTGTCCTGGATCTTCTTGTACTCGCCGTTGGCGCGAATCGCGGCAATGGCAGCGTTGATCCGATCGAGGTTGGCCTTGTCACCCTTGCGCACGGCGATACCGATGCCGTCGCCGAAGTACTTGGCGTCGGTGAAGGCCGGACCTACAAAGGCAAAGCCCTTGCCGGCGTCGGTCTTGAGGAAGCCGTCTTCGAGCAGGGTGGCGTCGGCGACAGTGCCATCGAGACGACCGGCAGCGACATCCAGGTAGATTTCGTTCTGCGTGCCGTAAGGCACGACAGTTGCGCCTTGCGGGGCCAGTACTTCATTGGCGAAGCGGTTGTGGATCGAGCCGCGCTGCACGCCGATCTTCTTGCCCTTGAGCTCGGCCAGCGAGTCGCTGACGGTGGTGCCGTCTTTCATCACCAGACGTGCCGGGGTCAGGTAGTAGCGATTGGTGAAGTCGACCGACTTCTTGCGATCGTCGGTGATCGACATCGACGACAGGATCGCGTCGATCTTGCGCACCTTGAGTGCCGGGATCAGGCCGTCGAACTCTTGCTCGACCCAGGTGCACTTGACCTTCATCTCGGTGCACAGGGCATTGCCGATGTCGTAGTCAAAGCCGGCAATGCTGCCATCAGGCTGCTTGAAGGCGAACGGAGGGTAAGCGGCCTCGATACCGATTTTCAGCGGTTTTTCATCGGCGTGCGATACCAGGGAAAACACGGACAGCGCCAGGGCGCCAAGCAGTGCAAGCTTCTTCATCAGGTAACTCCATCGGTACGGGGCAATACAAGGCAGGGGGTAACAGCTGCCCGAATGCGAATGGGTACAACGCAAGCCGCGAGAGGTATCGACCAGGGCCGCAGACCACGAGCGAGTGAGTGGCATTCTAACGACAGCCCGTTAGTCGATATTTCTTCAAAGCGACAACTAGTTATAGAAGCGCATGAAACAGTAGCGGGCGATATTGACAGCCCTTACGATTTATGCAAGAGCGAAAAGGAAACAACCTGTAAACGAAGCAATAAGTGCGCCTATTATTGGCAAAGCCTTGTAATACGGCAAGTGCAGCGTGTCATCGGTTTTGCTGACAGCCACGGCAGCCCTGTTTTGGGGCCCGTGTGGGTAGCCACGCCCCGCCTTGGTGCGCCGCCGGTGACAAAATCGGTTACCGATGAATGTCGAAGTAACAGAATGCAAAAACCCCGCCGAAGCGGGGCTTTGGGGAGTGGGGCTGCTGCGCGCCCCCTCCACACCGATTGATCAAGCCGAAGCCAGGTTCATCGACTTGTGCGTGTCGATCAAATGCTGCACCACACCAGGGTCGGCCAAGGTCGAAATATCACCCAAGGCATCGTACTCAGCCGTGGCGATCTTGCGCAGGATCCGTCGCATGATCTTGCCCGAGCGGGTCTTCGGCAGCCCTGGCGCCCACTGGATAACATCCGGCGAAGCAATCGGGCCGATCTCCTTGCGCACCCAGTTTTTCAGCTCAAGGCGCAACTGCTCGCTAGGCTCGATACCGGAGTTGAGGGTGACATAGACATAGATGCCCTGCCCCTTGATGTCGTGCGGCACACCCACCACCGCCGCCTCGGCGACCTTTGCATGAGCGACCATCGCGCTTTCGATCTCGGCGGTACCCATGCGGTGGCCGGAAACGTTGAGCACGTCATCCACACGGCCGGTGATCCAGTAGTAGCCATCTTCATCGCGACGGGCGCCGTCACCGGTGAAGTACATGCCGCGGAAGGTCTTGAAATAGGTATCGACGAAGCGGTCATGATCGCCATACAGCGAGCGCGACTGGCCTGGCCACGAATCGAGAATCACCAGGTTACCCTCGGCCGCACCATCAATCAGGTTGCCGAGGTTGTCGACCAGCGCCGGCACCACACCGAAGAACGGCCGCGTCGCCGAGCCCGGCTTGAGGCCAGTCGCGCCTGGCAGCGGGCTGATGAGGATGCCGCCGGTTTCGGTCTGCCACCAGGTGTCGACGATCGGGCAACGGCCCTTGCCTACGGCCTGGTGGTACCAGTTCCAGGCTTCCGGGTTGATCGGCTCGCCGACCGAGCCGAGCAGGCGCAGGCTTGAGCCATCGGCACCTTCGACTGCAGCCTGCCCCTCAGCCATCATTGCGCGGATCGCGGTCGGTGCGGTGTAGAGGATATTGACCTTGTGCTTGTCGATGATCTTCGACACACGAGTGATATCCGGATAGTTTGGCACACCCTCGAACAACACGGTGGTAGCGCCGTTGGCCAGCGGGCCGTAGACGATGTAGCTGTGGCCGGTGATCCAGCCGACGTCGGCGGTGCACCAGTAGACTTCACCCGGGCGGTAGTCGAATACCCGCTCATGGGTCAGCGCGGCGTAAACCATGTAGCCGCCGGTGGTGTGCAAGACGCCCTTTGGCTTGCCGGTGGACCCTGAGGTGTAGAGGATGAACAGCGCTTCTTCGGCGCCCATTTCTTTCGGTGCACAGTGGCTGGAAGCAACCTTCATCAGGTCTTCGTACCAGATATCGCGATGCTGGTGCCAGGCGATGTCGCCACCGGTGCGCTTGCAGACGATGATCTTCTGCACGCTGCTGGTTTCCGGGTTGGTCAGCGCCAGGTCGACGTTGCCCTTGAGCGGAGTACGGCGACCGCCACGCAAGCCCTCGTCGGCAGTGATGACGATCTTCGACTTGCAGTCGATGATCCGCCCCGCAAGTGCTTCTGGCGAGAAACCACCGAAGACTACCGAATGGATCGCACCGATGCGGGCACAGGCCAGCATGGCGACCACAGCTTCGGGGATCATCGGCATGTAGATGGTCACCACGTCACCGCGGTGCACGTCCTGGCCACGCAAGGCGTTGGCGAACTTGCAGACCTGCTCGTGCAGTTCGCGGTAGGTGATGTTGCGGCTCTCGGATGGGTCGTCGCCCTCCCAGATGATTGCTACCTGATCGCCACGCTCTTCAAGGTGACGGTCCAGGCAGTTGTAGGAAACGTTGAGGGTGCCATCGGCGAACCATTTGATATCGACATGATGGTCGTCGAACGAGGTCTGCTTGACCTTGGTGAACGGCTTGATCCAGTCCAGCCGCTGAGCCTGCTCGCGCCAGAAACCATCGGGGTTGATCACCGATTGCTGGTACATGGCCTTGTAGGTGGCCTCGTCGGTCAGGGTGGTCGCCGCAACCTCGGGACGAACGGGATACAGTGGAGCCGCACTCATCTGTGATACCTCGGTGTAATAGTTGTTTTTGTATGGAACCGTTTTTAACTGTAACAGAGTGCTCAGGGCCATTCGACGTTGGTAGTAGCGCCCCCCTCCTTTACCCACTGCTCCCTCAGCGATGGCTCTAGATCAGCCATGCCAGCACTTCGCCAGTCTGGTCACATTACAGCGGCGCAGGATTGTTACAGAATCTGCCAACAGTCTTTATCAAAACCCGCTCTGTTTCAGCCGTACACCGCGGCCTAAAATTCATCTCGCCAACAACGGCAAGGCGATTAACTTCCGACAGTAGCCCCCACCCGGCAGGTGTTAATCCCAAGATAATTAAAACCCTTGATTATCGTTTTACGCGCAGCGCCAAACGCGCTGCGTGCACCCTCTCGCCCCTGTATAGGTAAACTAAAAATGAAAGCGTTACTGGTATTGGCACTTGGCACTCTTTGCAGCACCGCGGCACTGGCCGACGACCTTGCAAACAACGCCAAGCAGATCCCGGTTGAACAGTACAACTACTCGCAGCACCTGGACATCGCCCGTGTTATCTCGATGAGCGCGGTGCCCAATGTCTGCGAAGTGGTACCGGCCCGCATGACCTATGAAGACTCGCAGGGCCAACAGCACATTCTCGAATACCGAGTGATGGGCAACGGCTGCTCGAACGGTTAAGCAGCATGAAACAGGGGCCCGCAAGGCCCCTTTCGCTTAATCCGCACTATTGATCCGCTGATTTACCTAGCGCATATTCTCGCAACTTATTAGCGATGGTCGTATGTGAAACGCCCAAGCGTTTACCCAACGCACGACTACTTGGAAACTCCGCCAACAACGATTCCAACACCGCCCTTTCAAAACGCCCGACAATATCAGCAAGTTGCCCCTCCAGGGAAAACTCGCCCAACGGTTGGCGCACACCATAATCCGGCAAACGGATATGCTCACTTTTAACCACACCGCCCTCACACAATGAAACGGCTTGAAACAGTACATTCTCAAGTTGGCGGACATTGCCCGGCCAGTGATAGTGCGCGAGTTTATCCATGGCCGCCGACACCAACTTGGGTAGTGGGCAGCCAATCTGCCGGCTGGCTTGATCCAGAAAATGCTCGACCAAGCCGTCCAGGCCATCCATGCACTCACGCAGCGGCGGAATGTGCAGCGAGAGCACGTTCAAGCGGTGGTACAGGTCCTGGCGGAACTCACCCCGCGCGCACAACTCGGACAAGTCCACCTGGGTCGCGCAGATGACCCGTACATCCAGGTATACCTCTTCATCACTGCCGACCCGACGAAAGCAGCCGTCCTGCAAAAAGCGCAGCAGCTTGACCTGCAGACGTGGGCTCATCTCGGCAACGCCATCGAGGAACAAGGTGCCGCCTGCGGTCAGCTCGAGCAGACCGAGCTTGCCCTCGGCGCGGGCACCTTCGAATGCGCCCGGGCCGTAGCCAAACAGCTCGGTCTCGGCCATCGACTCCGGCAAGCCGGCACAGTTGAGCGCCATCAACGGCGCCTGACCGCGCGGGCTGGCCAGGTGACAGGCGCGCGCCAGCAGCTCCTTGCCCGTGCCGGTTTCACCTTCAATCAGCAGTGGCGCATCCAGAGGGGCCATGCGCCGCGCCTCGCGCACTACCGCCGCCATTACTTTCGAGCTTTGGAAGATACTGTCAAAGCCGCGCAGCTCCTGCTTGCGCACATTGTAGATACGCTCGCCGATGCGGTCGGCGCGGTGCAGGGTCAACACAGCACCGGCCAGCGCTTCGCTTTCATCGTGCTCGGACTGTAGCGGCGCGATATCTGCCAGAAACACATCGCCCTTGAGCTTGACCCGCAGGCCGTTGATCCGCGACTGGTTGGCGCGGACCAGTTCAGGCAGGTCAAAGTCCTCGACATAGCGCGCCAGCGGCAAGCCCGGCACCTCATCCACACGCACGCCCAGCAACTGCGCGGCGGCCCGGTTGGCGGCGACGATGCTGCCGCCCATGTCCACCGACAGCACCGGAAACTCGAGCGCGCCCAGCAGGGCGTTGAGCTCCATGTGCCGGCGCTCACTGGGCATCAGGCCGACCCGCTTGACGCCGAATACGCCGGTGATGGCTTCGAACTTGGGCCGTAACGCCTGAAACTGCAGGTTCACCAGGTTCGGGCAATGCAGGTAGATCGCGTTGCCATGGTCGCCGCCCACCTCCCCCCGCAGCACGTTGATGCCGTACTCCACCAGCAGGTTGAGGATGTCCCGCAGGATGCCGATGCGGTTCTGGCAATGCACTTTGATACGCATGTAGATATCTCGAAGCTGCCGATTTTTAACCGGCACGCAGAAAAGTCGTAAAGATAAGCTGACAAAAATAGCGCTCAGCTATCGCGCATGGCCGTGATTTTCCGGGATCACCGACATTTTGTAAAATTAACGTTACGAAACCGCGGCCGGAAGCGGGTTAACGTGCGCGTTAACCCGATGCAAAACCTTCGGCATCGGGATATTCCTAGGGGCAGTCGCAATCAAAACAATAAAGCCCTCACCAGGAGAGCCACATGAAACAGACGCACTACGTGGCCCGCGAGCCCGATGCGAACGGTTTTATCGACTACCCGCAAGACGAGCACGCAGTCTGGAATACCTTGATTACCCGCCAGTTAAAGGTGATCGAAGGCCGTGCGTGCCAGGAGTACCTGGACGGCATCGAGCAGCTCAAGCTGCCCCATGAGCGCATTCCCCAGTTGGGCGAGATCAACAAAGTGCTTGGCGCCACCACGGGCTGGCAGGTTGCACGCGTGCCAGCATTGATCCCGTTCCAGACCTTTTTCGAACTGCTTGCCAGCAAGCGCTTCCCGGTGGCTACCTTCATCCGCACCCGTGAAGAACTGGACTACCTGCAAGAGCCGGATATCTTTCATGAAATCTTCGGCCACTGCCCGCTGCTGACCAACCCGTGGTTCGCCGAATTCACCCACACCTATGGCAAGCTGGGCCTGGCTGCGACCAAGGAAGAGCGGGTGTACCTGGCCCGGCTGTACTGGATGACCATCGAATTCGGCTTGATGGATACCGCGCAAGGCCAACGTATCTACGGCGGCGGCATCCTCTCCTCACCCAAGGAGACCGTCTACAGTCTGTCCAGCGAGCCTGAGCATCAGGCCTTCGACCCGATCGAGGCGATGCGCACGCCTTATCGCATCGATATCCTGCAGCCGGTGTACTTCGTCCTGCCCAACCTCAAGCGCCTGTTCGACCTGGCCCATGAAGACATCATGGGCATGGTCCACCAGGGCATGCAGCTGGGCCTGCACGCACCCAAGTTTCCACCCAAGGTTGCTGCCTGAAGCCACCTTGACGATAACAACTCGAATTGGAACCACACCATGAATGCCTTGAATCAAGCCCACTGCGATGCCTGCCGCGCCGACGCCCCGCAGGTCAGCGAAGCCGAACTGCCCGAGCTGATCCGGCAGATCCCCGATTGGAACATCGAAGTGCGTGACGGCCATATGGAGCTGGAACGGGTATTCCTGTTCAAGAACTTCAAGCACGCCCTGGCCTTTACCAATGCCGTTGGCGAAATCGCCGAAGCCGAAGGCCACCACCCTGGTCTGATGACCGAATGGGGCAAAGTCACTGTGACCTGGTGGAGCCATTCGATCAAAGGTCTGCACCGCAATGACTTCATCATGTGCGCCCGCACCGATGAAGTGGCCAAGAACGCCGAAGGCCGCAAGTAACCTGCCTGGCAGCGCCCGCAGAGGCCGTGGACTCTGCGGGCGCTTGCCGTTTCAACTGCATCCCCTGCCACGTGCTGCGTCCGATATCCGCCCGCTAGCCGACAGCTGATCGGCAAAAAGTTCAAACTGTCATGTCGACTGCTGTATCCTGCCCAAGCTTTTTCAAAGCCACACACGCGCCTGGCGCAGCCTTTTCAACTCACACTTGCGAGGACGACGAGATGCATGAGATCCCGAATCATCCCTTCCCAAGCCTGAACCCCGAAGAGCACACCGTTGCCGCCCACTCTGAACCGACGCCAGCCGTCGAGCAGAATGGCGACGATACATCCAGCGCTGATCAGGAATAACCGCGCACGGCAGTGTGAAAACGGCTGAACACGGGAAACCCCACTTCATCACGTTTTCACACCGTCCAGAGTACCGCTGGCAAGCCCAGCCTCATCAGCCAGACCTACCGCCCCCTCCTGCGGTCACCTCTCCATGACTCCCCCCACCTCGCTGAAATTCAGCGCAGGGCAAACTGCAGCACGACTTCGAGCGGATGGCGCAACTGCTTGTCAGCCAGGCGCTTGACCTGACTGCGGCAGGAATAGCCAGTCGCCAGGGGCTCACCCTGTTTATCCAGCTTGGTCGCCCACGACTGCTCGAAGATAGTCCGCGAGGTCTGCTGGTTGCGCGCCTCATGCCCATAAGTGCCAGACATGCCACAGCAGCCGGTGGCCTCGGTGACCAATGTCAGGCCCATACGTGCGAAGACCTGCTCCCATTGCCGAGTGCTGGCCGGTACGTTGGTTTTCTCGGTGCAGTGCGCCATCAAGCGGAAGCTGGCGCCAGTGGCTGGCACTTGCTCAGGCAGCACGTCGATCAGCCATTCCTGCGGCAACAGCACTTTCGGGCAGTCCTGCAGCCCCTCGACCTTCTGGTATTCCTGGCGATACACCAGGGTCATGGCCGGGTCTAGGCCTACCAATGGCACGCCACAGTCGGCCAGCGCCTTGAGCTGGCTGCCGTTGCGGATCGCCGCCTTGGCGAACGCACCGAGGAAGCCCTGCACGTGCAGCGGCTTGCCATTGGCGCTATAGGGCGCGAGGAAAACACGGTGGCCGAGGCGATGGGCAAGCTCGATGAATGACGCCAACAGCGGCGTTTCGAAGTAGCGGGTGAAGGCATCCTGCACCAGCACGATACTGCGCTCGCGCTGGGCGGGGGTCAGTTCGCGCAGGGTCGGCACAGTGGCCATCTGCACACGGCAACGGGTCAGCGTCGCCTGGAAGTTGAAGCGGCTGATCAATGGGCTGTCGACCATGCCGACTTTGTCGGCCAGCAACTTGCTGACCCACTTCGAGCCCATCACCGCGTTATACAGGCCCGGCGCGTGGGCCAGGTACGGGATGCTGAATTCCAGCGAGCCAATCAAGTAATCGCGCAGTGGCCGCTGGTAACGGCCGTGGTACAGCTCAAGGAAGCGCGAGCGGAAGTCCGGCACGTTGACCTTGATCGGGCACTGGCCTGCACAGGATTTACAGGCCAGGCAACCGGCCATTGCGTCGTACACCTCGTGGGAAAAGTCGACCTCCCCCTGCTGCTGTGCACGGTTGTTGCGCAGCCGCGTCGGCAAGCCCTTGAGCCAGGAGACCTTGCTGCGTGCCGCGGCCAGCACGTCGATATCCGCCGCCCCTTGCAGGCGCAGCCACTCGCGCATCAACGAGGCACGGCCCTTGGGCGAATGCTGGCGCTCGCGGGTGGCCTTCCAGGACGGGCACATGGCGTCGTTGGGGTCGTAGTTGTAACAGGCGCCGTTGCCGTTGCAGTGCACCGCGCTGCCAAAGCTCTGCCAGACGCGCTCGTCAATGGTCCGGTCGAGGTCACCACGCAGGGTCACGCCATCGACCTTGGTCAGGCCTTCGGCGCTGTCCGGCGGGGTGCAGATCTTGCCGGGGTTGAGCTGGTTGTGCGGATCGAACGCGCCCTTCAGGCGCTGCAAGGCAGGATACAGCGCGCCGAAATACTCCGGCACGTATTCCGAGCGCAGGCCCTTGCCATGCTCGCCCCAGAGCAGCCCACCGTAGCGCTTGGTCAACGCTGCCACTGCATCCGAGATCGGTTTGACCAGCGCCGCCTGGGCCGGGTCTTTCATGTCCAATGCCGGGCGCACGTGCAGTACGCCGGCATCGACGTGGCCGAACATGCCATAGGCCAGGCCATAGCTGTCGAGCAGAGCGCGGAATTCGGCAATGTAGTCGGCCAACTGCTCGGGCGGCACGGCGGTGTCTTCGACAAACGGCTGCGGGCGCACTTCGCCTTCGACGTTGCCCAGCAGGCCGACCGAGCGCTTGCGCATGGTGTACACGCGAGTGACCGCCTCGGCGCCCTCGGCCAGGGTGTGGCCGAGCCGTTCTACACCTTTGTCAGTCTGCAGATGGCCGATGAAAGCCTGCACCCGGGCATTCACCTCGGCAGGGTCATCACCGCAGAACTCGATCAGGTTGATGCCCAGGGTTGGCCGCTCGGCATCCGCCGGGAAGTACTCGGCGACGCTGTGCCAGACGATATCCTGCATCGCCAGCAGCAGCACCTTGGAATCGACCGTTTCGATCGACAGCGGCTTGTGCGCCATCAGCGCATTGGCATCGCGCAGAGCATCCATGAAGCTGCTGTAGCGCACGTTGACCAGCACTGCGTATTTGGGGATCGGCAGCACGTTTAGCTTGGCTTCGACCACATAGCCCAGCGAACCCTCGGCGCCGCACAGCACGCTATTGAGGTTGAAGCGGCCCTGCTCGTCGCGCAGGTGCGCAAGGTCATAGCCGGTCAGGCAGCGATTGAGCTTGGGGAAGGTGGTCTCGATCAGTTCTGCCTGGGTTTCATGAATGTCGCGAGCAATGCGATACACCTCACCGGCGCGGCCGGGTGCGGCACAGGCCTGCTCCAGCGCAGCGTCATCGATCGGCAGGCTGTGCAGGCGTTCGCCGCCGAGCAGCACGCTGTGCAGTTCGAGCACGTGGTCGCGGGTCTTGCCGTAGGTGCAACTGCCCTGGCCGCTGGCATCGGTGTTGATCATGCCGCCAACGGTGGCGCGGTTTGAGGTAGACAGCTCGGGGGCGAAGAACAACCCGTGCGGTTTGAGCGCAGCATTGAGCTGGTCTTTGACCACACCCGCCTGGACCCGCACCCAACGCTGCTCGACGTTGATCTCGAGGATGTTGTTCATGTGCCGCGACAGGTCGACGATGATGCCATCGGTCAGCGACTGGCCATTGGTACCAGTGCCGCCGCCGCGCGGGGTCAGCTTGATGCCGGCAAAGCGCGGCTCGCTCATCAGTGCTGCAACCTTGGCCACGTCGTCTGCGTGCAACGGAAACACCGCCGCCTGCGGCAGGCGCTGGTAAATCGAGTTGTCGGTCGCGAGCACGGTACGGGTGGCGTAGTCGGCGCTGATCTGGCCGGCGAAGCCACTGCCACGCAGGGCTTCGAGGAATTCTGGGTAATTGGCGGCAGGCGCGCTGGTGTGCAACTGGGCGATCATCGTTGGATGGCCTCTTGATATGGGCTGATTCACGGTAAACCTGTCATTGCGGCATGCATCGCGCAGGCACTGATGACGAATAGGCCAATGTTCCTGTAGTTTGCCGCTGGGGGCAAACGGATATTCCTGCCGCTATTGATGAGCTTTATGAATGAATTACCGCCACCTGACGCCCTCGATGTCACTGCTGCTGGCCTTCGAGGCAGCCGCCCGGCATGAGAGCTACACCCGCGCCGCCGCCGAGCTGTCGCTAACCCAAAGCGCGGTCAGCCGCCAGGTCCAGGCGCTGGAACAGCAACTGGGCCTGACGCTGTTTCGCCGCGAGGGCCGTCAGGTGCAGCTCACCGACGTCGGCCGGCTGTACCAGGGCGAGCTCAGCGAGGCGCTCGGGCGCATCCGCAGCGCGACCTTGCAGGCCTTGGCGTACCAGTCCGGCGTGGGCACACTGCGGCTGGCCACCCTGCCCACCTTCGGCTCGAAATGGCTGCTGCCACGCCTGCATGAGTTTTACGCGGCGCACCCGGGCATGCTGGTGCATATTCATTCGCGCATCGAAGCGATCAATTTCGACACCAGCGAAATCGACGCCGCCATCGGCGTGGCCAGCAATGACTTGCCCGGGCTGATCTGCCATCGCCTGCATGCCGAGCAACTGCTGGTGATCTTGCCGCCGGACGCAGCCCGCGATGGCCAGCAGTGGGACCCAACGCGGATCAGCCAGGAAGTACTGCTGAACGTGGCCAACAACCCTCATGCATGGGGCGAATGGTTCTCCCATCAGGAGCTGCCACACCGATCGATGCGCCTGGGGCCGAGCTTCGAGCTGACCTCGCACCTGATCCAGGCGGTGCGCGCCGGCATCGGCATTGGCCTGGTGCCGCGGATTCTGGTCGAGGAAGAATTGGCCAAGGGCGAGCTGTACAGCCCCGGCGCAGCTTTTGCCAGCCAACGCAGCTACTACCTGATCTATCCGCCGCGCAACGAAGCGTTGCCCTCGCTGCGGGCATTCCGTAGCTGGTTGCTGGCGCAGATCTGATCCGCAGCGAATAAAAAACCCGATGTCAGTGACCTGACATCGGGTTTTGGGTAAAGCCCGCGACCGTTTACTTGGCCACGCTCTCTACAACTGCCTCGGCAGGACCGGCACGCTTGCCGCCCTTGAGGACATAGGCCAGGTACATCACCAGCAGCCATACCGGGATGGCGTAGACCGACACCTGGATACCCGGGATCATCAGCATGGTGCCGAGGATCAGCACCACAAAAGCCATCACCAGGTAGTTGCCGTAGGGGTACCACAACGCCTTGAACAGCGGTTTCTGGCCTGTACGGTCAAGGTGCTGGCGGAACTTGAGGTGCGAGAAGCTGATCATCGCCCAGTTGATCACCAGCGCGGCCACTACCAGCGACATCAGCAGCTCGAGCGCATGCTGCGGCATGAAGTAGTTGAGCAGCACCGCTACCAGGGTGACCGCTGCCGAAGCCAGAATCGAACGAACCGGCACGCCGCGCTTGTCGATCTTGGCCAGGCCTGCTGGCGCATCGCCCTGCTCGGCCATGCCGTAGAGCATGCGCGCATTGCAGTAGGTGCCGCTGTTGTACACCGACAGCGCCGCGGTCAATACCACGAAGTTGAGCAGGTGCGCAGCAACGTCGCTACCCAGCAGCGAGAACACCTGCACGAACGGGCTGCTGCCGTAGCTGCCGCCGGCGGCTTCGATGCTGGCGACCAGGGTATTCCAAGGGGTCAGCGAGAGCAGGATCACCAGCGCACCAATATAGAAGATCAGGATGCGGTAGATGACCTGGTTGATCGCCTTGGGGATGACGGTTTTCGGCTTGTCAGCCTCGGCCGCCGTAAAACCGAGCATCTCCAGGCCGCCGAACGAGAACATGATGATCGCCAGCGCCATCACCAGCCCCGTGACGCCGTTGGGGAAGAACCCGCCATGCACCCACAGGTTGGTGACCGACGCTTCCGGGCCGCCACTGCCTGAGGTGAGCATGTAGGCGCCCAGGCCGATCATGCCGACGATGGCCACGACCTTGATGATCGCGAACCAGAACTCGGTCTCGCCGAACACCTTCACGTTCATCAAATTGATGGCATTGATCAGCAGGAAAAACGCCGCCGCAGTGACCCAGGTCGGGATCTCGGGCCACCAGTAATGGACATACTTGCCCACTGCCGACAGCTCCGACATGCCCACCAGGATGTACAGCACCCAGCAGTTCCAGCCCGACAGGAAGCCGGCAAAACCGCCCCAGTACTTGTGCGCAAAGTGGCTGAAGGAACCTGCCACAGGCTCCTCGACAATCATCTCGCCGAGTTGGCGCATGATCATGAAGGCAATGAAGCCGCAGATGGCGTAGCCGAGGATCATCGACGGGCCGGCAGACGCCATCACTCCGGCTGAGCCGAGGAACAGGCCGGTACCAATCGCGCCGCCGAGGGCGATCAACTGGATGTGGCGGTTTTTCAGGCCCCGCTTGAGCTCGCCTGACTGCTTGATTTGTCCACTCATGAACGAAGTCACCTGCTTGTTTTTATCTGTGACGGAATCGGACCCACCGCACTCGTGGCGCAGCGGAATGGGCAAGGTGGTTACCTTGGATTTTTTCTGGATTCACGGGACGCGACGGGCAACAGGCCCAGGATCGGTCAGCCGGGAGTCAGCAGAAATGCGCGGTACGCAAGGGGGTCACAGGTAAAACGCGGCGCATTGTATACCCTCGCAAGCGCGCAGGCGTCAACGCGATGCGTCATTTCCTGTAGGAAAAGCGCACCGATCCGGTGGGAAGAGCCAGTTGTGGCGAACTGATCGGCGTACATTGCGCCTCCATTTGTTGTTTTATTAGCCGGGCTCTTTGGCCGGGCTGTGCACAGGGCATGGGGCTATATCAGCGTGTTGCGGGGCACTGGGCAAGGGCCTGGTTGGGTGCAGGGAGGGCTCTGCGGCGGGGGTTTGGCAAGTTTGCGTTACGCGGGGAGCGTTTGCTTGGGGAATCGGGCGATTCCGTAAGGATTTCTTTACGAGGCGGATGGAAAAGTTGCCAGGCATTGCGCCTGGGTTTGCCATCGAAACCACTGGGGCCGCAAAGCGGCCCCAGATCACACGCTATCAGCCGCGCGGCTTGCCGCGACCACCGCCAGCAGGCTTGCCGCCAGTTGGGCGACCGCCACTGGTGCGGGCACCATCAGGCTTGTTGGTGCGCTTGCGTACATCGCTCGGACGCTCGGCTACCGCACTGGCGACCGGGGCACGGCTGCCCTTGCGCGCAGCCGCGCTGTCTTCACGCGGCGCACGGGCCGGGCGCTCGGCCTGGCCTTCCTGCGCCGGGCGCAGATTGCGTACGCGTTCGCCACGGCCCAGCGGACGGCTGGACTTGCGCTGCATACGCTCCATCTTGTCCTTGGCCTTGAGGTTCAAGGTCGGCAGCGCAACCGGCTGCAGGCCCACTTCAGCGGCAAGGATGTCGATTTCGTACTGGCTCATTTCGCGCCAGCGACCCATTGGCAGGTCGGAGTTGAGGAACACCGGACCGAAGCGCACACGCTTCAGACGGCTGACGATCACACCTTGCGACTCCCACAGGCGACGTACTTCGCGGTTACGGCCTTCCATCACCACGCAGTGGTACCAATGGTTGAAGCCTTCGCCACCCGGCGCTTTCTGGATGTCGGTGAACTTCGCCGGGCCATCTTCAAGCACTACACCAGCCTTGAGTCGATCGAGCATTTCGTCGTCGACTTCGCCGCGCACACGTACCGCGTACTCGCGGTCCATCTCGTAGGATGGGTGCATCAGGCGGTTGGCCAGTTCGCCATCAGTGGTGAACAGCAGCAGGCCGGTGGTGTTGATGTCGAGACGACCGATGTTGATCCAGCGGCCCTCTTTCGGCCGTGGCAGGCGATCGAACACGGTTGGACGGCCTTCCGGGTCGTCACGGGTGCAGATTTCGCCATCTGGCTTGTTGTACATGATCACCCGGCGGGTGGCCTCGGAGGCCTCCACGCGCTTGATCAGCTTGCCATCGACCGAGATCGCGTCATGCATGTCGACACGCTGACCAAGGGTCGCGGCAACGCCGTTGACCTTGATCCGGCCCTGACTGATCCAGGCCTCGACATCCCGACGCGAGCCCACGCCGATGCGGGCGAGAACTTTTTGCAGTTTTTCGCCGGATGGAGGAATAGGTTGGGTATCGAGCAGCTCTTTGTCACTCATCTGGGCACCTCCCGGTGTAAGAATGAAATGCGGTATCTGGCCACGAATGGGCCAGAGGGGCGCGCACTATACGCGGTTCATCAGCCAAGCGCACTGCAGAGTAGCGCCTTTTACGCAGGCAGCCAGGCTTTGCGCCGAACGGTCAACTCAGTTCGGCGTCATCTTCGGGCAACGGATCAGGCTGCGCCTCGGGCAGGTCTTCAAAATCAATCTTCAGACCTTCTTCCATCGCATCCAGCTCGACCAGCAGGCTGCGGAAGCTGGTCTCGGTCGGCGGCTCGCCCACCTCTTGCTCGCCCAGGCTGGCATCAGCCAACGCCTGCAGATGCGCCGGCACCGGGGCGTCGTCCGGGTCAAGCAGGGGCTCGGGCTCCATCTCGCGAAGCTCGGCCAGGGCTGGCAACTGGTCAAGGCTCTTCAGGTTGAAGTGATCGAGAAACGCCTTGGTAGTGGCAAACATCGCTGGGCGCCCCGGCACTTCACGGTAGCCGACGATGCGGATCCACTCGCGCTCCATCAGCGTCTTGACGATGTTGGTGTTGACCGCCACACCACGCACGTCTTCGATCTCGCCGCGAGTGATGGGCTGGCGGTAGGCAATCAGTGCCATGGTTTCGAGCAGGGCCCGCGAGTAACGCTGCGGCCGTTCTTCCCAGAGCCGGCCTACCCAAGGCGCAAAGTTCTCGCGGATCTGCAGGCGATAGCCACTGGCGACCTCTTTGAGCTCAAAGGCGCGGCCATTGCAGGACTTGGCCAGCAATTCGAGGGCCTTCTTGAAGACAGCCGGTGCCGGACGCTCGGTTTCATCGAGCAGCTCGTACAGCCGTTCAAGCGATTGTGGCTTGCCCGAGGCCAGCAGAAAAGCCTCGATCAGCGACGCCAGGTCGCGCGGTTCATTCAGGTTCATTGGAGTTGGGTCGGCTTGTTTCAGTCGGTCCGCGCACGGACATGGATCGGGGCGAAGGGCTCATTCTGCACCAGTTCGATCAGCGATTCCTTAACCAGCTCCAGAATCGCCATGAAGGTAACCACCACGCCAAGCTTGCCCTCTTCGACGGTGAACAACTCGACAAAGGGCACAAAGGCGCCGCCCTTGAGGCGCTCGAGCACCTCACTCATACGCTCACGGGTAGAGAGTGTCTCGCGGCTGATCTGGTGGCTCTCGAACAGGTCATTGCGGCGCATGACTTCAGCCATCGACAGCAGAATCTCTTCCAGGCTGACATCGGGCAGCAATTTGCGCACCTGCGCCTGCGGTGCGTCCAGCCTGGGAATGATCACGTCGCGGCCAACCCGGGCGAGGGTGTCGATGCCCTCGGCTGCGGCCTTGAACCGCTCGTACTCCTGCAAGCGGCGGATCAGCTCAGCCCGCGGATCGCCCTCCTCCTCTTCAACCTCGCTGGAGCGCGGCAACAGCATGCGCGACTTGATCTCGGCCAGCATGGCGGCCATCAGTAGGTATTCTGCGGCCAGTTCGAGGCGCACCGACTTCATCAGCTCGACGTAGGTCATGTACTGGCGGGTGATTTCCGCGACGGGAATATCAAGGATGTCGATGTTCTGCTTGCGAATCAGGTACAGCAGCAGATCGAGCGGGCCTTCAAATGCCTCAAGAATCACTTCAAGCGCATGCGGAGGGATGTATAGGTCCAGCGGCAGCTCGGTAACCGCCTCGCCATACACCAGCGCCAGCTGCAGTTGCTGCGGTACTGAAAGGTCGCTGGCCGCTGCCTCGGGCTGCGCCAGTTGATTCACGCATCCACCAGGAAAGGCGTTGGGTCGCCGCAGCCAACCCGGATCACTTCAGGCTCGTCGCCGCTGAGGTTGATCACCGTCGACCCTTCGACGTTGCCAAAGCCGCCGTCGATGATCAAGTCGACGTGATGTTCCAGCGCCTGGCGGATCTCGTAGGGGTCATTCATCGGCTCTTCGTCGCCGGGCATGATCAGGCTGACGCTCATCAATGGCTCGCCCAGCTCGGCCAGCAACGCCAGCACGATCGGATTGGACGGCACGCGCAGGCCGATGGTGCGGCGTTTTTCATGCAGCAACAAGCGCGGTACTTCGCGCGTGGCATTGAGGATGAAGGTATACGGCCCCGGCACATGCGCCTTGAGCAGACGGAACGTGGAAGTGTCGATCTTGGCAAACAAGCCCATTTGCGACAGGTCGCAGCACAGCAGGGTGAAGTTGTGGTTCTTGTCGAGCTGGCGCAAACGGCGCACCCGCTCGATGGCGCTCTTGTCGCCGATCTGGCAACCCATTGCATAGGCGGAGTCGGTCGGATAGACCACCACCCCACCCTTGCGAATGATTTCCACTGCCTGTTTGATCAGGCGCGGCTGCGGGTTCTCCGCATGAATCTGGAAAAATTGGCTCACTAAATCGTCCTGTTCAAACCGCCATAGGCTGCTCATGCTTGAATCGACGCCACAGAGGTGGCAGGTCCTCAGGCAATGGCCGATAGGCACCGATCTCGCCCCAGGTGCCGGGGCCGTGGAAATCACTGCCAGCGCTTGCCAGCAGGCCGAACTCACGGGTAAGGATGGACATGGTGCCCACCTGCTCAGCCGGCATCATGCCGTTGACCACTTCAAGTGCCTGCCCGCCTGCTTGAATATAGTCGGCAATCAGCCGTCTACGCTTGCTGCGGGTCAGTTCGTAGTGCATCGGATGCGCCAGGCTCACCCAAGCGTTGGACTGGCGCAGGGTCGCGACAGTTTCTTCGAGTGTAGGCCAATGCAGCTTCACATCGCCCAGCTTGCCGGCACCGAGCCATTTGCGAAACGCTTCGCCGCGGTCCTTGACGTGTCCGGCACGCACCAGGTAGTCGGCAAAGTGCGGCCGCGCCGGAGCATTGCCGCTGTCGCCGAGTTCTTGCTGCACCGCGCGAGCACCTTCGAGGGTGTTGGGCATGCCCTTGGCAGCCAGGCGTCGGTCGATTTCTTCGGCGCGCAGCCAGCGACCACGGTGCAAAGCTTCGATTGCGCTCAGCAACGGCGGCGCATCGAGAGGAAAATCGTAACCCAATATGTGGATGGTCGCGCCGCCCCAGGTGCACGACAACTCGATGCCGCTGACCCAGTGCATACCCCGCTCAATGCAGGCCTGGCGGGCCTCGGGCAGGCCTTCGATGGTGTCGTGATCGGTCAAGGCGAAAGTCTGCACGCCGTGCTCGTGGGCGCGGGCGACCAGAATCGAAGGCGCCAGGGCGCCGTCGGAGGCCGTGCTGTGACAGTGCAGATCAACATTCATGGAGGAGCGCTTTCGCTGGAATCGATGTTTGATATTATGCCGTCACATCCCGCTTCTGGCTGCCATTGTGAAACAATTCGTCGATTTCATTCCGTTGCTGCTGTTTTTCATCGTCTACAAGCTCGACCCGCGCCCACTCGAAGTAGGCGGTCACAGCTTCGAATTCGGCGGTATCTACAGCGCCACTGCGGTGTTGATCGCAAGCTCGCTGGTGGTCTACGGCGCGCTGCTGATCCGCCAGCGCAAGCTGGAAAAAGGCCAATGGCTGACCCTGCTCGCATGCCTGCTGTTCGGCGGCCTGACCCTGGCTTTCCACAGCGAAACCTTCCTTAAATGGAAAGCCCCGGTGGTCAACTGGTTGTTTGCCCTGGCTTTTGCCGGCAGCTATTTCATTGGTGACCGGGTGCTGATCAAACGCATCATGGGTCACGCCCTGACCCTGCCGGATGCGATCTGGGCACGGCTGAACCTGGCGTGGATCTGCTTCTTCCTGATCTGCGGTGCGGCCAACCTGTTCGTGGCCTTTACCTTCCAGGACTTCTGGGTCGACTTCAAAGTGTTCGGCAGCCTCGGCATGACCGTGATCTTCCTGGTCGCCCAAGGCGTCTACCTGTCGCGCCACCTGCACGACAGCGACTCAACTACCCCCAAGACCGAGGATTGACATGCTCTACGCCATCATCTCCAGCGACGTCGCCAACTCTCTGGACAAACGCCTGGCCGCGCGCCCTGCGCATATCGAGCGCCTGCAGCAGCTGCAAGGCGAAGGCCGCGTGGTCCTGGCTGGGCCACACCCGGCCATCGACAGCAATGACCCGGGCGCTGCTGGCTTTACCGGTAGCCTGATCGTCGCCGAGTTCGACAGCCTGGCTGCAGCGCAAGCCTGGGCCGATGCCGACCCGTACGTGGCTGCGGGCGTGTATGACAAGGTGGTGGTCAAGCCGTTCAAGCAGGTCATGCCATAACCCGCTGCACCTGCCGGCCCTGCCCGCAGGGCCGGCATCCAATCGCCCTCATCTAATCCGACGAGCGGCCGATACCCCTCAGTCAACACCGCCGAACCGACAAATGTGCTGCGTAATTGGCGCAGACGTTGCACTGTTCTCGGTAGTCTGCGGTATCTTTGCCACTGGCGGACACAGAAGACGCCGTCAATGGTTGAATTGAGTGAGTCATGAGCGAGCTGTTACTGATTGATGATGACCAGGAGCTCTGCGAGCTGCTTTGCAGCTGGCTGACCCAGGAAGGTTTTGTAGTGCGGGCTTGCCATGATGGCCGCAGTGCGCGTCAGGCCCTGGCCGAATGCGCGCCGGCGGCCGTCGTGCTGGACGTGATGTTGCCCGATGGCAGCGGCCTTGAGCTGCTCAAGCAGCTGCGCAGCGAGCACGCCGAACTGCCGGTGCTGATGCTCTCGGCACGCGGCGAGCCATTGGACCGGATCCTCGGCCTGGAACTGGGCGCCGACGATTACCTGGCCAAACCCTGCGACCCCCGCGAGCTGACCGCCCGCCTGCGCGCCGTATTGCGCCGCAGCCACCCGGCAGCGCCGAGCAGCCAGGTCGAAATCGGCGATCTGGCGTTCAGCCCGGCCCGTGGCGTGGTCAGCGTCGAAGGTCGCGAGATGACCTTGACCTTGTCCGAGAGCCGCATCCTCGAGGCGCTGCTGCGCCAGCCTGGCGAGCCGCTGGACAAACAGGAGCTGGCCCAGATCAGCCTTGGCCGCAAACTGACGCTGTATGACCGCAGCCTGGACATGCACGTGAGCAACCTGCGCCGTAAAGTTGGGCCCCACCCCGACGGCCGCCCGCGCATCGTCGCCCTGCGCAGCCGTGGCTATTACTACAGCCTCTGAGCCCAGCAGCAGACACAGGCAAGCCGCGCGACGCGGCTTGCCTTTCGCTCTAGCGAGCCGCAACGCCCTGCAACCTCTTTACCTTGCCTTTACCTTGACCTGACTGCGCCTGACCTTGATCTCCCTAAACTGGGCTCATCCGGTAACAACCGGCCCATGAGAGGAGAAACACCATGCGCAAGACCCTGATCGCTCTGATGTTCGCCGCTGCCCTGCCAACCGTAGCCATGGCCATGCCAGACGGCGGTCCACGTCACGACGGCCCGCATCACCGCGGCAATGCGCCTTACGCCCAGCTCGACCTGACTCCGGAGCAACGCCAGCAGATCGGCAAGCTCAAGGGCGACGGCATGAAAGCCCAGCGCGAGATTACCAAGCGCTACCTGGACAAACTGCCGGCGGCCGATAAAAAAGCCATGCAGGACGAGCTCAAGGCCCGTCACGACAAGACCGACAGCGAGATCCGCGGCCTGCTCAAGCCCGAGCAACAGAAGATGTTCGACGCGCAGCAGAAAGAACGCGCTGCACGCAAGGCTGAATGGAAGGAATTCCAGGCCTGGAAAGCTGAAAAAGCCGGCAAGGCTCAGTAAGCTGTAACCCACTGCCCGGCCCGCTCAGAAGCGGGCCGGGCTTTTCTCGTTTGTGGAGGTCTCGTCTTGCGTTCATTGTTCTGGCGCATCCTGGCCAGTTTCTGGCTAGCCATCGCCCTGGTCGCAGGGCTGTCGATCCTGCTTGGCCATATGCTCAACCAGGACAACTGGATCCTCAGCCGTCACCCAGGCCTGAATACCCTGGCCAGCGGCTGGGCACAGCACTATGAACAAGACGGCGTGGCCTCGGCCCAGCGCTTTCTGGAGCGGCGCAAGCAGCGCTACAAGGTCGATGTGCAGGTACTCAACGACGCCGGCGATGCGGTGGTGCCGGGCACCTTCCCGCGCCGTGCGGCCGATTTTGAAGCGCGCCAGCACAATGACCAGCGGCGCTTGCCGTGGCGCCGATTGACCGAGGAATACACCAGCCCCAGCAGCGGCGAGACCTACCTGCTGATCTACCGCATCCCGCACCCGGAGCTGGATGCCTGGCACCGCGAAAGCCTGCTCTGGCCACTCAGCGCGCTCGGCATCGCCCTGGTGGTGCTGACCTTGTTCAGCCTGTTGGTGACGCTGTCGATTACCCGCCCGCTGAGCCGCCTGCGCGGCGCCGTGCATGACCTTGGCCAGACCAGCTACCAGCAGAACAGCCTGGCCCAACTGGCGGCCCGGCGTGACGAGTTCGGCGTGCTGGCGACCGACTTCAACAAGATGGGCGCGCGCCTGCAGAGTTTGATCGGCAGCCAGCGCCAATTGCTGCGCGACGTCTCGCACGAACTGCGCTCACCGCTGGCGCGCCTGCGTATCGCCCTGGCGCTGGCCGAACGCGCGCAACCCGAGCAGCGCCAAGCCCTGTGGCCGCGCCTGACCCGCGAATGCGACCGACTGGAAGACCTGATCAGCGAGATTCTTGCCCTGGCCAGAGTCGATGCCGAGCAGGCGTTGGTTGAGCCGATCGACGTCAACGCTCTGCTGGGCAGTGTGCGCAAGGACGCGCAACTGAGTGCGCCGGAGCAGGAAATTCGCCTGGAAGCCGCGCCCGGGCTGACCTTGCAGGGCTGGCCGACGCTGGTCGAGCGCGCCGTGGATAACCTGGTGCGCAACGCATTGCGCTTCAATCCCAGCGGCAAACCGATCGAGATCAGCGCCAGGCTTGAGCAGCAGCGGGTGCTGATAACTGTGCGTGACCATGGTCCAGGGGTTGCGCCGGAGTATCTTGCTCAACTCGGCGAGCCGTTCTTCCGTGCACCGGGACAGGACTCCGCCGGTCATGGGCTTGGTCTGGCGATAGCCCGGCGTGCAGCCGAGCGGCATGGTGGCAGCCTGATCCTGAGCAACCATGCCCAGGGAGGCTTCGTTGCTCGTCTGGAGTTCCCGGTCACGGCCGTCGTTGGCAGTTGATCGAGCGCTCCTTTACACCGAAAGCGGCGGGGCGCAGAGCGCCCCTTGCACGACTCAGCCCCAGGCGCGGACGAAGTCGGCCGTGTCCAGCACAGGCGCGGTGCGGGGCTCGTTGAGCGGCGTTCCGAGGTACAGGTAGCCTATCAACTCCTCGTTGGCCTCCAGCCCCAGGCCTTGATGAACATGGGCGTCGAAAGCCATGTCGCCGGTACGCCAGACAGCGCCGATACCTTGTGCATGGGCGGCGATGAGGATGCCGTGGGCAGCGCAACCGGCGGCCAGCCGCTGCTCGGACTTGGGCACCTTGAAGTGATCCTGCAGACGCGCGATAACCACGATCAGCAGCGGTGCGCGCAGCGGCATGGCGCGCGCCTTGTCCAGTGCGGCCTGGCTGGCGTCGCCTTTATTGGCCAGCGCTTCGGCAAACAGCTCACCAAGCTTGGCCCGGCCTTCGCCCTCGATGGTCAGAAAGCGCCATGGGCGCAGCTGGCCGTGGTCCGGCGCGCGCAACGCCGCCTGGAACAACCCTTCGCGTTGCGCCGCATTGGGCGCCGGCTCGGTCAGGCGTGGCACGGATACACGGTTGAGCAATGCGTCGAGAGCCTCCATCGGCTACCCTCCTGGCAGATAAAAAGTGCTGCCATTCTGCACTATCGACGCCTGCCATGGCAGCACCGCTGCATCTGCCAAGGGCGTTTACTTAACCAGCCCCACAGGTAGAATGGCGCCCTTTCCGATTCGAGTCAGAGCAGATCACATGGCGTTGCCGACCTTAAGAATCATTGGTTTCATCATCGGCATCTTCCTGATCACCTTGGCGGTCAGCATGGTCGTGCCGATGGCCACCCTGCTGGTGTTCGAACGCACCGGCGACATGCCGTCGTTTCTCTGGTCAAGCCTGATCACCTTCATCGCCGGCCTGGCGCTGATCATCCCCGGCCGCCCCGAGCACGTGCACCTGCGCCCACGCGACATGTACCTGCTCACCGTCAGCAGTTGGCTGATCGTCTGCGTGTTCGCGGCGTTGCCGTTCCTGTTGACTCAGCACATCAGCTATACCAACGCCTTTTTCGAGAGCATGTCGGGGATTACCGCCACCGGTGCGACGGTGTTGAGCGGGCTGGACACCATGTCTCCCGGCATTCTCATGTGGCGCTCGATGCTGCACTGGCTGGGTGGTATCGGCTTTATCGCGATGGCGGTGGCGATCTTGCCGTTGCTGCGCATTGGTGGCATGCGCCTGTTCCAGACCGAGTCTTCTGACCGCTCGGAGAAGGTCATGCCGCGCTCGCACATGGTCGCCAAGTCGATCGTGCTGGTGTACGTCGGCATTACCTTCCTAGGCAGCCTGGCGTTCTGGTGGGCGGGCATGAGCCTGTTCGACGCGATCAACCACGCCATGTCGGCGATCTCCACCGGCGGTTTTTCCACCTCGGACCTGTCGCTGGCCAAGTGGGACATCCCGGCCGTGCACTGGGTTGCGGTAGTGGTGATGATCTTCGGCAGCATGCCGTTCACGCTGTATGTGGCGACGCTGCGCGGCAATCGCCGAGCGCTGTTCAAGGATCAACAGGTGCAGGGCTTGCTGGGCCTGCTGGTGATCACCTGGCTGGTACTTGGCACCTGGTACTGGGCAACCACCGAACTGCACTGGCTGGATGCCCTGCGCCACGTCGCGCTGAACGTCACCTCGATCGTTACCACCACCGGTTTCGCCTTGGGCGACTACAGCCTGTGGGGCAACTTCTCGCTGATGCTGTTTTTCTATCTGGGCTTTATCGGTGGCTGCTCCGGCTCGACGGCCGGCGGGATCAAGATTTTCCGCTTTCAGGTTGCCTACATCCTGCTCAAGGCCAGCCTCAATCAGCTGATCCACCCGCGCGCGGTGATCAAGCAGAAGTACAACGGCCATCGCCTGGATGAAGAGATCGTCCGCTCGATTCTGACTTTCTCGTTCTTCTTCGCCATCACCATCTGCGTAATCGCCCTGCTGCTGTCGCTGCTGGGAGTGGACTGGATGACAGCGCTGACCGGCGCCGCGGGCACTGTGTCCGGCGTAGGCCCGGGCCTGGGCGAAGTGATTGGCCCAGCGGGCAACTACGCCACTTTACCGGATGCCGCCAAGTGGATCCTGGCGGGCGGCATGCTGCTCGGCCGGCTGGAAATCATCACCGTGCTGGTTCTATGTATGCCGGCGTTCTGGCGTCACTGACCGCCTCGGCGCCCAGCCGAGAGCGGTATTCGCTGGGGGTGGCGTCGAACCAACGGCGAAATGCCCGGTAGAAATTGCTCGGGTCGGAAAAGCCCAGCAAGTAGGCGGTTTCGAGCAGGGTCATGCCTGATTGGGCCAGGTACTGCTCGGCCAACTCGCGACGGGTGTCGTCGAGCAGCGTCTGGAAACTGGTGCCCTCCTCCTGCAAACGCCGCTGCAGGGTGCGCTGAGACATGTGCAGCGCCTGCGCCACGGTTTCGCGCTTGGGCTCGCCCTGGGGCAGGATCCGGCACAACACCTGACGCACCCGGTGGGTGACGCGGCTTTCCGAGAAGCGGGCCAGATATTCGCCGGCAAAGCGGTCATGCAACACCGCCATGGCTTCATTGGCGGTGGGCAATGGCGCTTCCATATCGGCCCGCTCGAACACCAACGCGTCGTGAGCAGCGCCAAATACCAGCGGCGAGTGAAAGGCTACCTTGTAAGGCTCGATGTCGTCAGGCTGTGGCCCTTGGATAAGCACGCGCCGCGGCTGGATCGGTCGCCCGCTCAACCATTTGCTCAGCGCCAGCGCGCACGCCAGCGAGGCTTCGGCACTGTGGCGGGTTGGCGGCAGGTGATCGCCGTGCACGGTCAGCACCAGCGAGTAACCCTCAGGCCCGAGGCGGAAGCTCAGGTCCGAGCTTTCGGCGATGATCCGCTGGTAGCGCACCAGCCGTTCGAAGCCCTCGGCCAGGGTACGGCTGGACATCAGCGCATAACCGACCACATGAAACGATGCCGGGCGTACCACCCGCGCCATGTTCAAGCCGATCGCCTGGTTACCCGACAGCTCGACCGCCAGTTGCCACAGGCGGGTCATCGAATCCTGCGGGAAGCGCGCGTCCGGGTCATCCAGCGCAGCGAAGTCCAGGCCGAGTTCCTTGAACATGGCCTGGCAGTCGAGGCCTTCCAGCTCGAGGGCCTTGACGATGCCGGATGCCCAGCTGGCGGATGTGGTTCTTTCACTCATAACCGGCTTCTTGTGCTGACCGCTCCTGCGGTGAATGCCAAGGATACTCAATTGGCGCTTATTGTCACTGGCCCGCTTTGCCTATGACTCTAGACTCTAATCAGGCTCCACGCCGTGTACCGACGCCATAAGCAGTTGCTCAGGGAGCGAAATAATGGACCGCACAGCGCAGTTTCGCAGTTTTGCCGAGTTCTACCCCTTCTACCTCGGCGAGCACAGCAACCCCACCTGCCGGCGGCTGCACTTCGTCGGCACCAGCCTGGTGATAGCACTGCTCGCCTACACCATTGCCAGCGGCAAATGGTTGTTGCTGTTGTTGATCCCGGTTGCCGGCTATGGCTTTGCCTGGATCGGGCATTTTGTCTTCGAGAAGAATCGCCCGGCGACGTTCGATCATCCGTGGTATAGCCTGATCGGCGACTTCGCGATGTTCCGTGACGTCCTGCTGGGCAAGGTCAGCTTGTAAGGCGCTAGGGCTGCGTACACGCTGATGCGCGGCACGGGATGGGCGAATTGGCCACAGACAGCGCCCCCGCCTGCGCTTAAACTGGCTCGCACCTGTCATCAGCCATCGCTGCGCCACGCCTCGTACCTATCGCCAGCGGTCCGCACAGAGGACTCCCATGACACCCCGCACCGCCCTCGGCGCTCTGCACATCGGCGCGCTGCTGTTTGGCCTGACCGGTGTCTTCGGCAAGCTCGCTGTCTCGGCCAGCCCGGCCATCATTGTTTTTGGCCGTGCCGCCTTCGCCGTGCTGGCGCTGGGTCTGTTTGCCCAGTTCATGCGTCAGACCTGGCAACCACTCAAAGGCGCTGATGTGCGCCGTCTGCTGCTTGGCGGCGTGTTGCTGGCCGGTCATTGGGTGAGCTTTTTCATCGCGGTCAAGGTTGCCGGCGTGGCCATCGCCACCCTGGGCTTTGCCAGCTTCCCGGCGTTCACGGTAATCCTTGAAGGGCTGTTGTTTCGCGAGCGCATCCGTCGCAACGAGCTGATGCTGGTCGTGCTGGTGAGCATCGGCCTGATCCTCGTCACGCCCGCCTTCGACCTGGCCAGCGAGGCCACCAGTGGCCTGCTCTGGGCATTGCTGTCGGGGTTGCTGTTCTCGCTGCTGTCGCTGACCAACCGCGCAGGCGGGGCGCGCTTGCCGGCGGCGCAGGCAGCGCTCTGGCAGAATCTGGTGGTAACGCTGTGCCTGCTGCCGTTCGCAGCGCCGGGTCTGGCCGACGTTCGCGCTGTCGACTGGCTCTGGATCGGCCTGCTTGGGGTGTTCTGTACCGGCATTGCGCACAGCCTGTTCGTCGCTGCGCTGGCGGTGATCAAGGCGCGCACCGCCGCCGTGGTGTTCGGCATGGAGCCGGTCTATGGCATCGCCGTGGCCTGGGCGCTGTTCGCCGAGCGGCCTTCGCTGACCATGCTCGCCGGCGGCGCCTTGATCGTGCTGGCGATCATCCTCTCCAGCCGCCTGGCCAGCGAGCCGGCCAGCGCCGCCAAGCCTGCAACCCAGGGCAGCTGATCAGCGATCGTTGTGGCCGAGGTCGCGCTGCGGGTCGATCTGGTCGCGTACGCGCTGTTTGAGCTGCTTGGCCTCGGGGAAGCCGCCATCCGCCTTGCGCTCCCAGATCTGCACACCGTTGCAGGTGACCCGGAACACGCCACCGGTGCCTGGCTCCAGCGCGACCCGGGCCAGATCGTCGGCAAAGGTGCTGAGCAGCTCCTGCGCCAGCCAGGCGGCGCGCAGCAGCCATTGGCACTGAGTGCAATAATTGATGACTATTTCGGGCTTGCTCGCAGACATGATCAGCTATCTCCAGAGTGTTGGCCGCTTATACTAGCGGCCTTTCCCTCTGCTTTGAGACTGGACGATGCACCGCTTGCTGTTGTGCCTGATGCTGCTGCTTACCTGTTTGCCGATCACAGCTGCCGAAAACACCCGGCCCAAGGTCGGCCTGGTGCTGTCTGGCGGCGCAGCCAGGGGCCTGGCGCACATTGGCGTGCTCAAGGCGCTGGAAGAGCAAGGCGTGCGCGTCGATGCCATTGCCGGCACCAGCATGGGGGCGGTCATTGGCGGCCTGTATGCTTCGGGCTACAGCGTCGAAGAGCTGGAAAAACTCGCCACCACACTCGACTGGCAGCAGGCGCTGTCCGATGCACCACCGCGCAAGGACGTGCCGTTCCGGCGTAAGCAGGATGATCGCGATTTTCTGGTCAAGCAGAAGCTGAGCTTTCGCGACGACGGCAGCCTGGGCCTGCCGCTGGGGGTGATCCAGGGTCAGAACCTCGCCCTGCTGCTGGAAAGCAAATTGGCCCACACCGCTGATACCCGCGACTTCGACAAACTGCCGATCCCCTTCCGCGCCGTCGCAACCGATATCGCCAGTGGCGAAAAAGTGGTGTTCCGCCGTGGCCACCTGCCGCAGGTGATCCGCGCCAGCATGTCGATCCCGGCGGTGTTCGCCCCAGTCGAGATGGATGGGCGCTTGCTGGTCGACGGCGGCATGGTCGACAACATCCCGCTGGATGTCGCCCGCGAGATGGGCGTCGATCTGGCCATTGTGGTCGACATCGGTACTCCGTTGCGCGACCGCAAGCAACTGAACACGGTAGTGGATGTGCTCAACCAGTCGATCACCCTGATGACCCGGCGAAACTCCGAAGAGCAACTGGCCAACCTGCACCGCGATGACATCCTGATTCAGCCGCCCTTGGCGGCATTCGGCGTCACTGACTTCGGCCGCACCGCCGAGATGATCGAGGCCGGCTACCGCGCCACCCGTGCTCTTGATGCCCGGCTGGCTACACTGCGCCAGGCTGAGGGCGATACTCAGCTCGCCATCGCCCGCTCGCCGCGCCAGCGCACCCCGGTGATTACCGCAATCAAGGTCGAGAATGATTCGAAGGTCAGCGACGACGTGATCCGCTACTACGTTCGCCAGCCGATTGGCGAGCCACTGGAGCTGGAGCGTCTGCAGACCGACATGGGTACCCTGTATGGCCTGGATTACTTTGACGGTGTGCAGTACCGCGTGGTGCACAAGGGCGACGACAACACCCTGGTGATCAAGGCCAGCGGCAAACGCGGCGGTACCGACTACCTACGCCTGGGCCTCAACCTGTCGGACGACATGCGCGGCGACAGCGCCTTCAACCTCGGCGCCAGCTACCGCATCAATGGCATCAATCGGCTGGGCGGTGAATGGCTGACGCGGGCGCAGATCGGCGATCAGCAAGAGCTGTACAGCGAGTTCTATCAGCCGCTGGACATCGGTTCGCGGTATTTCGTCGCGCCGTATCTGGATCTGGGTTCGCAGAACATCGAAGCGACACTGGAAAATGACCCGATCGCCGAGTACCGCCTGCAACGCTATGGCTTCGGCATCAACCTCGGCCGCCAGATCGGTACCTATGGCGAGGTGCGTGCAGGCGTGGGCAAGGCCTGGGGCAACGCCGACGTTCGCATTGGTGATCAGGACCTGCCCTCGGTCAGCTTCAACGAAGGTTTCTACGAGCTCAAGTACTCGTTCGATACGCTGGACAACGTGTACTTCCCGCACAGTGGCGAAGACATCGGCCTGACTCTGCGCAACTACGACAAGTCGCTGGATTCGGACAGCAACTATCGTCAGTGGGAGCTGAACGTGGACAAGGCACTCAGCAGCGGCGCCGACACGCTGGTGCTTGGCGGGCGCTACGGACGCACGCTGAACGACGCCGACGTGGTCACTTCGAGCTTCGTGCTCGGTGGCGCCCGGCAGCTGTCGGGCTTCCGTCAGGATTCGGTGTCGGGGCAGAACATCAGCCTGATGCGGATGGTCTATTACCGGCGCCTGACCCCACGCGCCTACCTGCCGCTAGACTTCCCGCTGTACATCGGCGGCTCGCTCGAACGCGGCCGGGCCTGGAACAACGACAATGACTTCGACAGTGGCTACATCAACGCCGCGAGCATATTTTTAGGGTTGGAGACGCCGCTAGGGCCGTTGAACCTCAGTTATGGGGCCAACAGCGAGCAGCAGAAAGCGGTGTATCTCAATCTGGGCCACACGTTCTGATTGAACGCGCCCGGGGCTGCCCCTGCATGGCAGCCCTGACGTCGCCTCAGGATTTTTCCAGGTTGCCGAGAATCTTTGCATGGACCCGCATGCAGATATCCAGGTCTGCCTCGTCTACCCCGCTGAACAGTTCGGTACGCAGCTGGTTGGCGATGGTTTCGATTTGCTCAATTAGCGGCTTGGCAGGTGGGCAGAGCAGAATCTTTTTGGCACGACGATCTTCCAGCACCGCCTGGCGGCGCACCAGGCCCTGGGTTTCCAGGCTGTCGAGCAGGCGCGCCAGCGTTGGACCTTCAACGCCCACGCTCTGCGCCAGTTCACGCTGGGTCGGAGCTTCGGCGAAGCGAGCGAGGTGCAACAGCACCAACCAGCGAGCCTGAGACAGATTCAGCCCGGCCAGTCGGCGATCCAGTTCAGCGCGCCAGCCCCGGGACATCTGGGCCAGTTGCATGCCAAAGCGGTGTTGATTGTCGGTAAGCGGCATAAACAACTCGATGGATAGAACTAATTATTAGCCAGCTAATCATGGCCTTGCGCTCCAGGCAAGGCTGGGCGTCACGGAAATGTCCGATAATCATCAAAAAATATGACAAGGATCAGCCAGATGCCGCGCTCAGCGGCATCGCGCCTGGTTACAGCTCAAACTCTGCCGCTAGCGCAGCGCGGATGCAATACAGCACACCCTCCGGCACGCGCTGGGCGAATTGCGCTGCGATCTCCGCCACCGGCGGTAGCTCGCCTTCGCCATCAAGGAAGGCATCCTGCACTTCCATCATCAGGTCTTCGGGCAAGTCCAGCGCCTGGTCCAGGCTCAGTTCCTGACGGCCGAGCGCCTCGGCCAACAGGCTGTAGACATTCTTTTCGCTGCAATTGAGCTGGCCGGCAATCTGCATCGGCGTCATGCCCGCCCGCGCCAGGCTTACCAGTTCGTGGCGCAGGTCAAGCACCACCTTTGGCGCCTGCGTGCTCTCGCCGCCGTTGAGCACCTCGAGAAACGCCTGGCCATAGCGCTCCAGTTTGCGCGCGCCGACACCACTGACCTGACCCATGTCGGCAAGACTTGCAGGCTGACTGCGGAGCATTTCCAGCAACGTCGAGTCGGGGAAGATGACGTAAGGCGGTACGCTGTGCTCTTCAGCCAGCTTGCGCCGCAGGGTGCGCAAGGCTTCCCACATCTCGCGCTCTTCGCCACGCACCAACTGGCTGGCCGGGCTGCCACCGCTGGAGCTCTTGGCGCTGGTCTGTGGTTTGAGGTCGCGACGCAGCTGCAGGTTGACCTCGCCACGCAGCAATGGCCGGCAGCTGTCGGACAGGCGCAGGCCGCCGTAGCCCTCGAGGTCGATATCGACCAGGCCACGCGCGACCAGTTGGCGGAACAGCGAGCGCCACTCATGTTCACTCAGGGACTTACCGACGCCGTAGACCGAGAGCTTCTCGTGACCAAAGCTGCGGATCTTCTCGTTGTCCTTGCCCAGCAGCACATCGACCAGATGACCAACGCCGTAGCGCTGACCGGTACGAAACACCGCCGACAGGGCCTGACGCGCAGGCTCGGTTGCGTCCCAGGTCTGCACCTTGTCGACGCAGTTGTCACAGTGACCGCAGGGCTGTTCGAGGACTTCGTCGAAGTAGGCCAGCAGCGACTGTCGGCGGCAGCGGGTTTCTTCACACAGGGCCAGCATGGCGTCGAGTTTGTGCTGCTCGACCCGTTTGTGACGCTCGTCACCTTCGGAGTTCTGCAACATCTGCTTGAGCATGACCATATCTTGCAGGCCGTAGGCCATCCAGGCGTCGGCGGGCAAGCCGTCACGACCGGCACGACCAGTCTCCTGGTAATACGCCTCGAGCGACTTGGGCAAGTCGAGGTGGGCAACGAAGCGCACGTTGGGCTTGTCGATGCCCATGCCAAATGCAATGGTCGCAACCATGATCAGGCCTTCCTCGTTGAGGAAGCGGCGCTGGTTGCTGGCACGGGTGTCGGCGGCCAGGCCGGCATGGTAGGACAGTGCAGGAAAGCCCTGTTCGCAGAGAAACGCTGCGGTCTCGTCAACCTTTTTGCGTGACAGGCAGTAGACGATCCCGGCGTTGCCGCGGCGCTCGCCAAGAAACGCCATCAGCTGTTTGCGCGGCGCTTCCTTGGGCACGATGCGGTAAAAGATATTCGGTCGGTCGAAGCTCGACAGAAAGCGCTCGGCGCCCTGCAGGTGCAGACGCTGGACGATCTCTTCGCGGGTGCGCATGTCGGCGGTGGCGGTCAGGGCGATGCGTGGCACATGCGGAAACTGTTCGGCCAGTTGGCCCAATTGCAGGTACTCAGGCCGGAAGTCATGGCCCCACTGCGACACGCAGTGCGCTTCGTCGATGGCGAACAGCGATACGTCGAGGCCCTGCAGGAACTCGAGCATGCGTGGTTGCACCAAGCGCTCAGGCGCGAGGTAGAGCATCTTCACCTCGCCGCGGCGCAAGCGCCCGGCCAGCTCGCGTTGCTGCTCGGCACTCAGGGTCGAATTCAGGGCTGCCGCGGCCACGCCGAGTTCGTCGAGGGTGGCAACCTGGTCGTCCATCAAGGCGATCAGTGGCGATACCACCACAGTCAAGCCGGGCCGCAACAAGCCAGGGACCTGGAAGCACAGCGACTTGCCGCCGCCGGTAGGCATCAGTACCAAGGCATCGCCGCCATTGGCCACACATTCGATGATCGCTGCCTGGCGCCCCCGGAAACTGTCGTAGCCGAAGATGTCCTTGAGGACGCGCTGAGCCTGTTCGAGCATTGCAAACTCCGAAATCGCCGTATCATTCCCGAACACAGGCTGGACGATAAACTCGTCCGGCACACGCGCGAATGCGTAAGCAGCTTTTGCCAAGGGCCGCACAAACACTGTGCCCGGCTGAAAACCGCGGATTATACCCCAGCGACGAGTGCTAAAGGACGCTACGGTGACAGACGTTCCCTTTGCCCCGTGATCGCAGCAAGGTGCTAGAATTCGTTATCGTTTATTCTTCAAGGTAGCCCCGTAATGTCCTTCGCCGAGCAACTGACCCGCCTGCAAGTCTTCCTCGATGCCGACGAGCTGCACGAAGAAGCGCTGGATTACGTCGCCGCACACGGCTACCTGACCGCGCTTTCGATCACTTCCGAGGCCGTTCCTGACCGCGAATGGATCGACGCGCTGTTTGCCGAAGAGCCCAAGTACAGCAGCGACGCCCAGCGCGTCGAAATCGAAGCCACGCTGGTCGCCCTCAAGGCCCACATCAGCCGTCAACTGGCCAGTGACGAAGAGTTCGAGCTGCCGTGCGACCTCGACCTGGGTGAAGACCCGGACGACTCCGATCTGCGCGGCTGGTGCATCGGCTTCATGGAAGGCGTGTTCCTGCGTGAAGAAGCCTGGTTCGAGAACGCCGAAGAAGAAGTCAGCGAAATGCTGCTGCCGATCATGGTCGGTTCGGGTCTGTTCGATGAGCAGCCAGAGTTTGAAGACATTGCCAAGGACGCCAACCTGCAGGACGACATGATCGTGCAGATTCCGGAAGCCCTGACCGCGCTGTACCTGCTGCTGCACGCTCCTGAAGAAAAGCCAGCCCTGCTCAAGCCGCGCCATCACTGACAGCAGTCATGCGCTACCTGTTGCTGGCCGCTGGCTGGCTCAGCGTTGCGCTGGGGGTATTGGGGATTTTCCTGCCGGTATTGCCAACCACCCCCTTTCTGCTGCTGGCGGCCGCCTGCTTCGCCCGCAGCTCGCCGCGCTTCCACGCCTGGCTGGTCAATCACCCGCAGTTGGGACCGTGGATTCGCGACTACCTCGGTGGTGAGGGGATCCCGCTCAAGGGCAAGGTCTACGCCATTGGCCTGATGTGGGCCAGTATCGGTTTGTCCTGCTATCTGGTGCCGTTGTTCTGGGCGCGGCTATTCATGCTCACCAGCGCGGTGCTGGTGAGCCTGTACATTCTCAAGCAGAAGACCCTGCGCCGCAGTTGAGCCCGTCCTCCAGGGCACTGCCAGGCCGGCACTCACCTACCTTGCGAACTATGAGATATCGTTGATCCAATTGAGATAGCCGGGGCTGCTGCGCAGCCCTTTCGCGACACAAGGCCGCTCCTACAGGGTCCGCGCATGACTGACTAGCGCGGTCCCTGTAGGAGCGGCCTTGTGTCGCGAAAGGGCCGCAAAGCGGCCCCAGCGGGCTCAAGATGAGTCAAACAACCTTAGACGGTATCCACCTTCAACGAATGATCGTTGAGCATGCCGTTGATGATGGTTGCGGTGTCATGCCCGGATGCAATCAGACCACCCGCCCCCGCCGTTACGCCATAGTGCTGGGCAAGGTCGACGCCGGCCAGGTCGATGGTCTGACTCGGCGCCGCACCGGCCACGCTGCTGACTTCGATGGTCGACACCACCGTACCTCCCGCTGCGCTGACCTTGAAGTGCAGGAAGTCATCCAGTGAAGCCGCCGCGCCAGCATCGGCCTGAAGCAATTGCGACAGGTCAAGATGATCAGCGCCTGGCGTGAAGTCAGTCACAGTGTCGTGGCCGGTGTCACCCTTCTGCCAGACGAAGGTGTCATTGCCGCCGCCCCCTGTCAGCAGGTCATCACCCCGACCGCCAATCAGCACGTTGTCATTGGCGTTGCCAATCAAGGTGTCGTGGTAGTCCGAGCCGATCAGGTTGTCGATCCTGACCAGGGTGTCCAGCCCACCGCCGCCGGTATCCTGCTGGCCCACCAGGTTGAGGTCGACCACTACGCCTGCCTTGGCTGTGGCATAGCTGACGGTATCAATACCGTGACCGCCTTCGAGCAGGTCATTGCCTGGGCTGCTTACCAGCACCGCCTCGCCTTTGCCATCCTCCACCGCCAACAACGTATCGGCGGTCAGCGCGCTGCCAGTGCTGTCTGCGTGGTAGACGATGTCTGCAGTGCCAGTTGCCGGGTCGCTGCCAATTGTTTGGCCGCCAGGGTGGCTCTGGCCTTGGACATTGCTCGAATCGATCAGCAGGCTGAGCTTGAAGCTATCCTGCGCCGGGGCAGTGCTGTCGGTCGTGCTGGTCAGCTGGATGCTGTACAGGCCATCGTGGCTGGCGGTGAAGCTGCCGCCGTCCGCCACAGGGTGATAGCTGCCAGCTGCGCCTTTCCATTCCATGAGCAAGTTGCCCGGCGCGCGATCGTGGTCGAGGGTGAGCGTCTCACCCTTGCGCAGGGCCACCGTGTACACGTCCTGCTCGCCGGCGTGGCTGTTGCCCATCTGCGCCAGATAGCCGGCCACCACCAGCGCGGAGGTCATGGCGCCGCTGTTGGCAGCGAACGCGCTGCGAGCAAGCTCCTTGAGCGAGCCCGTGGCTTTGTGTTCGTCAACGTCGAACCGGATCGGCGCAGCTTTGTCAGTGGCCGCCGAGCGAGCGCCAACAACTCCATCAGCGCAGCCCGCCTGGCTGGCGTCCTGGACGTTGAAGGTCACCGTCGTAGTGCTTTCATCACCGTCGGCGTCACGGATGGTGTAGACGAAGGTGTCGGTAGCTCCAGCCGGTGACACGCTGTTGGGGTTGGCGTGATAAACGCCATTACCGTTGGCATCCAGCGTTGCGTAACCATAAGCGCCTTGCACCTCTGTGCCGAGTTGGCCCACAGCAGAAGTCGAGGTGTCGCTGCCGGCGCGGATCCCGATCACATACTGGCCAGCGGCAGAGACGTCGGCGCCGATCACGTCATTCCACAGCAGGTTGCCCGTCACGCTGCTGCCTTCGACCACATTGGCGAAGTCGCAGTGGGCTTGGGGCACGTCATCGACAATGCTGACGACGATGTTGCTGGTGGTGGTGTTGCCGAGCGAGTCCTTGACCTGATAGGTGAAGGTTTCGGTGACGATATTGGGGCCGTCGTTCTGTTGCGGCGAAGTGCTGGCAGGCGAAGTCAGGGTATAGGTGTAAGAGCCATCGCCGTTGACCTGGATCTGGCCGAAATGGCCCTCGGCATTGCCGACCAGGCTGTAGGTGAGGATGCCTACGCCGCCGCTCACGGCGCCAACCAAGGTGCCGCTGGCTGTTTCAGCGGCCGACCCCGGCTGGCTGCCGAGCACAGCGCCCGGAGCCAGGTCGTGGCAGTCCTTGTTCAGGTCCAGAGCGTTTTCGTAGACGGTGACGTCGTGATCCGGTGTCGCCACCATCTGGCAGTTGAGCACGTTGATACTGACCGTCGCGGTGCTCTGGTCACCGTCGGCATCACGGATGGTGTAGACGAAGGTATCCGTGGCGCCCTCTGGGACATTGCTGTTGGGGTACGAGTGGTAAACCCCGTTACCTTCGGCATCGAGGGTGATGTAGCCGTAAGTGCCCTGGACGTTGACGCCGAGTTGGCCAGAGGCAGGCGTCGAGGTATCTGAACCGGCGCGTACACCGACTACGTATTTACCATCGGCGGAAACGTCGGCGCCAATCACGTCATTGAGCAGTACGTTGCCGCTGACCTGCCCACCCATTTCCACTCGGGCAACGTCGCAGTGCGCTTGGGGCACGTCGTCGACGATGCTGATGACGATGTTGCTGGTGGTGGTATTACCGAGCGAATCCTTGACCTGATAGGTAAAGCTCTCGGTGATGATGTTCGGCCCGTCGTTCTGATGGGTCGGCGAATTCGCCGGCGAGGTCAGGGTGTAGGTGTAGGAGCCATCGGCGTTGACCTGGATCTGCCCGAATTGCCCTTCGGTGTTGCCAACCAGGCTGTAGGTCAAAGCCCCAACGCCGCCTGTGACCGAACCGACCAAGGTCCCACTGGCTGTTTCGCCGGTCGAGCCAGGTTGGCTGCCGGTGACGGTGCCGGGCGCGAGATCGTTGCCGTCTTTGGTCAGGTCCAGAGCGTTTTCATGGACGGTGACATCGTGATCTGGTGCAGCAACCATCTGGCAATTGAGCACGTTAATGGTGACGGTCGCGGTGCTCTCATCGCCGTCAGCATCGCGAATGGTATAGACGAAGGTGTCCGTCGCGCCTGCTGGAGCATTGCTGTTCGGATTGGAGTGATAAACGCCGTTTCCTTCAGCGTCCAAGGTGATGTAGCCATAAGTCCCTTGAACATTCACGCCGAGCTGCCCGGAGGCCGGGGTCGAAGTATCGGACCCAGCGCGCACACCGACCACGTACTTGCCGTCGGCAGACACATCCGCGCCGATCACGTCGTTGAGCAGTACGTTACCGCTGACCTGCCCACCCATTTCCACTCGGGCAACGTCGCAATGCGCCTGTGGCACGTCGTCGACGATGCTGATGACGATGTTGCTGGTGGTGGTATTACCGAGCGAATCCTTGACCTGATAGGTAAAGGTCTCGGTGATGATGTTCGGCCCGTCGTTCTGATGGGTCGGCGAATTCGC
>NZ_JACDIU010000008.1:0-248709 GCF_014525325.1 Pseudomonas sp. EZ-C24 | reverse complement strand
CAGTCTGGTAGCTCGTCGGGCTCATAACCCGAAGGTCGTCGGTTCAAATCCGGCTCCCGCAACCAAATCGTCAGAACAAACCCCGCACTGTTTTAAACAGTGCGGGGTTTGTTGTTTCTGGGGTTCTGAAAATCCCCGATCAGCCTGCCCTCGCCTTTTGCCACACCCTGGCCAGCCCTAATGGATGAACTATCTTTAACCCCGTCGGACCGCTGCAAGCGCCTCCGGCAGGAGTAATATCCGGATACGTTTTCCTAAGGGACTTCCACTTGGCCGCACCTTTCTCTCACCTCGCGCTGTCGGCCCGAGGTAACTCATGACCGCCCATACCCCTGATCCCCAGACGCCACTCACCGCGGCGCTGCCGGTGGCTGCCCAACGCCTGCCCTGGCTCGAGCGACTGAGCCGGTATCGGCAACCGATCGTTCTGGTACTGACCCTGCTGTTGTTCGGCATGGCCTTGATTGCCTGCCGTCACCTGCTCAGTGAGCTGGATATCTATGCGCTGCACGACGCCATTCTCAGCGTGCCGAAGCAGGCCATGCTCGGTGCACTGCTAGCGACCGTGGTCGGCTTCGTGATCCTGCTTGGTTATGAATGGTCTGCCAGCCGCTACGCCGCCGTTAAGCTGCCAGCCGCAACCCTGGTGCTGGGTGGTTTCAGTGCGTTCGCCATTGGCAATGCAATTGGCCTGTCGATACTGTCGGGTGGCTCGGTGCGTTATCGGCTGTATGCCCGCCATGGTCTGGGTGCCGGTGAAGTGGCGCGGATGACGGTATTCGCCAGCTTGTCGCTGGGCTGCGCCCTGCCCCCCTTGGCAGCACTGGCAACGCTGAGCAACTTGCCTGCGGCAGCAATCGCCTTACGCATGCCGGCCGGTGTATTGGCGGCCATCGCCATTGCGGTACTGATGCTGAGTGCACTGCTGGTCGCCGGCCTCTATCGGCGCCGGTTGGCCGAGCAGCCGCTGGCTGACAGCCTGCTGGTCAAGCTCGGTCGGCGCACGCTGCGCCTGCCCGGCGCGCGCCTGACCGGCCTGCAACTGCTGATCACCGCACTTGATGTTGCGGCTGCCGCCACAGTTTTGTATCTGCTGCTGCCTGAGGCGCCGCCGTTTGGCGCGTTTGTGCTGGTGTACCTGCTGGCACTGGCAGCGGGCGTGCTCAGCCATGTGCCGGGTGGCGTCGGTGTGTTTGAAGCGATCCTGCTGGCCGCTTTTGCCGATCAGCTTGGCGCGGCGCCACTGGCAGCAGCGTTGTTGCTGTACCGTTTGATCTACGTGGTGTTGCCGCTGCTGCTGGCCTGCGTTCTGCTGCTGGCCAACGAAGCCCGCCGCTTGCTGTTCGCCCAGCAGGCACTGAAGGCCGCTTCCGGGCTGGCTGCACCAGTGCTGGCGATTCTGGTGTTTCTGTCCGGCGTGGTGCTGCTGTTTTCCGGCGCCACACCGGAGATCGACACGCGCCTCGAACACATGGGCTTTCTGGTACCGCACCGGCTGATCGACGCCTCGCACTTCGGCGCCAGCCTGATCGGCGTGCTTTGCCTGCTGCTGGCCCAGGGCCTGCGCCGACGTCTGTCCGCTGCCTGGTTGCTGACCACGGTGTTGCTGTTGGTGGGCGCGCTGCTGTCGCTGCTGAAAGGCTTCGACTGGGAAGAAGCCTGCGTGCTGACGTTCACCGCAGTCCTGCTGGCGGTGTTCCGACGCTCGTTCTACCGGCCGAGCCGCCTGCTCGAGCTGCCGTTTTCGCCGGTGTATCTGGTCGCCAGTGCTTGCGTTATCGGCGCATCGGTCTGGCTGCTGCTGTTCGCCTATCAGGACGTGCCCTATAGCCATCAGCTGTGGTGGCAGTTCACCCTCGATGCCGACGCCCCACGCGGCCTGCGCGCAGCCATGGGCAGCGCGGTGCTGCTGGTGTTCGTCGCCCTGACCTGGTTGTTGCGCACGGCGCGGCCGGTGATCCATCTGCCGACCGCCGATGAGCTGGAAAGGGCCCGGCAGATCCTGCTGGCGTCCGATCAACCAGACGGCGGCCTGGCCCTGACCGCCGACAAGGCGCTGCTGTTCCACCCCAACGACAACGCCTTCATCATGTATGCCCGCCGTGGCCGTAGCCTGGTCGCACTATACGACCCGATTGGCCCTGCCCAGGAGCGCGCCGAGATGATCTGGCAGTTCCGTGACCTGTGCGACGTGCACCATGCCCGCCCGGTGTTCTACCAGGTACGCGCCGAGAACCTGCCTTTCTACATGGACATCGGCCTGACCGCGCTCAAGCTTGGCGAAGAAGCGCGGGTTGATCTGCGCCGCTTCGATCTGGAAGCCAAAGGCAAGGAGATGAAAGACCTGCGCTACACCTGGAACCGCGGTGGCCGCGACGGCCTGAGCCTGGAAGTACACGAACCTGGCCAAGCACCCATGGACGAGCTCAAGGAAATCTCGGACGCCTGGCTCAGCGGCAAGAACGTGCGCGAGAAAGGCTTTTCGCTGGGCCGTTTCAGCCCGGAATACCTACAGCACTTCCGCATCGCCCTGATCCGCTTCCAAGGTCGCCCGGTGGCGTTCGCCAACCTGCTCGAGACACACAGCCTGGAGCTGGCCAGCCTCGACTTGATGCGCGCGCACCCTGAAGCGCCGAAGCTGACCATGGAGTTCATGATGATCGGCTTGATCCTGCACTACAAAAACCATGGCTACGGGCGTTTCAGCCTGGGCATGGTCCCGCTCTCCGGCCTGCAGCCGCGACGTGGCGCACCGCTGACCCAGCGCCTGGGTTCGCTGGTGTTCCAGCGCGGCGAGCAGCTGTACAACTTCCAGGGTCTGCGCCGTTTCAAGGACAAGTTCCAGCCAGACTGGGAACCTCGTTACATGGCCGTGCCAGCCGGGCTGGACCCGCTGGTGGCATTGGCTGACACTGCCGCCCTGATCGCTGGCGGCCTGACTGGATTGGTGAAACGCTGATGATTCGACGCTATTGGCACTACCTGTTGATCGCTTTGTTGCTTGCCCTGGCGGGTGCCGCCGTGTGGTTCTGGTTGTGGACCCGGCCGGCGCCGGAGGCTCAGGTCGAGCACCTGACCCTGACCGATGGCAGCAGCCTGGTTCTAGCCACACCTGCAGTCACCGCCAAAACCCGCGTGGCGATTGGCGTGCCTGAAGATCAGGCGCTCAGCGACAAGCAACTGCTCGACCTGAGCCAGGCCGGCGAAGCGCAGCTGGTGCAGGTGACCCTGCCACCTGTCGATTGCGCCAAGCAGCAACAGGCGCTGGATCAGGCCATCAGCCATCTGGGCGGCGCACCGACCGTGGTTGCCGGCATCGGCCCTGGCGCAGCGCAAGCCTGGCGCTGGCTGTCCAGCCAGACCGATGACAAGGCCCGCGCCATCTCGGTCGACTTCAAGCTTGAGCAACCCGGCTGCCCGGCACTACCGAAAAGCGCTGCCCATGGCCACTGGAATGTCGCCTGGAACGACAACCCGGATGACGCCAGCGCCGCCTTCGTCCGTGATCAAAGCAACGCCGAAACCAGCATCAGCGACTACGACATCCATCTGCCGCAGGTGCTCAAGGGTCAGCTGACCCAGGTTCTGGTCGGCCACGACGGCAACGCGCTGAGCATCCCGGTGGTGGAAGTGCCTGCCGGGCAAACCACTGATACCGTGACCCTGTTCCTTTCCGGAGATGGTGGCTGGCGCGACCTTGACCGCGATGTAGCAGGCGAAATGGCCAAACTCGGCTATCCGGTGGTCGGCATCGACACGCTGCGCTATTACTGGCAGCACAAGACCCCGGAACAGAGCGCCATCGACTTGTCCGAACTGATGCAGCACTACCGGCAAAAGTGGGGCACCAAGCGCTTTGTCCTGACCGGCTATTCGTTCGGCGCCGACGTACTGCCGGCGATCTACAACCGCCTGCCAGAAGAAGATCAGCAGCGCGTGGATGCGGTGATCCTGCTGGCGTTTGCCCGCAGCGGCAGTTTCGAGATCGAAGTCGAAGGCTGGCTTGGCAAGGAAGGCCAGGAAGCACCGACCGGCCCGGAAATGGCCCGTATGCCTGCGGCCAAGGTTGTATGCATCTATGGTGTCGAAGAGGCCGACGAGAGCGGCTGCACCGAGCACACTGCAGTTGGCGAGCGCCTGAAACTGCCGGGTGGCCACCACTTCGATGAGAACTACCCGGCACTGGCCAAGCGCCTGATCGGCGAGATCGAGACGCGCCAGGGCAAAACCAACGTAGCTGAACAGAACTGAGTAGTAATCGGGGCCGCATTGCGGCCCCGGTTACTTCAGATCTCGACCTGAGTGCCCAGTTCGATCACCCGGTTCAACGGCAGGTTGAAGAAGCGCAGGTTGCCGTTGGCGTTCTTCAGCAAGAATGCGAACAACGCCCCGCGCCAGCGCGCCATGCCTTCCAGACGTGAGGCGATAACCGTCTCGCGACTCAGGAAGTAAGTCGTGCGCATCGGGCTAAAGTCGAGCTCGTCCAGATGGCACAAGCGTAGTGCCTGCGGCACGTCCGGCTCGTCCATGAAGCCAAAGTGCAGGAGCACCCGGAAGAACCCATCGCCATAGGCTTCGACCTCGAAGCGCTCTTGCTCCGGCACCCGCGGCCGGTCTTCGCTGACTACCGTCAACAACACCACCTGACGATGCAGAACCTGGTTATGCAGCATGTTGTGCAACAGCGCATGAGGCACGGCGTCTGGCCGCGCGGTCAAAAACACCGCAGTGCCCTCGACCCGATGCGGCGGCTGCACGCGGATGCTGCTGATGAAGATCGGCAGCGGCAGCGCGGCTTCGTCAATGCGCTCCACGAGGATCTGCTTGCCGCGCTTCCAGGTCGTCATCAACAACAGCAAGGCAATCGCTGCCAATACCGGGAAGGCGCCGCCCTGCACTACCTTGGGCAGGTTGGCGGCAAAGAACAGCCCATCGACCAACAGGAAGCCGATCAGGATCGGCACTGCCAGAAGTGGCGGCCATTTCCACAACAGCAGCATCACCGTCGCCACCAGCAGTGTGGTCATCAGCATGGTACCGGTCACCGCTACGCCGTAGGCCGCAGCCAACGCGCCGGATGATTCAAAGCCGATCACCAGCAGCACAACGCCGATCATCAGCGCCCAGTTCACCGCACCAATGTAGATCTGCCCCTGCTCGTCGCTGGAGGTGTGCTGGATCTGCATGCGCGGGATGTAACCAAGCTGAATCGCCTGGCGCGTCAACGAGAAGGCTCCAGAAATCACGGCTTGGGAAGCGATCACCGTGGCCAGGGTGGACAAGCCGACCAACGGCAACAGCGCCCAGCTCGGAGCCAGCAGGTAGAACGGATTGCGCGCCGCTTCCGGGTCTTGCAGCAGCAATGCGCCCTGCCCGAAGTAGTTCAGCACCAGGGCCGGCAGCACCAGGATGAACCAGGCGCGGGCAATCGGTTTGCGGCCAAAGTGGCCCATGTCGGCATACAGCGCCTCGGCGCCAGTCAACGCCAGCACCACCGCGCCGAGAATGGCCACACCCATGCCCGGATGCACCACGAAGAAGTTGACCGCCCAGGCCGGGTTCAGCGCCTTGATCACCTCCGGGCTCTGCACGATGCCATGCAGGCCGAGCAGCGCCAGCACCGCGAACCAGAGCACCATCACCGGCCCGAACAGGATGCCGATCTTGGCCGTACCGTGCTTTTGCACCAGAAACAGCGCCACCAGCACCACCACGGCAATCGGTACCACCCAGTGGTCAATGCCATCGAACGCCAGCCCCATGCCCTCGACCGCCGACAACACCGATACCGCCGGGGTAATCAGGCTGTCGCCATAGAACAACGAGGCACCGACCAGGCCGCAGCCGATCATGACGATGCGCAGTTTCGGATAAGGCGCTGAAGCCCGCGTGGCCAACGCGGTGAGGGCCATGATGCCGCCCTCGCCCTGGTTGTCGGCACGCAGAATGAACGTCACATACTTGAATGACACCACCCAGATCAGCGACCAGAAGATCAACGACAGGATGCCGAGCACACCATCATGGTTGACCGGCACCCCGTAGCCGCCGGAAAACACTTCCTTGAGCGTATAAAGCGGGCTGGTGCCGATATCGCCATAGACCACCCCAACAGCTGCCACCAGCAGGCCAATCGGGCGCGCGACCCCTTGCCCCGATTGGGCGTGACTGCTTGCCTGAACCATCGACCACTCCCGCAGACGGCCACATCGGACCAATAGAATTCGAACCCGCAGCCAGGTCCAACATGGACCTCGCTGCAATGGCGCGAAGCATAGCGCAGCGTTCGTCGTATTTCTGCTGGTCAAGCGACCTTGTGCTCGCTAGAATTGCGCACTTTTTGATCAGAGGCGCCGCTAGCGCCCGTCACGATTGCTGCGCCACCGGCGCTGCAGCCGCATTCAATACCGAGGTTAGCTATGTCCACCACCCCTGCTTCTACCGTGCCCAAGGTAGGATTCGTTTCGCTCGGCTGCCCCAAGGCTCTGGTCGACTCTGAACGCATCCTCACCCAGCTGCGCATGGAAGGCTATGAAGTCGTGCCGACCTACGAGGACGCCGACGTCGTGGTGGTCAACACCTGCGGCTTCATCGACAGCGCCAAGGCCGAGTCGCTGGAAGTGATCGGCGAAGCGATCAAAGCCAATGGCAAGGTCATCGTCACCGGCTGCATGGGCGTCGCCGAGGGCAACATTCGTGACGTGCACCCAAGCGTGCTGTCGGTTACCGGTCCGCAGCAGTACGAGCAGGTGGTCAACGCCGTGCACGAAGTGGTGCCGCCGCGCCAGGACCACAATCCGCTGATCGACCTGGTGCCACCGCAAGGCGTCAAGCTGACCCCGCGTCATTACGCTTACCTGAAGATCTCCGAAGGCTGTAACCACAGCTGCAGCTTCTGCATCATCCCGTCGATGCGCGGCAAGCTGGTCAGCCGCCCGGTAGGTGACGTGCTGAGCGAGGCCGAGCGCCTGGTCAAGGCCGGGGTCAAGGAGCTGCTGGTGATCTCCCAGGACACCAGCGCCTACGGCGTCGACGTCAAGTACAAGATCGATTTCTGGAACGGCCGCCCGGTCAAGACCCGCATGCTCGAGCTGTGCGAAGCGCTGAGCAGCCTGGGCGTCTGGGTGCGTCTGCACTACGTGTATCCATACCCGAACGTCGACGACGTGATTCCGCTGATGGCCGCTGGCAAGCTCCTGCCGTACCTGGACATCCCGTTCCAGCACGCCAGCCCTAAAGTGCTCAAGTCGATGAAGCGCCCGGCGTTCGAAGACCGCACCCTGGCGCGGATCAAGAACTGGCGCGAGCAGTGCCCTGAGCTGGTGATCCGCTCAACGTTCATTGTCGGCTTCCCGGGCGAGACCGAAGAAGACTTCCAGTACCTGCTCGACTGGCTGACCGAAGCCCAGCTCGACCGCGTCGGCTGCTTCCAGTACTCGCCGGTCGAAGGCGCGCCGGCCAACGATCTGGGCCTGGATGAAGTGCCGGACGACATCAAACAGGACCGCTGGGACCGTTTCATGGCCCATCAGCAAGCCATCAGCGCCGCCCGTCTGCAACTGCGCATCGGTCGTGAGATCGAAGTGCTGATCGACGAAGTCGAAGAACAAGGCTCGGTTGGCCGCAGCTTCTTCGATGCCCCAGAGATCGACGGTAGCGTGTTCATCGATGGCGACCATGGCTTCAAGCCGGGCGACAAGGTCCGTTGCCGGATCGTGGATGCCGACGAATACGACATGTGGGCCGAGCCGGTCTGACGATTGCTTGGGGCCGTATTGCGGCCCCAACCAGCAAAGCCTGCACTAAGCATCTATGGTTCTGCAATCAGCACCAGAGACTGCCGCGATGCCAGCCCTGTTCACCCTGCAAACCCCTCGCGCCAGCGACTACCCGGAACTGATCCGCGTCTGGGAAGCTTCGGTCCGCGCCACCCACGACTTTCTCCCGGATGCCTACATCCTGCTGCTGCGCGATCACATCCTGGCCAAGTACCTCGATGCGGTCATGCTGATCTGCTGCATGGACGTGCGTCAGCGCATTCTCGGCTTCGCCGGGGTCGCCAATGGTCAGGTCGCCATGCTCTTCGTCGGCCCCGAGCACCGCGGTAAAGGTGTCGGCAAGCGCCTGCTGCGCCACGCCATCAGCGAACTGAACGCCGACCATCTGGACGTCAACGAGCAAAACCCGCAGGCGCTGGGCTTTTACCTGCACGAGGGCTTTGCAATTATCGGACGCTCGGAGCAGGACGGCCTCGGTCAGCCGTATCCCTTGCTGCACCTTCGTCTGCGCGACCGCAGTGGCGACCACGGTGCTGACAAACACCGTTAAAGCAGCAGATTCCCGGCCCTCAACAACGCGCGGGCAGGTACAATGGCAGGTCTTAATCTGCCTTTAGCGAATCGTCTCCATGTCTGAACCCGTACGCCTGTCCAAACGCCTCATCGAGCAACTCGGCTGCTCCCGCCGCGAGGCCGAGCAGTACATCGAAGGCGGCTGGGTGACGGTGGATGGCGTGGTCGTCGAGCAGCCCCAGTTCAAGGTCGAGGGCCAGCAGGTCGCCCTGCTGCCAGGGGCCCGCGCCGAGGCGCCGGCACTGGTGACCTTGCTGCTCAATCAACCCGCCGGGATGGACCCGGAAAGCGCCCGCGCGAGCATGGTCATGGCTACCCTCAGCGAAGCCCACAGCCAGGATGTGCGCCCGTTGCACAGCCACTTCACCCGCCTGACCTGCATGGCGCCGCTGGAGCGCGGCGTCAGCGGCTTGCAGTTGTTCACCCAGGACTGGAAGGTCAGCGGCAAGATCGAGCGCGACCTGCGCAAGCTCGAGCAGGAATTCATCATCGAGGTGCGCGGTGAAGCCACCCCGCAAGCCTTTGAGCGGCTTGCCCGTGGCGTGTCGCGCAATGATCGCGAACTGCCCAAGGCCAAGGCCAGCTGGCAGAACGAAACCCACCTGCGCATGGTTGTGAAGAACCCGCAGCGCGGCGATATCAGCGACCTGTGCGCCAGCCTGAAGCTGGAGATCGTCAGCATGCGCCGCATCCGCGTCGGCGGTGTGTCGATGGGCAAGCTGCCGCTGGGCCAATGGCGCTACGTAGCAGCAACCGAACGTTTCTAAGGAATACCGCCGCGCCAGCTCGGCGCGGCTTTGAACAGGATTTGCAACAATGAACCACAATGACGTCCTGCGCAGCATGCGCTACATGCTCAAGGTCAATGACGCCAAGATCATCGAGATCGTCGGCCTGTCCGGCCTTACCGTGTCCGCCGACGAAGTCGCAAGCTACATGAAGAAAGAAGAAGAGGAAGGCTATGTGCGTTGCCCGGACGCAGTCATGGCGCACTTCCTCGATGGCCTGGTGATCCATCGCCGCGGCCGCGACGAGTCGCGCCCACCGCAGCCGATCGAAGTACCGGTGACCAACAACGCCGTCCTGAAAAAACTACGGGTCGCCTTCGAGCTTAAAGAAGACGACATGCACGCGATTCTGAAGTCGGTCGACTTCCCGGTGACCAAGCCAGAGCTGAGCGCCCTGTTCCGCAAGGCTGGCCATGACAATTACCGCCCGTGCGGCGACCAACTGCTGCGCAATTTCCTCAAGGGCCTGACCCAGCGCGTGCACGGCTGAGTGAGCATGCAGCATAGCGTGGCGCCGGTTGGCATTGTCCGCTCCTGCTTCAAGGAGAAGTTCGCCATCCCCCGCCAGCCTCAGCTCGCATTGGCGGCGCGGGGCGTGCTCGAGCTGTTGCCGCCGTTCGATCAGGGTGATGCGGTGGCAGGCCTGGAGCAGGTCAGCCATGTCTGGCTGCTGTTTCTGTTTCACCAGGCGCTGGAAGACAAGCCACGGCTCAAGGTCCGCCCTCCCCGCTTGGGCGGCAACAAGAGCATGGGCGTGTTCGCCACCCGCGCCACGCATCGGCCCAACGGTATCGGCCAGTCAGTGGTGCGCCTGGAAGGGGTAGAGCCTGGGCGCTTGTTGCTGTCCGGGATCGACCTGCTCGACGGCACGCCAGTGCTGGATATCAAGCCGTACGTGCCCTACGCAGATTGCGTCAGCGATGCGATCAACCTGATGGCCAGCGCGGCGCCTGCACCGATCAGCGTGGCCTGGGCTGACGCGGCCTTGCTGCAAGCCCGTGAGCACGCGCTGCGCCTGGGTGAGCCGCTGGTTGAGCTGATTGAGCAGTGTCTGGCCCAGGACCCGCGTCCGGCCTACCAGGTACCGCCACCGGAGCGCGTCTACGGGGTCAAGTTCTGGGATGTACAGGTACGCTGGCACTACCCGCAACTGGACCGGATCCAGGTGCTGGAAGTCACCCTCGACAGCTGACCGCAGGCGGCCACCGGGCAAATCTCAGGCATAAAAAAACGCAGACCTCGGTCTGCGTTTTTTGTCGCGCTCGCCTTACTTCTCGACGAAAGCGCGCTCGATCAGGTAGTCACCCGGCTCGCGCATCCGCGCCGACACCTTCAGACCGAAGCTGTCGAGCACTTCGCTGGTTTCATCGAGCATGCTTGGGCTACCGCAGATCATCGCACGGTCGTCCTGCGGGTTGATCGGCGGCAGACCGATGTCGCTGAACAGCTTGCCGCTGCGCATCAGGTCGGTCAGGCGGCCTTCGTTTTCAAACGGCTCGCGGGTAACGGTTGGGTAGTAGATCAGCTTGTCACGTACCGCCTCACCGAAGAACTCGTTCTGCGGCAGGTGCTCGGTGATGAACTCGCGGTAGGCGACTTCATTCACGTAGCGCACACCGTGAACCAGGATCACTTTTTCAAAGCGCTCGTAGGTTTCCGGGTCCTGAATGACGCTCATGAACGGCGCCAGACCAGTGCCGGTGCTGAGCAGGTACAGGTGCTTGCCCGGGTTCAGGTCATCCAGTACCAGGGTGCCGGTAGGCTTTTTGCTGATGATGATCTCATCGCCTTCCTTGAGGTGCTGCAGCTGCGAGGTGAGCGGGCCATCCGGCACCTTGATGCTGAAGAACTCCAGATGCTCTTCCCAGTTCGGCGAAGCAATCGAATAGGCGCGCATGAGCGGACGGCCGGTTTCTTGCTGCAGACCGATCATCACGAACTGACCGTTCTCGAAGCGCAGGCCCGGATCGCGGGTGCACTTGAAGCTGAACAGGGTGTCATTCCAGTGGTGGACACTGAGGACACGTTCGTGGTTCATGTTGCTCATCTAAGGTGGCTCCTGAAGAAAGACGCAGCGCGGACCAAGCGCACAGTTACGCAATAGTTTAGGGGCAGCGACGATATCTGTTAAGTTGATTATCAAGATATGTCTTATCGGTTATATAGATATGCGTTTTACACTTCGTCAACTGCAGGTTTTTGTCGCGGTAGCCCAGCACCAGAGCGTGTCCAAAGCCGCCGGCGTACTGGCTTTATCGCAATCGGCGGCCAGTACTTCGGTGACCGAACTGGAGCGCCAGTCCAGCTGCCAGTTGTTCGACCGCGCCGGCAAACGCCTGAGCCTCAATGCACTGGGTCACCAATTGCTGCCCCAGGCAGTGGCCCTGCTCGACCAGGCCAAGGAAATCGAAGACCTGCTCAACGGCAAGTCCGGTTTCGGCTCACTGTCGGTGGGGGCAACCCTGACCATCGGCAATTACCTGGCAACCTTGCTGATCGGCAGCTTCATGCAGATGCATCCGGAGAGCCAGGTCAAACTGCATGTACAGAACACTGCGCACATTGTGCAACAGGTTGCCCACTACGAAATTGATCTGGGTCTGATCGAAGGTGACTGCAACCACCCCGACCTTGAGGTGCAGCCGTGGGTCGAGGACGAGCTGGTGGTGTTCTGCGCACCGCAGCATCCACTGGCCAAGGCTGGCCGGGCAGACATTGCCACACTGTCCCAGGAGGCGTGGATCCTGCGCGAGCAGGGCTCGGGCACGCGGCTGACGTTCGATCAGGAAATGCGCCACCACCGCGCCAACCTGAACATCCGCCTTGAGCTTGAACACACCGAAGCGATCAAGCGCGCAGTCGAGTCGGGGCTGGGCATTGGCTGCATCTCGCGGCTGGCACTGCGCGATGCATTTCGCCGTGGCAGCCTGGTCGCCGTGGAAACACCGGAGCTGGATCTGTCGCGGCAGTTCTACTTCATCTGGCACAAACAGAAGTACCAGACCTCAGCCATGCGCGAGTTTCTTGAACTGTGCCGCAACTTCACCGCCGGTGTGCGTCGCAGCGACGAGATCGTCCTGCCGCCGATTGCCTAGAGCAGGATCACGCCCCAGACCAGCGCCACCATCAGCAGCGACACGAACTGGGCAGCGCTACCCATGTCCTTGGCGTTTTTCGACAGCGGGTGGCGGTCCAGCGAGATGCGGTCGATGGCCGCTTCGATCGCCGAATTGAACAGCTCGACGATCAGCCCGAGCATGCACACGGCAATCATGATGGCCCGCTCGGCGCGGCTGACCGGCAGCCAGAAGGCAGTTGGCACCAGCACCACATTGAGCAGCACCAGTTGGCGAAATGCCGCTTCGCCTTTGAATGCTGCGCGCAGCCCATCCAGCGAATAGCCGGCGGCGTTGAAGATACGTTTAAGGCCGGTCTGGCCTTTGAATGGCGACATGGGCGTCACTTCACGAGAAAAAGGCCAGAAGGCTAGCCGGAGCCGGGTCAAAAAAGCGTGAAGCCGCAGGTTTTAGTTGCTGGCAACTGATTCAAGCTGTTGCAGCAGCAGCGCGGCCTGGGTCCGGGTACGCACGCCGAGCTTGCGGAAGATCGCCGTGACGTGGGCCTTGATGGTCGCCTCGGAGACGCTCAGCTCGTAGGCAATCTGCTTGTTCAGCAAACCTTCGCAAACCATGGTAAGCACCCTGAACTGCTGCGGCGTGAGGCTTGCCAGGCCTTCACTGGCGGCTTTGGCTTCGGCTGAAACATCGACTTTCTCGAATGCCTGTGGCGGCCACCACACCTCACCATCGAGAACTTTTTGCACGGCGTCCTGGATCTGCTCGAGGGTGCTCGACTTGGGAATGAAGCCACTGGCGCCAAACTCGCGCGACTTGACCACCACCGCCGCTTCTTCCTGGGCCGAGACCATCACTACCGGAATCTGCGGATACTGCCCGCGCAGCAGAACCAGGCCGGAGAAGCCATAAGCGCCTGGCATGTTCAGGTCGAGCAGGACCAGATCCCAGTCGGACTTGTCGCCGAGGTGGGTTTCCAGCTCGGCGATGCTCGCCACCTCGACCAGCCGCACGTCCGGGCCCAGGCCCAGCGTGACCGCCTGGCGCAAGGCGCTGCGAAACAGCGGGTGGTCATCAGCGATGAGGATTTCGTAAGTGGCCATCGATCAATCGATCCTGTTCTGTGCCGAGGCACGGTGCTCGTCATTATGAAGCAAACCCGGCCGGCTGCCCCTTGGACTATAGAAAGGTATGCAAGCGCTGATGCGGTTCATCCTGCAGGTCCAGCGGCAGATGCCGCTTGGCGCTCAGGTAATGCAAGCTGAACACGTCCAGATAGGCATCCAGTGCTTGCGCCGCACGCACGTCACCAGCCAGTTCCAGGCACATCGCCGCCACTTCGGCAGTGCAGAAGTGATCATCGCGCTTGGAGCGGCGCAGCCGGTAGCGCGACATCTGTTCGGCTTCCAGGCTGAGCACCGGGAAGCGGTCCAGATACGGGCTTTTACGGAACATCTTGCGCGCTTCGGTCCAGGTCGCGTCGAGCAGGATGAACAGCGGACGCTTGCCGGGCGGCAGGCTGACCTCATTGACCACCCGCTGCTCGGCGACGAACTCGCCGGGGAAGACGATGTACGGTTGCCACTGCGGCTGTTCCAGCAGCGCCAACAAGGCGGGATCGACCGCCGTGCGCTGCCAGCCAAAGGCCGAGGTGTCTTCGATCAAATCAGCGATCAACCAACCGGTATTGGTCGGTTTCAATGGCTCGGTGTCATGCATCAGCAGGCACACGCCCGCTTCAGCCGTGACGGTAGGCTTCAGCGCACACAGGCAGTGACTGGCAATGACCCGACAGTGGGCGCAGCGCACCGCGCGCGAACCACGCGCTACAAAGGGTTTGACGCTACGGGCCAGGCGCTCGGCGCGCAGCCGCGCCACCGCATGGCTCACGAGGCCACACCGCAGGACAGATTAACGATGATCACTTCAACAACTCGGCACAAATCGAAGGCGCCAGTCTATCAGAGCAGCGCTGTTTTGCCGTGCAGCGCCTGCGCGCCTTATAATCAAGCACTCGGCGCCAACGGAACGCCAGCCGCAGGTGCCGGTCAAAGCGCCAGTCATTGAATCAGGAGAGATCCATGCTGCGTGTTATCGTCCCGACCTTGAGCCTGCTGCTCATGTTGCCCATCGCAGCCCAGGCTGCGTCCAAGCAAGAGTATGAGTTGACTCAGTTGTTGCAGAAGGTCGCCAAGGAAAGCAGCGTCGGCACCCCTCGCGCTATCAACGAAGACATCCTCGATCAGGGTTACACCGTTGAAGGTAAAGCGCTGATCAACCACCTGAGCGTACGCCAGGAGCATGCCGAGCGCATGCAGAGCAACCCGCAGCAGGTGCGCAGCCAACTGGGCGACAGCGTTTGCCGCAACAATGGCTACCGTCAGTTGCTGTCCAAAGGCGCGGTGCTGGTTTACCGCTTCACGGTGTACAAGAGCAACAGCCCGGTCATGGACCAGGCCTTTGATGCTGCCAGCTGCACGGCCGGCAACAAGAAGAAGTGATCGTCTGCCGCTGACGGCCTCACTTGGCGCGCCGCTGCTCGTCTTCGGCGCGCAACTCTGCCAGCAACGCCTGCAGATACCTCGAGTGCCCTTCTGCGCCGCCCAACCGGCGCCGGCACTCGACTTCCAGACTCCAGTGATGCGCGCGCGCAGCGTTTTCCAGCAGCCGGTATAGCTGTTGGTCGACTTCGATAACCAAACGATGCATCTGGCCACCTCCCGCGCCTGGCGCTGTGCTGCTGGTTGCAAGTGACTGCCCCGCACTTCAAGTGAACAGCATCGCACTGGCAGTGGCTCGCGTCCCGACCAGCGGACTGCTCCAGCACAATCACGCCACAACGTCTAAATTGTTATTCAGCCCTTGTGCCTTTTTGCCAAGCCCGGCCCATGCGCCGCCTGGTAGAAACCGGCACTGAAGGTCCTGCTGCACAAGGAGGAGTTGTATGCCCTACCAAGCCAACGAGCTTCTGTTGACCCACTTCAAGAACAGCGGCATCGATCTGAGCAACATCGACCTACAGCTACAACAGGTGGCTCCCAACAGCACCAACCTGCCGCTCTACCGCGACATGATGCTGACCGTGCTGCGCATGGCACAGGACGACAGCAACCGCTGGAACGCCAAGATCACCCTGCAGGCCCTGCGCGAACTCGACCACGCCTTCCGCACCCTCGAGCGCTACCGTGGTCGGCGCAAAGTCACCGTATTCGGCTCCGCGCGCACGCCGCTGGAGCACCCGATGTACGCCCTCGCCCGCGAGCTGGGTGCCTGCCTGACGCGCAATGAGCTGATGGTGATCACCGGTGCCGGCGGCGGCATCATGGCTGCGGCACACGAGGGTGCCGGCACCGAGAACAGCCTGGGATTCAATATCAGCCTGCCCTTCGAGCAACACGCCAATGCCACCGTCGATGGCACCGACAAACTGCTGCCGTTCCACTTCTTCTTCATCCGCAAGCTGTTCTTCGTCAAGGAAGCGGACGGCTTGGTGCTCTGCCCCGGCGGCTTCGGCACGCTAGATGAGGCACTGGAGGTCCTGACCCTGATCCAGACCGGCAAAAGCCCATTGGTGCCGGTGGTGCTGCTGGACTCTCCCGGAGGGACGTTCTGGCGAGATTGCCTGGCGTTTATCAGCCGGCAACTTGAAGAGAACCACTACATTCTGCCCCGTGACCTGAAGTTGGTGCGGCTGGTGCACAGCGCTGACGAGGCGGTGGAAGAGATCACCCAGTTCTACAACAACTACCACTCCAGCCGCTGGCTGAAGAATCAATTCGTCATTCGCATGCATCACCCGCTCAGCGAGGCCGCGCTGTTCGACGCCCAGGAGGCATTTGCCGATCTACGCCTGAGCGGCACATTCCAGCAGCAAGCCGATGCCAGCGCAGAACACGAAGTGGATAGCTTTGATCATCTGACCCGGCTCACCTTCGCCTTCACCGGGCGTGACCAGGGACGCTTGCGGGAGCTGATCGACTTTATCAACCTTAGCGAAAACTGGGCCAGGCCAGAGCCGATACAAACCACTCAACGAGCCCGCCAAGCGCTGAAAGCCAGTTGATCAGGGAGATTCAGTAGTCGTCCAGGTCTCGGCCGTTCAACAGGCGGCCGACCAAGTCCATGGCAAAGCCACGGTAGACCAGAAAGCGGGTTTGCTGTGCGCGAGTGCGCGGATCACGAGGGAGCTGCCCGGCAAACTTGCGCTGCCAGACATCCTGCAACCGTGAAGCCCAGTTCACCCCGCTGTCACGCAGGGCCTGCTCGACATCAGCACGGTTGAGGCCACGCTGGGTCAGCTCTTCACGAATACGTGCAGGGCCATAACCGGCGTTGGAACGATAGGCAATGAAACTCTCGAGATAACGGGCTTCACTGAGTAAGCCGTCTTCGGTGAGCCGATCGAGCGCAGGCTCGATCAGGTCATCTGTAGCACCGCGCTGACGCAACTTGCGCGTCAGCTCCACGCGACCATGCTCGCGGCGCGCGAGCAGGTCCATGGCTGTCCGCCGAACCGCAACCGGGGTGTCGAGTACGGCGGGCATGGGTCAAGCTTCTGCGTCGGCGTCGGCACCCGCTGGCTCGGCAGCAGCGGCTGCTTTGCCGGCTGCAGCAACAGCACCCAGGTTGAGCAGCTTGTCGCGGATCTGCTTCTCGAGGTCTGCACCAACGGCCGGGTTGTCTTGCAGGTACTTGGCGGCGTTGGCCTTGCCCTGACCGATCTTGTTGCCCTGGTAAGCGTACCAGGCACCGGATTTCTCGATCATGCCGTGGGCAACGCCCAGGTCGATGATCTCGCCGTTACGGTAGATACCCTTGCCGTACAGAATCTGGAATTCGGCCTGACGGAACGGCGGCGAAACCTTGTTCTTGACGATCTTGACGCGGGTTTCGCTGCCGACCACCTCGTCGCCTTCCTTGACCGCGCCGGTACGGCGAATGTCCAGACGTACCGAAGCGTAGAACTTCAGCGCGTTACCACCGGTGGTGGTTTCCGGGCTGCCGAACATCACGCCGATCTTCATCCGGATCTGGTTGATGAAGATGACCAGGCAGTTGGCGTTCTTGATGTTGCCGGTGATCTTGCGCAGCGCCTGAGACATCAGACGTGCCTGCAGACCCACGTGCATGTCGCCCATTTCGCCTTCGATTTCAGCCTTGGGTACCAGCGCTGCCACGGAGTCGATGATGATCACGTCTACTGCGTTGGAACGCACCAGCATGTCGGTGATTTCCAGCGCTTGCTCGCCGGTGTCCGGCTGCGAGACCAGCAGGTCTTCGACGTTGACACCCAGCTTGCCGGCGTACTCTGGATCCAGCGCGTGCTCGGCATCGACGAAGGCGCAGGTGGCGCCGGCTTTTTGCGCTTCAGCGATGACCGACAGGGTCAGCGTGGTTTTACCCGAAGACTCTGGGCCGTAGATTTCGACGATACGGCCCTTCGGCAGACCGCCAATGCCCAGCGCGATGTCCAGGCCCAGCGAGCCGGTGGAAATAGCAGGCATGCCCTGGCGATCCTGATCGCCCATGCGCATGACCGCGCCTTTACCGAATTGACGTTCGATTTGACCCAGGGCCGCAGCCAAGGCGCGCTTCTTGTTGTCGTCCATTGAAATCCTCACGTGATCGACTGGCCCTGACGGCCCGAATAACTGTATAAGTAGCCAGTATTATTCCACAGCAAGGCGCCTGAGCAAACCCCTGTTGGCAATTTACTCGGTGCCAAGCTGTAACAAGCCGTCTAGCGCGGCGATCACCGTTTGTCGGCGCACCGCTTCACGGTCGCCGGCAAAGTGCTTGCGCACACTGCTGACGCGGTCGCCATCAGCCCAGGCCAGCCAGACGGTGCCGACCGGTTTCTCTGCTGAACCGCCGCCTGGCCCGGCCACACCGCTGACGGCCACGGCAAAGCGCGCGCCACTGGCGGCTTGCGCGCCCCGCACCATGGCTTCGACAACCTCGCGGCTAACCGCGCCCACCTGCTCGAACAACTGCGCTGGCACGCCCAACTGGCGAGTCTTCTGGCTGTTGGAATAGGTCACGTAGCCGGCCTCGAACCACGCCGAACTGCCGGCAACCCGCGTGATGGCCTCGGCGATGCCGCCACCGGTGCAAGATTCGGCGGTGGTGACCTGCGCATTGAGCTGCTGCAGGTGCTCGCCCAGACTGCTTGAAAGAACGGTGATCGGGTCCATGGTCGGCTCCTGACGGGAATGCGCCCTACCCTATCACCCTGAGAGGGTCAGACAAGGGGTCAGCGTGTGAGTTCGCGGACGTAGTCCTGGCAGGCACGCAATGTGATCAATCCGCGGTCGCCGAAATCGGTGATGGCGATAATTCGTCGAGCATGCGCTGGCTCAAGTCGGGCGCGTACGGCGCCATGATCCACGCTGCCGGGGGCGCCGGCGGCGGGCACAGTGGCGCAAGCGCTGTCGCGCTCGACCAGGACCGACAACCGCAGATCAGCAGTGGCAAGCCGATCACGCAGGCGAGCCTGAATTTGTTGGGCATCGGAAAGCTCCTGAAAATATCGCGATTCGCTGACCTGTAGACGCTGCTGCAGGTCTTGCTGTCGGGCGCGCTCGGCGAGCAGCTGATCGGCCAGTGCATCAGCCTGCTGACGCATCTGTTGGGCGTGGCGGGTAGCCTGGTCGGCCAACTGCCGACCGTAACGCCACCCCTGGACCTGCCAGGCCAGCAAAGCGGATGCAAGCATGAGCAGCAGGCAGAGCCCCAGCCAGCTGCGGCTCAACAGAGCACCTCGCGTGCTCGAGCCCACAGCGCCAGGCGATCGTCCAGGCCATTCAGGCCGCCATTGATAAGACGGGTGATGCGGTTGAACTCGCCGCGATCCGCCAGCGCGTTGAGCCCGCGTGAATGCCAGAACCAGGCCGCCGACTCGCAGGCCCAGCGCGGTTGTTCGAGCAACTGCGGCTGCGCCAGCAAGCGCTCGTCGCCAAACAGGGCCCGACTACAGGCCTGATAACTGTTGCGGCCGGTGATCTGAATCAGGCCGCGACCGCAGTACAGCTGGCCATCACCGTCAGCCTGCGGCGTATTACCCAGACGCCGCGCAAGGCTGCCGGTGTCGTAACGGGAGAGGTAGCGATCGCCGCCCAGCTCCTTCACATAGCGCAGTTGGCCGGATTCATGGCCGATCTGTGCGAGAAACGCCGCGATGCGCCTCGGATGATCGATTTGCCAACGAGGCAAAGCTTCGTTGAGCGCTGCGAGAAAGGTGCCGACCCGCTGGCCGGCGAGGGGAAATATCTGGCTGAGTTGGCCTTCGGTAAGCATGCTGCACCTCCTTGTTTAACAAAAAAAGCCCAGGACGAGGTCTTGGGCTTGAGCCGCAACGATGAGCCGCGCACACGTTGCTCAGACCTTGATAGCCGTGCCTCGCCGCGGCGCGACGCCCTTATTGTTGGATTTGCCCTCGCGGCCTCCATTGCAGTGCACCGTGGTCTGCCAACCGCTGTTGGTGAACAGCTGTTCAACCGAATCGATCAGGTACAGCCCGTCCAGCCCGGCGCAGAAGCCGCTGGTTTCGATGCTGCGCTCGGCAAACAGATCGGTTCGTCCGGCCATCTCCAGGCGCAGGCTGGCGGTGCCACGGTTGAAACTGGCCAGCCGCGCCCTGGCGGCCTGTTCGGCAGCGGCGCGATTGGGGTAGACGTGGCGGTCGGTATGCACCGGCTGGTCGTCCGGCGACACCGCGCTGTTAGCCACCTCGACCACCTGCAGCGCGCCGCTGGCAGGGTCCTGGTGACGGGTACGTACGGCCTTGTGGGTCTGCTGGTCATCCAGCCGGAACTGCCATTTACTGACCATGCTGCGGTCAAGCGTGACCACGCCAAGCGGCTTGCCGCTGGCGCTCTTGCCAGCCTGGCGAGGCAGCACCAACAACTGGCCGTTGGCGAGTTTGGCGGTGCAATCGTAGAGCCGCGCCAGACGCGTGATGAAAGCCAGATCAGACTCCGCGTACTGGTCGACCCGCGCGACCAGCACGGTCAGCGGGCACACCGCCTGCCAGCCGTTACGCGCAGCAATTTCACTGACGATCCGTTGCAGCGGCAACGCTTCCCAACTGCCGCTGCGGGTGGTCTTGCCGCTGCCGCAAAGGTCGCTGGCCTTGCCGCGGATGACGAGGGTGTCAGGCGGACCGGACAGCTCGACTTCATCGACCGTAAAGCGTCCAAGCCGGGTCAGCGGTTGCCCGGCATAGCCGAGATGAACCTCGATCGAGGCGCCTCGGGAAGGTAATGCAAGTGCGCCGTCGCGGGCGTCGATACGCAGTTCGAAATCATCTGACTGCATGCCCGGCTTGTCGCTGGTGCGCAGCAGTAGCAGGCGCTGGTTGATCAGCGTGGTGATGTCGTTGCCGTCGGCAACGATACGAAACTGTGGTTGCATGGGGGTGGCTCCGAAGCAGGGTCAGTCCCACAACTGGACCGTTGTGCCGGCAGCGGCGTGCGGGAGGTCTGGCAAACTGATCAGCACCCCGCCGGCAAACGGCTGGGTCTCATCTGCCAAGCCGTAGTTGGCCGCCAGGACTGCCTCGACGCTGCCGTTGAGGTGGCCGTAATAGTGCTGGCAGAGGCTGTCGAGCAGGTCCCCCTCAGACGTCATGCAGGTCTTGCCCATAGCTGATGAACTCCAGTGAGAAGGTTTGTTTACGCGGGATTCCGCCGGCCAGCAGGCTGCTCTGCTCTTCTTCAACGCTGGTCAGGCACCAGTTGCCAAGCACCTCGCCGTACCCGCTGATCAACGACAGCGGCAGCAATTGCCGACCAATGCTGCGCAGTGCCTGCAACTGGCCGAGCCCGCCTTTGAAGGTGGGGAAGATCGCCCCACGGATACTGATGGTCTCCTCGCCGAGGCCCACCGCCTGTTGCGCGCTGGCGCGGCTTAGGCGCTCCTGGCCCGCCCAGCGAAAGCGAGTCTGCCGCCGCAGTTGGTCGAACGCGGCGGTATCCAGGTTGAAGTAGTACGCCGCGGCGCCGGGCTTGAGCGGTTGCAACACGAGCAGGTGGGCAAACGGCTTGACCGCCTCCGCTGCCGGGGTGCTGTCGGGGGCGAAGCCCAGGGTCGAGAGTGCGCCGGTAACTGCCGCGCGCACGCCCCCCACCACCCGACGCACCGCGGCCCCGGCTTTGTCCACTTGCTCGGCGAAGGTGCCGAGGCGATCACGCACCTGGCGCACCACGCTGAGGGTCTGATCGTATTTGTCGATGACCTTGGCCACCTTGGCCTGGGCCGAGGTGATTGCGCGCAAGCTGCGTTGCAGGCGCGCACCGATTGCCGGCCCCACTACCGGCAGACCCTCCAGGCTGGCGACGGCGCCTTGTACATGGTCGATGGCCTGATCCATCGGCTCGAGCATGGCGTCGGCCCGCCGACGCCCCGCTTCACCCGCCTTGACCAGCGCGTGGAGGCCAGCCTGCAGCTGTTCCTGATAGTTCATGAGTGGTCCTCAAATTGAAACGTGGGGTGTTTCAAACATCTGCACTGCGCGGGCCTGACGCATCAGCTCTTCCAGCTGACCACGGGCTATCGCCTCCAACTGGTGCAGCGTGCTGGGGTCATAGAGGCTGTTGTTGAAGGTGACCGGCATATTGGCGGTGAAGGTGACTTGCTGATTGATAGTGGGAGTGGGTGCTGTTGGCGCGGTCTGTGCGGGATCGGTCAACAGCGTTGGCTGCTTGGCACACTCGGCCAACGATCGGGATGCGTCTCCAAGTGATGTCGCCGGGTCGGATTCGCGATGGGCCGCAGCCTGCTCAGTTGGAGGCGCTTCTGAGGTCACCAGCCTGGCCAGCCAACCGCCAATCTGCTCGCCACCCATGCTCCCCAAAACGCCGCCGACCAGCCCGCCGATAGCAGTCCCGATCACCGGCACCACCGAGCCGATTGCAGCGCCTGCGGCGGCGCCGGCCAAGCCTCCGCTCAAGCCGCCCAGAGCGGTGCCATAGCCTTCGATCTTCTGATTAGTCGTGGCATCGCTGCTGTAGGTTTCGGCGAGTTGAAGGGTGGTGTCCAGCAGTGTCAGGCCTGGAACTCCTTTCCAGGCTTTGCGTGGCTGGAGGAGGGGTGAGCTGGAGCCGACCTTGGCAGAGCCAGTCCGCAACAGACCTGGTTCAGCACTGGAAAAGCTTGCCGCTCCAGCCTGTATGTATGAAGGGGCCAATGAAGCGGCGGACCAGCCATTGACTGGCGTCAGAGGGAAAACTGTCGCTGCCGCTGGATTGAATGACCGGCCTATACCGATAAATTCAACTGTCGATGACGGCGCATCCGATTCAATTCTCTTATCGCGTGTTTGTTGCTCCGGTTGCCCCGAACCTGCAGAGCTTGGCGCGGATCCCGCTTCACCTGCTTGCGCAACTGAGAACGCGTTCGATGCGGTCGGCTTTGGCTCGTCCTGGAAAAAATCATGCAACTTGCCGCCTGCCAGCCCACCCAGGATGTCGCCGACGAAGCCGCCGATCACCGGCGCATAGCGTTGAAGTCGCTTGTTCTTGGAAAATGCGTTTGCGAGTGCTGTTGCGGTTAGCATCCCGCCTAATCCCCCCGCTGCCGCAGCAACCCCCTCGACCTTCTCCTTGCCATCCTCACCTGCGACCAATGCCTTGCCACCAGTGAGCGCAGCGCCAACCACGCCTGCGCCGAAAACGTCACTTACAGCCTTGAACGCCCGCAATCGTCCAAATGCAGAAGCTTGTTGGCTCACTTCATAGCCCGTGCGGGCAGAGATGATGGCACCTGCCGCAAGCGCTGCGAGCATCCCAGCCTTGTTATTTGCGCCTGCCGCAGGCGCCGCCTGGCTCCCGGCTTTTTCAGCATCCTCTCCCTTGAGCGTCACCAGAAGCTCCGCCCCCGCAGCGGAGCGCTGCTCTGGCACGGGTGAGGCACTCTTCTCAGGGGAATATTTCAAAGGCGCGCGCCACTGCGCTGGCTGATCCTGCCGCTTGACCCAGATCAGGCCAAATATCACCTGGTCCAGCCGGGTCAAGTTTTGATGCAGGCGACCCAGCTGATCGTTCACAGGCGCTAGCATCAGACGCTGTGCGCCTGGCCCCTGCAAATGATCCGGCTCGGTCGAATTGCCGATTAGATGCACCGGTTCAAGCACAGGCCGGACACCAGTCCATGCACCGAGAATCAGACCGAGCCGGGTGGTATTCATTTGCTTGCGTAACAGATCGATGCTGATGCGCAGCGCGTCAAGCGCAGCCCCCAACGGCGGGCTGAAGTTGACGCTGAGCCCCAGGTTGAATGGCCCTATTGTCTCTGCCATGGCTTACTCCTGCTCATTCCGAAAGCCACCAGACCATGTCGCTGTACGACATGGTCATGATTTCGCTCGCGGAAAAATTCAGCTCCTTGGCCAGCCGCTTGGCAGCGGCCTTGTGCCGGGCCGGGTCAAAGTTCGTCGTCCTGCACCAGGCGAAAATAGCCCGCCTGCAGACGGCTGTAGTCCTTCAGGGCCAGGCCTTCGAGGTCCTTGATACCGACCTCGGCCAGCGAGGCGAACAGGTTCAGCTCACGCTGTTCGTCATCATTGGCGCCGCCCGCCTGGGCGTTGCGGATATCGCGCACGGTGGGTGCGCGCAACGACAGGCTATCGACCTGGACGCCGTTGGCCTGGCTGGGCCGGGACAGCTGCACGCTGACGCGTTCAGCGCTCAGGGTCAGCCATTGCGGCAGTTTTTTCGCTTGAGCCATGGGCTTCTCCTTAAAGGCCGAGCGCAATGCGTTGCGCAGTCAGTTGATCGACACCATTGATCACGCGCTTCATACCCAGCGCATCGATCTCGTAGACCAGTCGGCCATCGACTTCGAGCTTGTAGTAGGTCACGGCCACGCTGTGCTTGATTTCAGCTTTGTCACCGGACTTCCAGTCGCCCATATCGACTTCCTTGAGGGCGCCGCGCAGGGTCACTACCACCGGATTGATCTTGCCCTTGAGGCCTTTGAAGGCGCCGCGGAAGGTGCCGTTGAAGCCACTGCCATCGGCCAGGCCGAAGAACTTCAGGGCGTCGCGGCGCACACCGGTGGTGGTGAACGCCGCCTCCTGTTTCTCCATGCCTTGGTCCATTTCGACCGGCATGTCCATGCCGCCTGGGCGGTGCTCTTCCATTTTCAGGGTGAGCTTGGGCAGGGTCAGGCTGGGTACATCGCCCTGGAAGCTGACGCCATCGACGAACAGGTTCAGGTTGGCCAGGGTTTCGGGAATCATTGCCATGTTGATGCGCTCCTTAAGCGACGGAATCGAGGACTTCGGTCAGCCACTGATTGGTGACTTCAACGCGGAAGTTGGGGTTTTCAGCAGGTGGGACGTCGGTGAAGCGGATGTTCCAGTACACCTTGCCCTGCTCCAGCTGGCTGGCCGTGTTCAGCTCAGGGTCGGCGAACACCTCGAAATTGATGATCGCGCCCTGGTTCTTCAGGTCGCGCATGAACGCCTGCAGGCCCTCGGTGACGTCCTTGACGTAGGTCGCGGTAATGGCGCGATCGACCGCCCATTTGTGGCCATAGAGGATCGCGTCCATGACGATATCCATGGTCCGCACACGGGTGACGAAGGCCCACTTCGCGTCGGCCGACAAGGTGCGGTTGCCCCACAGGCGGAAGCCGTCATCGCGAATGATGGTGGCGATATTGGCGTTGTTGAGCAGGTTGGCCCGGCAGGTTTCGTCACCGTCGAGGAATTCGATCGGGCGACCGGTGCCGGTGATACCGACGAACTCCTTGTTCGATGGTGAGGCCCAGAAGCCGTACTCCGCGTCGGTCCAGGCGAACAGCCCGGCCACATAGGCCGAGCCAGGCGCGTCGACCGTGGCGTTTTTGCTGGTGTCCCAGTACTGCACACCCGGATCGACCATATAGGCGCGCTTGGCGCCGAACTCGCCGGCGTAGGCGATGACCGCTTCATCGGTGGTGTTGGGGCCGTCGATGATGGCAATTGCGCGCAGCTTGTCAGCCAGCGCCACCAGGGCAGTAGCGACCGCCTGGGTCGCGCTGTGCTTGGGGGTGACCAGCAGGCGCGGCTGGGCGTTGAAGCGGCTTTTGCCGTCGAGAAGTGCCTGCAAGCCGGTCCGCTTACCGTCCGCCGAGGTGCCGCCGATGATCGCCGAGGTCTGCTCGGCAGCGTCCTCGAGCTTGGCCACGCCGCAGGCGACAATCACCGCCTTGGCACGGGTAAAGACGGCTTGGCAAGCCTTGGTGATTGCCGCGTCAGGGCCAAACGCGGCAATCGCCTCGCGCTCGCTGGTGATCAGCATCAGATCATTGGGCTGCGCGGTAAGCGCTGGCGCCGGGGTGAAGGTATCGACCAAACCAATGATCGAGGACGACGGCAAGGCAATAGTGCGCGCGCCGGTGTCGACGTTTGTTACGGTAACGCCGTGAAAGAAGCCAGACATAGACTCTCCAGATATGAAAAGGCCCCGCGTCAGCGAGGCCATTAGGGGTACAGCAGAAAAGCAAACGCCCCGTCGGTGCGGGGCGTTATTAGCTGAGTCGTGCCGCATCAGGGCTAGGCGGCCAGACGACCGAGGCGGGGAAACTGTCTTGCTGCTCAATGCGACCAAGACCAACCCGGTAGTGCTTCCAAGCCCTAAGTAGCGCTTGCTCATCTTCAGTAGACGCCCCCAACTCTACGGCATCCTGTAAGGGGGCCATGGCGACTGCAGCAACTACCAATCGTTCGTCGCGCAGCGCCAGTACGTGGGTCCGCTGGGCTTGCAGCTGTGTCGCTGAATCGAGCACCCACGTCCCCTCGTTCCAGTAATGAAACTCGCCTGGATAAGGCTGAGTGGTCAGCGATACGGGCAGCGCGCCCAGCTCTGCGTACTCCAGCGCTTCGCCTGTGTGGATGCAGTAAACCGTACCGCGCTGATCCTCGACCTTTAACCACACGTTTTGATCGATACTGCGAACGACCGCGAAACCTTGTTGTGCCGCAGGTGGTGCGTCCAGGTATGCACAGGCCGGTACCAGCCAGTTTCCCTCTTCAAGTGGGTCGGGATCGGCAAGGCCGAACGCCATGAATTCGCGGGTGGTAGGGTGGACATGATAGATCGTAGGTTCGTCCATAAGGCCTCTTCAATATTTGATGCAAGCAAGCAAAGCAACGTTGCGGGGCCGCGACTCTTCGCCCCCTTCCGGGGTGAGTGTGATGGTGTGGGTGTGCGAAGCAGTATTAGTTGTCCCGGTTACAGCGTGCTGATGAGCTCCGCCGCTCTGGATTGACGTACGGTCTACCGATGTTGCTCCATTGCCTCGATACACTCCATAAGGCTGCGCTTCAGATGCGTATTGACCGCCGTTGGATACAACCGGATGGGTATGCGCCCCATCGCTGCTGGTGTTGCCGGTAACGGTATGGCTATGCGTTTCTTGTGAAGCAGACGCGCTATGCGTGTGGCTAAGATTCTTACTGTCCTGCCAGGTGCCGAGTAGACGTCCGGCATCCACCAACCGACCATCCGCCAAGCCTCGCAGGAATTCTCCTCGTAAGTCCGGTAGGTTAAAGGTGGTGGAGCCGTTCCCCTCGCCATGGGTTGTTCCAATCTGGGCGAACAGTGCAGAGTAGGTGTTCCTGTTCACAGCAGCGCCGTTCGCTTTCAGAAACCCGCGGGGCGGCGTGCTCCCAGCAAAGTGCACAATGGTCCCCGGTTCTACCCCATTGTCCATCCTGACCCAACTGCTCCACGTACCGTTAACGCAGTTGCGTACATATGCAGAAACACCCGAGCTGTATTGGATGGCAAGCTGACCGCGGTTGGATGCCGCGTTAATGCTTGAGTAGAACGTCGTAGTGATGTACCAGAAGTTGGTCGGGTCCGGCGCGTTTGCATGCTTGGCCAGTATGAGCGGGCTACTGGCCTCATTTGGATCTTGCGTAGTTGAGCCTTGATTCAGACCACTGGCTGCATTGAGCGCAGCGGTTAAACCTAGAATATCCGCTATCCCATGCGTATGCGACAACGCGGCTTTACCGGCGAGCTGGTTAGTTATAGTCGTGGCAAAGTTTGGGTCGTTGGCCAGCGCTGCGGCTAACTCTTTCAATGTATCGAGTGTGCTCGGCGCAGAATCTACAAGCCCGTTGAGTGCCAACTGGACGAATTCGGTTGTGGCCAACTGTTTTGAACTGGTGCCTTTGAGCGCTGTAGGCGCGGTTGGAGAGCCGGCAAAGTTCGGGCTATCCAAATTGGCAAACTCTTCCCATTTTTGCCAGGCACCAGCTGTGCGTCGGCGCCATAACACCCGCGAGGCGGCCAATGTCGACAGCATTTGAAAACCGCCACCGCCATACACCTTGTGCAAAACCATGCCGCCCGCGCCGGCATAAGGCTGATTAGCTGAGGAGTTGTTAACGTAATAGAAGCCGCTTATTACCGTGGGGTCATCTAGGTCTGATATTACCGCCCCAGTACCGACTCCTCCCAGTCCCAACACACTGAGCAGCCCGTGCACAAACTGGGTAGTGGCCAGCGTTGCATCAGTGCTGGTTAACGCCGGTGTTGGCGCGGTCGGTGTGCCAGTCAACGCAGGGCTGGACAACGGTGCTTTAAGTGCCAGAGCACTGTCTGTCTGAAGCTTGGTGTAGACATCGGTCAAGCCGTAACCCGCTACCGTCGTTGGATTAGATGCAGCGAGCACCCTTCCGTACTTGTCGACCTGCACACTGCGATAGGTACCCGCTGCGACACCGGAGCGACCAAATGCCATTTCGAACGTCAGCGCCGTAACACCCAATGCTATCGGTCCGTCGGTTACCAACTGCCAGGCGCTGTCTGCGTTGAGGGTGCCACGCTCGACGAGCAGCAACAGCCCCGCCGTCACTTTGGCACTGGCATCTGCGTCAGGTGATCGAGTCCAAAGGCCACTGGCAATAACCTGATAAATACCGTTGTCTTTCGCAGTTGCCTGATCCTTTACCAATACCCGAGATCCGGCAGCTAGCGCTACGCCGTCAATCGTTTGTAAACCACTCAGAGTAATAGGGGCTGTGGTTGCCACCAGGACCGAATATTTGAAGTCCTGTCGCGCCAACTCTTCAGTTACCCATTCGCGAGTAGCAAGGACAACGCTGGGGTCAATTTTAAGTTGCACATTACTAGCGCTGCTGACCACCAGGTTCATCCGCACGACCTGAGTCCGTCCTGCCCCCTGGCTCAGCATAGGCTTGTAGGTCGGAGCGCAGTTAGCCAGCGCCACTAGATCACCCGCGTCATCATAAAGACCTATTTCGCGGATCCAACGTCCCCCAACGTCAGCTGGAATCACTTGCTCTGCAACTATGATCGCTGGGTTTTTGTCATCGACCTTCAGCTGATTCAACGGCGCCCGCCGCCACTCGTTGAGTAGACTCACCTGAGAGGCATTGGGCAGTGGATCGGTGCCGTTGGCATCGCCCACACCCATGTGAGTAATTTTCCACGCAACGCCCAGTGCATCAGCGTTGGCTTGCTTGGCCGCACCCACGTTGGTGAGAATGGCGTAAAACTGAGAATTCTGGTCAACCATTTGTTATGTCCAGGGTATCAATTGTGTGTTCACGGCCGCCGCGTCCGATGACACCAGCCACCTCCAAATCACGCGCTGCCAGTGGATAGATGTCGAGTTCATCGCCGTCCTGATAAGAGCACCCCATATAAAAAATGCCGCGGCTTTCAAGACTGATCACTAGACTGGTTATATGCCGAGTGACGGGCTTTGCATCATCGATCAGCGCCGACAACTCGGCATACGTCTGCTCACTGATGCCCGCATCGGAAACGCCAATCTTCAAAGCGAAGGTTCCAGGCACAGCAGCCGGCTTGGCCTGCCACCACTCCTCCACTTCAATCAGGTAGCCAAACGGCTCGACCACACGCCGAAGTGCGCCAAGGGTGCCTTTGTGGGCATGTACGAAGAACGACGAGCGAATCACCGAGCGCTTGATCGCGTCGCTCCAACTGTCGTCCCAGCGGTCGACCGACCAGGCCCAGGCGAGTTGATAGAGAAGGTGCGGCGGGCAGTTTTCGGGGCTGTAGAGCAGGCGCAAGTCGACCTTGAGGTCTTCATCGCCTGCGGCTTCGATGGCGCATTCCAGCGCGGTGCGGTTGAGCGGCAGCAGGCTGTCCATATCAGCCGCCCCGCTTCAGATCGAAGCCCGTGCACCACGCAGCCTGGGACTTGCTCGGGCGGATGTCGGCCCAGCCGCTGAGCTCAACCCGACTGACCCCGCCAATGTGCAGCTGTGCATCGATCCCGGAGCGTGCAACTTCGACGCCCAGGCGTCGACGCGGGTTGATCCAGGCTTGCAGCCGACGACGGCACTCGGCAAGCACCGCCTCCGACTCAGGGCCGCTGTCAGCGATGTAAAGGGTGGCATCAATGCGGTACGGCAAGACCTCGGCGCTACGCACGCTGACGCGGTCGGCTACCGGGCGAATGTCATCGTCATTGAGGTACGCGGCCACCTGGGCCAGCAACTGCGCATCTGCTACACCTTTGCCCTCCAGGCTCAACACAGTGACATCGACGACCGCCGGCGACGGGCTCTCGGCGGTTGCGTCAGCGACCAGCCCCGAGGCGTTGCGAGCGTGCAGGATGTAACTGTTGCGCGGCCCGGCAGTGGTGAGCCCCTCGTAGACCAACTGCACCCGCTCGCGCAGTGCCGGGTCAGACTCGAACAGTGCCTCGAGCGGCGGTACCTGAGTCCGGTCTTCAGCCTGGATGAGCAAACGCTGCAGGCTGACATTGGCCGCTAATTGGTCGAGGTCGCTGCCTTGAGCGTAAGCCAACAGCAGTGCCTTGGCCGCGTCGTTGATGCGTGCCCGGTTGAGCAATTTGCGGTAGGCCCCGACTTCCAGCAGCTTGCAGACCGGGTCACTTTCAAGCTGTGCGGTCCAAGCGTCCCCTAGATGCGCGCGAAAGGTCTGCAGATCAGCCTGATACAAGGCCTCGTAATCGAGATCTTCGAGCAACTGAGGTGCTGGCAACTGGGCCAGGTCTACTTGGCTCATACCTGCACCTCGATCATGGCATCAGCGCCCAGATAGCGGCCACGCAGGCTCATGCTGACCTGACCGCCGATTACCGCAATCACCTTGACTCGCTCCAATTGCAAACGCGGTTCCCAACGTCCTAGAGCACGGGCGACTTCAGCTTGGACGGCGCTTTTCCAACCTTCGTTGACCGGCAGGTCGACGTAGCGGCGCAGTTGGCTGCCGTATTCCGGGCGCATGCGGCGGCTGCCGAGGGGGGTAGAAAGGATGTCTTCAATCGATTGACGCAGGTGGGCGATGCCGGCCAACGGCTGGCCGGTGCGCCGGTCCATACCGATCATGGCGCACCTCCAGGCGAGGGCCGGACAGCAATGGTCGAGCCCCATGGGCAGGTTTGCATAGCAGTCTCCTGACAGAAAAAAACCCGCATCGGCGGGTCTGTTAATGTTTGTGATTGGCCGTGTTGCCGGCCGTGTCGATGATCTGGCCGCCACCATTGATGTCGCCGCTGACCACCAGCGGGCCCTTGATCGAGACGCTACCGGTGAGGGTGATCGCCGCTGCGTCAAGGCTGATGGCGCCGTCGCTGACCTGCAGCGTGCTGGCCCCGACCCGGATGCTGGCGTTGCCAGTCGGCAAGTGGATGTCGTAGCGCCGTGCTTGCCAGTCGTAGGCCAGTGAGCCGCCATCGGCGAAATGCCACACTTCAAGATGGTCACGGTTATCTGGTGGGCTCCCCGCATTGCCATACAGTCCCGGGAAGAACGTGCCCTGGGCCGGCTCGCCGCTGGGACTCAACAGCACGCCCTGCTCGCCAATACTTGGCGCGCGCCAGTGGCGGGCCTGGCCTGCCGCCAGTGCATGCCAGCGCAACCAGGCGCTGCTCCAGCCGCTGCCATCCGAGACCCGTACCCGGGCAGCGGCAGGGTCCACCGCCACGACGCGGCAAGGGATGACCAGGCAGGCCAACATGCGGTCGTGCATTGAACTTGAGTAACTCATGACAGATCCTGTGCAGGGAAGTAATTGCCCTCGTTGCCAGGGCCGGTTTCCGGGCTGATCCCCAGCATCAACTGCCCAGGCGGCTGGTCGGGCCAATCCCAGCGTGGCTCGCCGAGCAGCACCGGCTGGTCCCAGCGCACCGTCCAGCCACTACCGTCGAACTGAGCCTCGACATTGCGGCTCGCTTCGACGAAATCCAGCTCCCAGAACTGCTGGCGCAGCACGTCGATCAATTGCGCTGCCAGGAGGCTGCCTTGCAGGCGCGCCTCGGCCTGGGCGCTATCCGCGGCGGTAATGTCCGCCTCGAAACTGGCGAGCAGCACCGAGCGCCCATCGCGGGGGGCAGGGTCGGCCGTCATGCGCACCACGCCATGGCGCAGTGCGGGTAATGCCGTGCTATTGCCTACAGATGAATATGCATCGACTGACGCAAGTTCCGGGATCGCCTCACGAATGGTTGCGGTCACTGCCGCGTGTAAGGTTGTCAGTTCGCTCATGTTCAGGGCTCCTCTCGCACATCTGCCCGCGCGCCGTCGCGCAGCCCAAGCCGCTTGGCTGCCCAGCGCTCATAAAGGCCGATGGCAACATCGGCTCCCGCCATCGCCGTCAGGCAGCCAAAGGCGCTGGCGCTCCAGATCGACATGCCGCTGGCGTACAGCAGCATCACCGTCGACACGCCACAGATCATGCATGCCCCGGAACGCAGCGCCAGCCGGCGCACCAGCGACCAGCCTTTTGCTCCAGCCTTGTCGGCCCGCCACATTTCGCCGGAAACACCGCCCAGCAACGCCAGGACGATTACCAGCCAGAGCGGCATTTCCAGTAACGCTTGTTGCTCGTTCGTCACTGCCCTGTCTCCTGTGTGATGCCCGCCGACGACTGTCGACAGGTCGGTTTACGCTTAAACTCGGCATTCCAAAAAGCCCGCCATCGCCGGCTTTTCAGTAATGCGTGGTCAACCGCAGGCCACTACTGGTGACACCTGCGGTCATGTCCAAAACTGTTAACTCCGACCGCGGCCGCCTGCCCGCCGGAAAACTGTTCGTGGTGCTTTACGCTGCACACCCGGGCCAGTTGCCAACCCTCTGAACAGTTGAGGCCTGTTCATCGCTGCCTTTGCAACAACCGGTTTCTGCCCGGCTTGAGAAACACGTTATGCGCATATGCATATGCAGTCAATGCATTTATTCATAGAATTTCACATGAGGATTTGCTGATATGCATGAAGGCCATGCATCACGCTGGCTGTAGGACTTTTCTGCAGGCGAAAAAAAACCCGCCGAAGCGGGTTTGTTCTGACGATGTTCACTCAGCGGGCGTACATCCCCCACCAGAAGACGTGGCCCAGCAGGCTGATCTGCTCATCCTGCATCTGCTGGAAAGTGTAGTCCTCGTCGGGGTGCTCATCGCGGTTGAAGCTGCGCAGGCGGATGCCGGTTGGCAGGCGATACACCTGCTTCACACGCAACTGGCCGTTGTGATTGATGGCATAGAGGTCGCCATCGACGATATCGCCGATCGCACATTTACCGGTATTGACCCCTACCGTGGCGCCATCACGCAGCACCGGCAGCATGCTGTTGCCGCGCACGGTCACGCACTTGGCGTTGTCGAACTGGACGCCATTGTGGCGCAGGCTGCGCTTGCCGAAACGCAGGCGCGCACGCTCGCTCTCTTCGATGACGAATCTTCCTGATCCTGCTGCCAACTCGACCTCGCGAAGAAAGGGCACGCTGACCTCGTCGTCCTCGACGGGTGTTTCATCGTCCCACAGGCTGATATCGCTCATGTCGGCATGACCATGAGCCGGGTGCGCCGCTTCACGCGACTCGCCGAGCTCGGCGCGGCCACGTAACTGGTCGGTGCTGACGGCGAAATACTCGGCGATTTTGGAGACGTGCTTGTCTGACGGATCAACGATCTTTTCGCTGAGAATCCGCGAAAGCGTGGATTGAGGAACGCCCGTGCGCCGGTGCAGCTCCGTCGGAGACAGGCCGTGGCGGTCGAGCAAGGTCTTGAGTACGGAGGCTACGTTGCGTTTTTGCATAAGCCGCATAATGCAACGAGTTGTGCGCAAATGCAATTGATGCGGCAGCGCACCGGCCAGCCTGCGCTTGGCAGAGCGCGGCAATCCAATGGCGTATCGTCCCTGCATCGCCGGGCAAAAGTCTGTAACATTGCCGGTTTCAAAATCGCCCACCGAATCACGCTGTAAGGCCCCGAATGTCTGACCTCTCCGCGCACACTCCAATGATGCAACAGTACTGGCGGCTGAAAAATCAGCACCCGGACCAGTTGATGTTCTACCGCATGGGCGATTTCTACGAGATCTTCTACGAAGACGCGAAGAAAGCCGCCAAGCTGCTGGACATCACCTTGACCGCGCGCGGCCAGTCGGCCGGCCAGTCGATCCCGATGTGCGGGATACCGTTCCATTCGGCAGAGGGCTACCTGGCCAAGCTGGTCAAGCTCGGCGAGTCGGTGGTGATCTGCGAGCAGATCGGTGATCCGGCGACCAGCAAGGGCCCGGTCGAGCGTCAGGTGGTGCGTATCATCACTCCTGGCACGGTGAGCGACGAGGCGCTGCTCGATGAGCGCCGCGACAACCTAATTGCCGCCGTGCTCGGCGATGAGCGGCTGTTCGGCTTGGCCGTGCTGGACATTACCAGCGGCAACTTCAGCGTGCAGGAAATCAAAGGCTGGGAAAATCTGCTGGCCGAGCTTGAGCGGATCAACCCGGTCGAGCTGCTGATCCCGGATGACTGGCCACGCGACCTGCCGGCTGAGAAGCGCCGCGGTTGCCGGCGCCGTGCCCCGTGGGACTTCGACCGCGATTCGGCGCGCAAGGGCCTGTGCCAGCAGTTCGCGACCAAGGACCTCAAGGGCTTTGGTTGCGACAAGCTGACCCTGGCGATCGGTGCCGCAGGCTGCCTGCTGACCTACGCCAAGGAAACCCAGCGCACCACCCTGCCGCACTTGCGCAGCCTGCGCCACGAGCGCATGGACGACACGGTGATCCTCGATGGCGCCAGCCGGCGCAATCTGGAGCTGGACATCAACCTGGCCGGTGGCCGCGACAACACTCTGCAATCGGTCATCGACCGTTGCCAGACCGCCATGGCCAGCCGCCTGCTGAGCCGTTGGCTGAACCGCCCGCTGCGCGACCAGAAGGTGCTGCAAGCACGTCAGGAATCGATCCGCTGCCTGCTCGACGGCTATCGCTATGAAAAGCTGCAGCCGCAACTCAAAGAGATTGGCGACCTGGAGCGGATCCTGGCCCGGATCGGCCTGCGTAACGCCCGTCCGCGCGATCTGGCGCGACTGCGCGACGCCCTCGCCGCCCTGCCTGAGCTGCAAAATGCCATGGCAGATCTGGAGGCGTCGCACCTGGCCCGCCTGGCGGCCATCACCGGCACTTACCCGGAGCTGGCCAGCCTGCTCGAGCGAGCCATTATCGACAACCCGCCCGCAGTTATCCGCGACGGTGGTGTGCTCAAGACCGGCTACGACAGCGAGCTCGACGAGTTGCTGGCCATGAGCGAAAACGCCGGCCAGTTCCTGATCGACCTGGAAGTGCGGGAAAAAGCCCGCACCGGCCTGCCCAACCTCAAGGTGGGCTACAACCGGGTGCATGGTTACTTCATCGAGCTGCCCAGCAAGCAGGCCGAACAAGCGCCTGCCGACTACATCCGTCGGCAGACCCTCAAGGGCGCCGAGCGCTTCATTACGCCAGAACTGAAAGCCTTCGAAGACAAGGCGCTGTCGGCCAAGAGCCGGGCCCTGGCGCGCGAGAAGATGCTCTACGATGCGCTGCTGGAAAACTTGATCGGTCACCTCGCGCCGCTGCAGGACAGCGCCGCAGCACTGGCCGAGCTGGACGTGCTGAGCAACCTCGCCGAGCGCGCTCTGACCCTCGACCTGAACTGCCCAAGCTTTGTTGACGAGCCCTGCCTGCGTATCGAGCAAGGCCGCCACCCCGTGGTCGAGCAGGTGTTGACCACGCCGTTCGTGGCCAACGACCTGGGCCTGGACGACAGCACGCGCATGCTGATCATCACCGGCCCGAACATGGGCGGTAAATCGACCTACATGCGCCAGACCGCACTGATCGTGCTGATGGCGCACATTGGCAGTTTCGTCCCGGCGGCGCGCTGCGAGCTGTCGCTGGTCGACCGCATCTTCACCCGTATCGGCTCCAGTGATGATCTGGCCGGCGGCCGTTCGACCTTCATGGTCGAGATGAGCGAGACTGCCAACATCCTGCATAACGCGACCGACCGCAGCCTGGTGCTGATGGATGAAGTCGGCCGTGGCACCAGCACCTTCGACGGCCTGTCGCTGGCCTGGGCCGCCGCCGAGCGCCTGGCGCAACTGCGCGCCTATACCCTGTTCGCCACGCATTACTTCGAATTGACGGTACTGCCCGAGAGCCAGCCGCTGGTGGCCAACGTGCATCTGAACGCCACCGAGCACAACGAACGCATTGTCTTCCTGCACCACGTCCTGCCAGGCCCTGCCAGCCAGAGTTACGGCCTGGCGGTGGCGCAACTGGCCGGCGTACCCGGCCCGGTGATTCAACGTGCACGCGAGCACCTGAGCCGACTGGAAACTGCCAGCCTGCCTGGCGAGGCTGTAACCAGCCCAGGCAAAGCTGTGCATGACCCGCACGTCCCGCACCAGAGCGACCTGTTTGCCAGCCTGCCGCATCCTGCCATCGAAAAGTTGGGCAAGCTCGACCTGGATGACATGACCCCGCGTCAAGCTATCGAAATGCTATATCAACTGAAGAACCTGTTATAACGGCTGCCTGCGCAAGCTGGTAGAATCCCGCGCGGTTTGCTGGTGCTGCAGGTTATTAGCCTGGCCTGCAGCCACATACCTGTGAACCGTGCTGCCCTGCAAGGAAGGGCATGCAGCCGTTGCCTGAGGAGAAAATTAGAATGACCTTCGTCGTCACCGACAACTGCATCAAGTGCAAATACACCGACTGTGTGGAAGTGTGTCCGGTGGACTGCTTCTATGAAGGCCCGAACTTCCTGGTCATTCATCCGGACGAGTGCATTGACTGCGCGCTGTGCGAGCCAGAGTGCCCGGCACAGGCGATTTTCTCGGAAGACGAAGTGCCTTCCGGCATGGAGAACTTCATCGAGTTGAACGCCGAGCTGGCGGAGATCTGGCCGAACATCACCGAGCGCAAAGATGCCATGGCCGACGCTGAAGAGTGGGATGGCAAGCCTGGCAAGATTGCTGATCTGGAACGCTGATACGCTTGGCGCATCTGGTTCGAACAAAGCGGCCCTCGGGTCGCTTTTTTTGTGCCCGGCGAGAATCGCGAGCTCAAATCGCAGGCAAAAAAAGGGGCGGTATGAACCGCCCACATTTTTTTCCGTAGTCCCTGCTTGTCCCTGTACATCATCCTGATGAATCGCGTCCTGCGATGTCCTTGGCCTTCATCCTGAAAGCCTGTGCCTGTCCGTTGGCACAGGTCAGATACTAGCGATTTCAGCGGAACAGACAACGTGGAGATTTCTCTGATTGTTACAGCGGACATATTTCCACATGTCTAATAATTCTTTATTTATCAGCTACTTAAGAATTCACAACTACTGAAAACGACAATGATTTACTTACCCACAGGCCAATCTCCTACGCTGGCCGTAAGCAATCTCGTACGCTAGCTGCAACAAGGGTGGCAACTACAACATTCTCAAGGCTAAAAAAAACGCCCCGAGAAATCGGGGCGTTGTTCGACGCAGTCAGCGCTACTGGAACAGCGACTCGCTGGACAGGCCGTTCTTCTCGAGAATCTCGCGCAGACGCTTGAGCCCCTCGACCTGAATCTGCCGAACCCGCTCACGGGTCAGGCCAATCTCCAGGCCGACATCCTCAAGGGTGCTGCTTTCGTGGCCGCGCAGACCAAAGCGGCGTACCACCACTTCACGCTGCTTGTCGGTCAGCTCACCCAGCCACTGATCGATGCTCTGCGACAGATCATCGTCCTGCAGCAGTTCGCAAGGGTCGGTCGGGCGATCATCGGTGAGGGTATCGAGCAGGGTCTTGTCGGAGTCAGGCCCCAGGGAAACATCGACCGAAGACACCCGCTCGTTGAGCCCGAGCATGCGCTTGACCTCTGCAACCGGCTTCTCGAGCAGGTTGGCGATTTCTTCGGGGGACGGCTCGTGATCGAGCTTTTGCGTCAGCTCACGCGCAGCGCGCAGGTAGACGTTGAGTTCCTTGACCACATGGATCGGCAGGCGAATGGTGCGCGTCTGGTTCATGATGGCGCGTTCGATGGTCTGACGGATCCACCAAGTGGCGTAGGTGGAGAAACGGAAGCCACGCTCTGGGTCGAATTTCTCTACCGCGCGAATCAGGCCAAGGTTGCCTTCTTCGATCAAATCGAGCAGTGACAAGCCGCGATTGACGTAACGACGGGCGATTTTCACAACCAGACGCAGGTTGCTTTCGATCATGCGCTTGCGACCTGCAGGGTCGCCTTTTTGCGAAAGCCGTGCGAAATGCACTTCTTCTTCGGGAGAGAGCAACGGCGAGAAGCCGATCTCATTGAGGTACAGCTGAGTCGCATCGAGTGCCCGAGTGTAGTCGATGTACTTGTGCTGTTTGAGCGATGAGGCCGATTTGGCCTTGGTCCGAACCGCAGATACAGCAGGTTCGTCTGACACCACATCCGTTTCCAAAACGATGCCGGTCTCCATCAGGAGAAGGTCATCGTCGATGTCAAACTCCGGCACTTCTTTGCTGAGAGCCATTGTTATAGTCCTTTGCTGAGTTCGAACTCAGACTCTAGCGGCACCTGATTCCGTGGCAGCGCTGGAGCCTGTCCCCTCTACATCCAAGGAACAGGCCGGGTGCAACATTCAACGACGTGGCAAGAACTGGAGCGGATCGACGGGTTTGCCCTGACGGCGGATTTCAAAATGCAGTTTCACCCGGTCAGTGCCCGTGGACCCCATTTCAGCAATAGCCTGCCCTGCCTTGACCTGCTGCCCTTCCCGTACCAACAGCCTGCGGTTGTGACCGTAGGCACTGACGTAGGTATCGCTGTGTTTGATGATGATCAGTTCGCCGTAGCCCCTTAATCCACTCCCGGCGTATACCACTGCACCACCAGACGCAGCAAAAACAGGCTGTCCCAAATCACCGGCGATATCAATGCCTTTATTCAAACTACCGTTTGAAGCAAATTTTCCAATTAATACGCCGTTGGCGGGCCATGTCCAGCCGCCAGCCGTACGCTCTGCGGCGGGGACTGTGGTAACGGTCGTGGTAGTGCTCGATGGGGCGCTGGTTATCACCTTGCCACCACTGACGGACGGTACAGGTGTGCCCACCGGGCGCCGGGTAACGGTGGTCTTGCTCGAGGACGAAGGGCTGGAAACCACGGTGGTACTACCGGTCGAACCACTGTTGAAGCGGATCGGCTGACCTGGGCGAATGGTGTAAGGCGCCGGAATGTTGTTGCGCGCTGCCAGCTCCTTGTAGTCCCAGCCGTAACGGAAGGCGATCGAGAACATCGTGTCGCCCGGTTTGACGATGTATTGACCAGTGGTCACGGTCGGCCGCTTGGGCGCTGCGTTGTTGCGGTCCACCACCCGGGCGCTGCTCGAGCCGGTACTGGAACAGCCCGTCAGCAGCGTGCCCATGGCCAGTGCCACCACCAGGAGCTTGAAAAACGACCGATCCTTGCGCTGCAGACTGATTGTGTGACCCACCCGCGCTCCCCTCATGGTGCCGAAAACCGACTAAACAAAATGCAATAATGTTGCAATTATAACCGAGCCCACTGAAGTGTGGGCGCGCAGGCAAAACATCAAAAGTCTTTCAGGACGTGCTTGGTTTTTTCAGCACTCGCCCGCCACATAGACAGGTACACGCCACAGGAATTCGTTGCGGCTGCAAATATTCCCTGTGACTCAGGCCAGCGGGCCATTGAGCAGCGGCACAAAGCGCACCGTACCCATGACTCGTCGAGAGAAGCCGTGCTCTTCACGGACGATCATCAACAGCTGCTGTTGCTCGCCAGCGGGGCCAACCGGGATCACCAGGCGCCCGCCAGGTGCCAGTTGATCGAGCAGCGCTTGCGGCACCTCAGGCGCCACGGCCGTCACGATAATGCCGTTGTAAGGCGCCAGCGCCTGCCAGCCATCGCAGCCGTCGCCCCAGCGGAACACGACATTGCGCAGGTTGAGTTCGAGCAGCCGCTCCTTGGCCCGGTCCTGCAGGACCTTGATCCGCTCTACCGAGAACACTCGCTCGACCAACTGCGCCAGCACCGCCGTCTGGTATCCCGAGCCGGTGCCGATTTCCAGCACCTTGTCCAAGGGGCCGGCCTCGAGCAGCAGCTCGCTCATGTGCGCAACCATGAACGGCTGGGAGATGGTCTGGTTGTGCCCGATCGGCAGCGCCGTGTCTTCGTAGGCGCGGTGCGCCAGTGCTTCATCGACGAACAGATGACGCGGCGTACGGCGGATCACGTCAAGCACCTTGGGGTTGGATACGCCCTCTTCGGTCAGACGCTGGATCAGCCGTTCGCGGGTACGTTGCGAGGTCATGCCAATTCCGCGGCGTTGCAGATCGTCCTGTTCGCGCATCAGAGCACGCCCTCCAGCCAGCCGCTGAGCTGGTCGAAGGCATCGTTGAAGGTGCGGTCGAGCTGCAGCGGGGTGATCGACACATAGCCCTGCATAACGGCATGGAAGTCGGTACCCGGGCCGCCATCCTCGGCGTCCCCGGCCACGGCGATCCAGTAGCCTTCCTTGCCGCGCGGGTTGACCACCTTGGTGGGCGCCGCCGCACGTGCACGATGGCCCAGCCGGGTGACCTGAATACCGCGGATATGCTCCAGCGGCAGGTTGGGGATATTGATGTTGAGCACGGTGCGCGGCGGCAACTGCAGGCGCGACTGCGCCTCGACCAGGCGCCGGGCAATATGGGCGGCAGCGGGCAGGTTGTCGGGCTGGCGCGACACCAGCGAGAACGCCAGCGAGGTGCCACCGAGAAAACGCCCTTCCAGCGCAGCGGCGACGGTGCCGGAATACAGCACGTCATCGCCCAGATTGGCGCCCAGGTTGATCCCCGAGACGACCATCTCCGGCGTTTGCGGCAACAGCCCGTTGAGCCCCAGGTGGACACAATCGGTGGGCGTGCCATTGAGGCTGATGAAGCCATTGGCCAGAACCTGCGGATGCAGTGGCCGGTCCAGCGTCAGCGAACTGCCGGCGCCGCTCTTGTCTTGGTCCGGGGCGATCACCGCGCACTCGGCATAGTCCGCCAGCGCTGCATGCAGCGCGGCGAGGCCCGGGGCGGTAACACCGTCGTCGTTGGAAATCAGAATACGCATGGGCTGTCCGTCTGCCCTACCGGCACCAGATCGACTAGCTCGCGCACCACGACGGTGGCGAAGCATCCGGCCGGCAGGACGAATTCCAGTTGCAGGATATCAAGCTCGGGATAATGCCACGTCAGGCCGCCAATAGGGAGCCGCAGGATGCGCCGTTCGTGACTCATGCCCGCCCGCGCCAGCCAATGTCCCAATGCAGCATGTTGTGCACCGACAGCGGATTCCAGTTCGGCGGTGGCGCCGGTGGTTGGCGTAGGCCCCTCCCCCCACAGCGGACCGGTCGGGTGCAGGTCGAGAATGGCCAGACGCGGATCGGCGCACTCGGCCTCGCCCGCCGGGAAGAAGCTGCGGCTATCGGTGAACGCCAGCAGGTCGCCCACCTGTGCCCGCTGCCAGCTGCCGTCGGCGACCCGCGCTGCCAGCACCTGGTTGAACAGGTAGCTGCGTCCGGCCGAGAGCAGCCGCGAACGCACATTGCGCTGCTCGGGCAGGGCGGCACGCTCGGCCCAGCTCTGCGCATCCTGGACATTACCGCCGCCATGGCCGAAGCGCTGGCTACCGAAGTAGTTGGGCACGCCCTGGGTCTTGAGCTGCTGCAAGCGCGCATCCAGTGCGGCATGGTCAGCCGTCAACGCTGTCAGGCGCAGAGTGAAACCGTTGGCCGAATGCGCGCCGCGCTGCAGTTTGCGCAGGTGCCGGTCGCGCTTGAGGATGCGCAGGGTGTCGTCTTCGGCGCGACTCAGGTCAGGGTCGGCCTTGCCCGGCAGGTGCAGGCTGAACCACTGGCGGGTCAAGGCCTGACGGTCCTTGAGGCCGGCGTAGCTGATCGCGCGCAGCGGCACACCGGCGGCGCGGGCCAAGCGGCGGGCGGCTTCTTCGGTGTTGAGGTCGCGTTTCTCGACCCACAGCCAGAGGTGTTCACCCTGCCCGGTCAGCGGAATGTCGAGCACTTCATCGACCTGGAAGTCTTCCGCGACTGCCTTGAGCACAGCGCTGCCCAGCGCTTCACCCGAAGCGCGTGGCCCGAGCAGTTCCAATTCGGTCATAGCGCCAGCAGCAGGGCTACCGCATGCACGGCGATCCCTTCCTCACGGCCAGTGAAACCGAGCTTCTCGGTGGTGGTGGCCTTGACGTTGACCTGGTCGAGCTCGACTTGCAGGTCGGCGGCGATCAACTGGCGCATGGTTTCGATATGCGGGGCCATTTTCGGCGCCTGGGCAACAATGGTGGCGTCGACGTTGCCGACCTTCCAGCCTTTGGCCTGGACCACAGCCAGCACGTGGCGCAACAGCACGCGGCTGTCGGCGCCCTTGAACTGCGGGTCGGTATCCGGAAAGTGCTTGCCGATGTCACCCAGCGCAGCGGCGCCGAGCAAGGCGTCGCTCAGTGCATGCAGCACTACGTCGCCATCGGAATGGGCCAGCAGGCCGTATTTGTGAGGAATCTGCACCCCACCCAAGGTAATGAAATCACCGTCGGTAAACCGGTGCACATCGTAGCCATGGCCAATACGCATAGAAAAACGCCCTGATAAAGTCAGGGCGGGATTCTACCTGCTTTGCACAGGCTTGGGCGCAGTTGTTGGGCCGCAGTGCGGCCCACGTAGCAGTTACAGGCGACCCAGCGCAGCGGCATGGTGGCGCAGGTGGTCATCGATGAAGCTGGCGATGAAGTAGTAGCTGTGATCGTAGCCAGGCTGCAGGCGCAAGGTCAGCGTATGACCAGCCTTGCGGGCGGCCTGCTCGAGCGCCTCGGGTTTGAGCTGGGTGGCGAGAAAATCATCCCGATCCCCCTGCTCGATCAGCAACGGCGGGCATTGCCCGGCCGGGGCTTCGGCCAACAGCACGCTGGCATCCCACTCGCGCCAGCGGGCGCGGTCTTCGCCCAGATAACGGGAGAACGCCTTCTCGCCCCACGGGCAGTCCATCGGGTTGCAGATCGGCGAAAACGCCGACACCGACTGATAGCGGCCAGGGTTGCGCAGGGCGCACACCAGCGCGCCGTGGCCGCCCATGGAGTGGCCGCTGATACTGCGTTGATCCGACGCCGGGAAGTGCGCCTCGACCAGCGCGGGCAGTTCCTCGACCACGTAATCATGCATGCGGTAGTGCTGCGCCCAGGGCTGCTGAGTGGCATTCAGGTAGAAACCTGCGCCGAGGCCGAAATCCCAGGCGCCATCGGGATCAGCCGGCACCTGCTCGCCCCGCGGGCTGGTGTCGGGTGCAACGATGATCAGCCCCAGCTCGGCAGCTAGGCGCTGGGCGCCAGCCTTCTGCATGAAGTTCTCGTCGTTGCACGTCAGGCCGCTCAGCCAGTACAGCACCGGCAGCTTGGCACCTTGTTCGGCCTGCGGCGGCAGGTACACGGCAAACACCATGTCGCAGCCGAGCACCTTGGACTGATGCCGGTAACGCTTGTGCCAGCCGCCGAAGCTTTTCTGGCAGGAGATGTTTTCCAGGCTCATGGCTGACCTCAGAAGTGGATCACGCTGCGGATGCTTTTACCTTCGTGCATCAGGTCGAAGGCTTTGTTGATGTCTTCCAGGCCCATGGTGTGGGTGATGAAGGTATCCAGCGGGATCTCGCCCTGCTGCGACATCTCGACGTAGCTTGGCAGTTCGCTGCGACCACGCACGCCACCGAACGCCGAACCGCGCCAGACGCGCCCGGTCACCAGTTGGAACGGACGGGTGGCGATTTCCTGGCCGGCACCGGCCACGCCGATGATCACCGACTCGCCCCAGCCCTTGTGGCAGCATTCCAGCGCCGCTCGCATCAGTTGCACGTTGCCGACGCACTCGAACGAGTAATCCACACCGCCATCGGTGAGGTCGACGATGACCTCCTGGATAGGCCGGTCATAGTCCTTCGGATTGATGCAATCGGTGGCACCCAACTGGCGGGCGATCTCGAATTTGCTCGGATTGATATCGACGGCGATGATGCGCCCGGCCTTGGCCTTGGCCGCACCGATGATCGCCGACAGGCCGATACCGCCCAGGCCGAAGATGGCCACGGTGTCGCCTTCTTTGACCTTGGCGGTATTGAGCACGGCGCCGATGCCGGTGGTCACGCCACAGCCGAGCAGGCAGACTTTTTCCAATGGCGCTTCTTTCTGGATCTTGGCCACGGATATTTCCGGCAACACGGTGTACTCGGAGAACGTCGAGGTGCCCATGTAGTGGAACAGTTGCTGGCCCTTGTAGGAGAAGCGCGTAGTGCCATCAGGCATCAGGCCTTTACCCTGGGTCGCACGGATTGCCTGGCACAGGTTGGTCTTGCCAGAACGGCAGAACTTGCACTGGCCACACTCGGGGGTGTACAGCGGGATCACATGATCGCCTACGGCAACCGAGGTCACGCCCTCGCCTACTGCCTCGACAATACCGCCACCTTCATGGCCGAGAATCGACGGAAAAATGCCTTCCGGGTCAGCGCCCGACAGGGTGTAGGCGTCGGTATGGCAGACACCGCTGGCAACGATGCGCACCAGCACTTCACCGGCTTTTGGCAGGGCGACATCGACTTCAACGATTTCCAGCGGTTTGTTGGCCTCGAAGGCTACGGCGGCACGGGACTTGATCATCAGGATCTCCAGCGAGTGGTGGGCAATCCATCCAGTGTAATTCAGCGCACTTTGATTAATAATCCTGACCAAGACAAAACATTATTGCCATACAGGGATAATCAATGATCAATCGCTGGGAAGGCATCGATGAATTCGTGGCCGTGGCCGAGCTTGGCCAGTTCACCGCCGCAGCGGAGCGCCTGGGCGTATCGTCCTCGCATGTCAGCCGCCAAATCGCTCGCCTCGAAGAACGCTTGCAGACCCGCTTGCTCTACCGCAGCACCCGCCGGGTAACCTTGAGCGAGGCCGGGCAGACTTTCCTGCAGCACTGCCAGCGCTTGCAGGATGGCCACGAGGAGGCTCTGCGGGCGATGGGCGATCTTGCCAGCGAGCCCAAGGGGCTGTTGCGCATGACCTGCGCCGTGGCCTATGGCGAGCGTTTCATCGTGCCACTGGTGACGCGCTTCATGACCCAGTACCCGCAGCTGCGGGTCGAGGTCGAGTTGAGCAATCGCACCCTGGACCTGCTCCACGAGGGCATGGACCTGGCGATCCGCCTGGGCCGCCTGCAGGACTCACGTCTGGTCGCCACCCGCCTGGCACCGCGACAGATGTACCTGTGCGCCTCGCCGGCTTATCTGGAGCGCTACGGCCGGCCGCACAGCCTATCGGAACTGGCTCGGCACAACTGCCTGATTGGCAGCAGTGATGTCTGGGCGCTGAAACAGGAAGGTCGTGAACTGAGCCAGCGGGTGCAGGGCAACTGGCGCTGCAACAGTGGTCAGGCAGTGCTGGATGCCGCACTGCAGGGGATTGGATTGTGTCAGTTGCCGGACTATTACGTGCAGGAGCATTTGCGTAGCGGCGCACTGGTATCGCTGCTCGAAGCGCATCAGCCGCCCAATACCGCAGTGTGGGCGCTGTATCCGCAGCAACGGCATCTCTCGCCCAAGGTCAGAAGGCTGGTGGATTACTTGAAGGCGGAGCTTGGACAGTTGCCAGAATACGCAGGCATTGCCTGAGGTGTCAGGCGCGTGCCGACCAACGCTGGCGTAACCACTCCAGATCTTCGGGGCGGGTAACCTTGATGTTGTCGCTGCGCCCTTCCACCAGGCGCGGGGCCAATCCCGACCACTCCATCGCCGACGCCTCGTCGGTCACCGTCACATCGGACACCAGGCATTCGGCCAGTGCCCGGTGCAGGGCACCGAGGCGGAACATCTGCGGCGTGAAGGCTTGCCAGATGGTGCTGCGGTCAACCGTAGCGCTGACCCGGCCATTGCTGTCGGCGCGCTTGAGGGTGTCGCGGGCCGGCACTGCAAGCAAGCCGCCCACCGCATCGTCAGCCAGTTCCGCCAGCAACCGGTCGAGGTCACTGCGAGCCAGGTTCGGCCGTGCGGCGTCGTGTACCAGCACCCAGTCGCCATCTGCCGCGCCTTGAGCGTGCAGCAACAACAAGGCATTGAGCACGGAGTCGGCCCGCTCGCGCCCGCCGGCAGCACGCTGGATACGCGCATCGTTGGCGCAGGCCAGGCCTGGCCAGTACGGATCGTCGCCAGCAATACTGACCACCACCCCTTTGAGCGAGGGATGGCCTAGAAAACAGTCGAGGCTGTGCTCGATAATCGTCCGCCCGCCCAACTGCAGGTACTGCTTGGGACGGTCGGCAGCCATTCGCGCACCGACCCCGGCAGCGGGGATCACGGCCCAGAAGGCCGGCAGTGGCGAGGTCATTTCTGTGGCAACTGGAAGAGGGTTTCGCCCTCTTTGACCATGCCCAATTCGTGACGGGCCCGTTCCTCGACGGTCTCCATACCTTTCTTCAACTCCATGACTTCTGCGTCGAGCACGCGATTACGCTCCAGCAGCCGTTCGTTTTCGGCGTGCTGTTCGTCGATCTGCTGCTTGAGCTCGGTCACTTGCGCGAGGCTGCCACTGCCCACCCAAAGGCGGTACTGCAGGCCACCCAGCAACAGGAGCAAGATGAGAAACAACCAATAAGGACTGCGCATCAAAGTATCCAGGATTAAAAGGCCGCCGCTGCGGGGCTTCCGATAGCACGAAGCCTGGCCGAGGCCAGGCTTCGTTGACAGAAACCCGTAGGAGGTGTCTGAAAGCTCAGTAAGAACGCTCAGACAGCCTCGGCAGCTGCCTTTTTACCATCTCTTGCTTAGCCGCGAAACTCGTCGCGACCACGGTACACCGCCTTGGCGCCCAGTTGCTCTTCGATGCGCAGCAGCTGGTTGTACTTGGAGACGCGGTCGGAACGGCACAGCGAGCCGGTCTTGATCTGGCCAGCGGCAGTGCCGACAGCCAGGTCAGCGATGGTCGAGTCTTCAGTTTCGCCGGAGCGATGCGAAATCACTGCGGTGTAGCCGGCAGCCTTGGCCATCTGGATGGCTTCGAGGGTTTCGGTCAGCGAGCCGATCTGGTTGAACTTGATCAGGATCGAGTTACCGATGCTCTTGTCGATGCCTTCCTTGAGGATCTTGGTGTTGGTGACGAACAGGTCATCGCCAACCAGCTGGATCTTCTCGCCGATCTTGTCGGTGAGGATCTTCCAGCCAGCCCAGTCGGACTCGTCCAGACCGTCTTCGATGGAGATGATCGGGAAGCGCTCGGTCAGGCCTTTGAGGTACTCGGCAAAGCCTTCGGAGTCGAACGACTTGCCTTCACCGGACAAGTTGTACTTGCCGTCTTCGTAGAATTCGCTGGCAGCGCAGTCCAGGGCCAGGGTGACATCGGTGCCCAGCTTGTAGCCAGCGTTGGCAACGGCTTCGGCGATGGCTGCCAGAGCGTCTTCGTTGGAGGCCAGGTTTGGTGCGAAACCACCTTCGTCACCGACTGCGGTGTTCAGGCCACGGGCCTTGAGCACTGCTTTGAGGTGATGGAAGATTTCGGTGCCCATGCGCAGGCCGTCGGAGAAGGTCTTGGCGCCAACCGGCTGGACCATGAACTCTTGAATGTCGACGTTGTTGTCGGCGTGCTCGCCGCCGTTGATGATGTTCATCATCGGTACTGGCATCGAGTACTGGCCTGGAGTGCCGTTGAGGTTGGCAATGTGCGCGTACAGCGGCAGGTCCTGGTCCTGTGCGGCGGCTTTGGCAGCTGCCAGCGACACGGCGAGGATAGCGTTGGCGCCCAGCTTGGCCTTGTTCTCGGTGCCGTCCAGTTCGATCATGGCGCGGTCGAGGGCTTTCTGGTCAACCGGGTCCTTGCCCAGCAGCAGGTCGCGGATCGGGCCGTTGATGTTGGCAACGGCTTTGAGTACGCCCTTGCCCATGTAACGGCTCTTGTCGCCATCACGCAGCTCCAGCGCTTCGCGCGAGCCGGTGGAAGCACCGGACGGCGCGCACGCGCTGCCGATGATGCCGTTGTCGAGCAGTACATCGGCTTCCACGGTGGGGTTGCCACGCGAATCGAGAACTTCACGACCTTTGATGTCGACGATCTTTGCCATTGTTGTAAGCACTCCAGAATTGACGAAAACAACGCAGCTTAGGGAATTCGAGCCTTTCACCAGGCGAATATGCAGAGGGCAGACCTGGCGAAGGGGAGCCCCTGACCCGAGGGTCAGGGGTAGAACGGGCGGTACTTTACCCGAGAAATGAGTGTTACGCGGTTTCTACCGTCGGAAAACTTTTCACCAGGTCGTCCAATTGCTTGAGCTGGGCCAGGAATGGCTCCAGTTTGTCCAGGCGCAGCGCGCATGGACCATCGCACTTGGCGTTGTCCGGGTCCGGGTGTGCTTCCAGGAACAACCCGGCCAGACCCTGGCTCATGCCAGCCTTGGCCAGGTCGGTGACCTGGCCGCGGCGGCCGCCGGCAGAGTCCGAGCGACCACCCGGCATCTGCAGGGCATGGGTCACGTCGAAGAACACCGGGTACTCGAACTGCTTCATCAGGCCAAAGCCGAGCATGTCCACAACCAGGTTGTTGTAGCCGAAGCTCGAGCCACGCTCGCACAGGATCAACTGATCGTTACCCGCCTCGACGCACTTGGCCAGGATGTGTTTCATCTCCTGAGGTGCAAGGAACTGGGCTTTCTTGATGTTGATCACTGCGCCGGTCTTGGCCATCGCCACGACCAGATCGGTCTGACGCGAGAGGAAGGCCGGCAACTGGATGATGTCGCAGACTTCGGCAACCGGTGCAGCCTGATACGGCTCGTGCACGTCGGTGATGACCGGCACGTTGAAGGTCTGTTTGATCTCTTCGAAGATCTTCAGCCCTGCTTCCATGCCCGGGCCGCGGTAGGAGCTGACCGAAGAGCGGTTGGCCTTGTCGAAACTGGCCTTGAACACGTAAGGGATACCGAGCTTTTCGGTAACCCGCACGTACTCTTCGCAAACCTTCATGGCCAGATCACGCGACTCCAGCACGTTCATGCCACCGAACAGAACGAACGGCTTGTCGTTGGCGATCTCGATGTTACCGACGCGAATGATCTTCTGGGTCATGGATCAGGCCTTGTTCTTCTGGACCAGTGCCGCCTTGACGAAGCCGCTGAACAGCGGATGACCGTCACGCGGGGTGGAAGTGAACTCGGGGTGGAACTGGCAAGCAACGAACCACGGATGGTCCTTCGACTCGACCACTTCGACCAACGCGCCGTCACCGGAACGCCCGGAAATCTGCAGGCCAGCTTCAATCATCTGCGGCAGCAGGTTGTTGTTGACCTCGTAGCGGTGGCGGTGACGCTCGACGATGACGTCCTTGCCATAGCAATCGTGGACCTTGGAGTTGCCGATCAGCTGGCATTCCTGGGCGCCCAGACGCATGGTGCCGCCCAGATCGGAGGCTTCGGTACGGGTTTCGACGGAACCGGTGTTGTCGGCCCACTCGGTAATCAGCCCCACCACCGGGTGCTCGCTGTTGCGGTCGAACTCGGTGGAGTTGGCGTCAGCCCAGCCCATTACGTTACGGGCGAACTCGATCACGGCAACCTGCATGCCCAGGCAGATACCCAGGTACGGCACCTTGTTCTCGCGAGCGAACTGGACCGCCTTGATCTTGCCTTCGACACCGCGCAGACCGAAGCCGCCCGGGACCAGAATGGCATCAGCACCTTCGAGCAGGCTGGTGCCCTGGTTCTCGATGTCTTCGGAGTCGATGTAACGCAGGTTGACCTTGGTGCGATTCTGGATACCGGCGTGGCTCATCGCTTCGATCAGCGACTTGTACGCATCCAGCAGCTCCATGTACTTGCCGACCATGGCGATGGTGACTTCATGCTCAGGGTTGAGCTTGGCGTCGACCACCTTGTCCCACTCGGACAGGTCAGCGCTGTCGCACTGCAGGCCAAAGCGCTCGGTGACGAAGTCGTCCAGACCCTGTGCATGCAGGATGCCCGGGATCTTGTAGATGGTGTCGGCGTCTTCCAGCGCGATCACCGCACGTTCTTCAACGTTGGTGAACTGGGCGATCTTGCGGCGCGATGAGTTGTCGATCGGGTGATCGGAGCGGCACACCAGCACGTCAGGCTGCAGGCCGATCGAGCGCAGTTCCTTGACCGAGTGCTGAGTCGGCTTGGTCTTGGTCTCGCCAGCAGTGGCGATGTACGGCACCAGCGTCAGGTGCATCAGCATCGCGCGCTTGGCGCCGACTTCGAAGCGCAACTGGCGGATCGCCTCGAGGAACGGTTGCGACTCGATGTCGCCGACCGTGCCGCCGATTTCGACCAGGGCAACGTCAGCGTCGCCAGCACCCTTGATGATGCGGCGCTTGATTTCGTCGGTGATGTGCGGGATGACCTGAATGGTCGCGCCCAGGTAATCACCACGGCGCTCTTTGCGCAGCACGTGCTCGTAGACACGGCCAGTGGTGAAGTTGTTGTTCTGGGTCATCGTGGTGCGGATGAACCGCTCATAGTGGCCCAGGTCAAGGTCGGTCTCGGCGCCGTCATGGGTGACGAACACCTCACCATGCTGGAACGGGCTCATGGTGCCTGGATCGACGTTGATGTACGGATCCAGTTTGAGCATGGTGACCTTAAGCCCCCGCGCTTCCAGGATGGCCGCCAGGGAAGCCGAGGCAATGCCTTTCCCCAATGAAGAAACAACACCGCCCGTGACGAATATGTAGCGCGTCATGAAAAACCCTAGAAGTCTGCGTTAAAGCGGCTAGCGCCGCCGGAGAAAGCGAAGGAAGGCCGAAGCCCCCGATCACCTGCGTCAATCACAGTGCATCTCGAAAAACTGCCGCGTCTGTACAGACCAGGTGCATACCCGGCATGGAGCTCGCTCGTCATTTTAGGAAATCAGCCCAGCAAAAAACTGCTTGGTAATCGGCAACTGCTGTGTTTTCGATGAAGCCACAGAAGTTGTATCAAGAAGGGAGGGTAGTCTACCGGAATCTAATCCTCAGCTCAAACCTTGCGCGTTGCTCGGCATCCGCCACTCCAAGGTACAGTCGCCCTGGGCCAGTTGCGGCAGGTTGGCCACTGCCAGCAGGCGCTCGCCCTGCCACAGCAGCGGCAGCCTTGGCCGAATGAAGTGTGGCACCTGATGTTCGTTGAGCAAGCGCTTGAGGTCGCGGTGGCCGCGGCCGGGTAGCGCCAGCCGTTCGCCGCCCTGACGATAGGCAATCCGCAGCGCTGCCTGCGGCAACGTACCGCACAGGCGTACGCGGCCGTTGCCCGGCAACTCTAGCGGCCGGCCATGATCCGGCCAGGCGAGCTCGCCTGAAGGGGCGGTCAGCCAATCGCCGCTGAGCCACCAGATGCGGCCGTGGCTGCGTTGCAACTGGCCGTCGGCCAGGCGCCAGATGGGTTGCGCGTCATCGGCGGCGTCGCGCAACGCTTCCCAACCGACCCAATGGCGGCTATCCGGCAACCGCGTGCGAGTGCTTAACCAGTACTGCAAAGCATTGCGCTGACGGGCGGGCGAGAGTGCCTTGAGCGCTTCCAGAGCGAGTGAGTCCAGCCCAGGCCATGCGCTCGGAGCGCCCTGCCCTGCCAGCGCCAGGTCGTCAGCGGCGAGTTCGTTGAGCAGGCTCAGCGCCTCGCCCAGATGATCGGCACTGCGCGCCAGGCTCTGGCTGGCTTGCGGCCAGCGCTGGTGCAGCAGCGGCAAAGCCTCGCCGCGCAGAAAATTACGGGCATAGTGGGTGTCGGCATTGCTCGGGTCTTCTATCCAGCGCAGTTGGGACTGCTCGGCATAGCTGTGCAATTGTTGCCGCGACAGGGCCAGCAATGGCCTGACCAACTGCCCCTGGCCAAGCGGCCTGGCTGCTGGCATTGCCGCCAGGCCACGCAAGCCGGCGCCGCGCAATAGCCTGAACAGCAGGGTTTCAGCCTGATCGTCGCGGTGCTGGCCGGTGAACAGGACTTCACCGGGGCGCAGAATGTCGGCAAAGGCGTGATAACGAGCATTGCGCGCGGCTTGCTCGAGGCTGGCGCCGGGCGCGACCGTGACGTGGATGACCTGCAGTTCGATGGCGAGCTTGTCGCACAGGGATTGGCAATGGGCTGGCCAGCTGTCGGCGGCGGCTTGCAGGCCGTGGTGGATGTGGATGGCACGCAGGGGGGGCGCGTGGTGGTGGCGGGTGTAGTCAGCGAGAAGGTGCAGGAGGACGCTGGAGTCGAGGCCGCCGGAGAGGGCGACATACCACGCGGGAGCGTGCTGCCAGGGGGAAAGGCTGTGGGTGAGGTCGATCATGTGTGCCTCACTGAGAAGCTGGGGTCGCTGCGCGACCCCGACGGCATCAACTCAGATCAGAGACCGTAGCTCATCAGGCGGTCATAACGACGCTTGAGCAGCGTGTCATGGTCCAGTCCACTGAGCATATCCAGCTGCTGAATCAGCTCGCCACGAATGGTTTGCGAAACCTTGACTGGATCACGATGGGCGCCGCCCAGCGGCTCCTCGATCACTTGGTCGACGATATTCAAGCTCTTCAGGCGCTCGGCAGTGATACCCATCGCTTCGGCTGCATCGGCAGCCTTGTCGGCGGTTTTCCACAGGATCGAAGCGCAACCTTCCGGCGAGATCACCGCATAGGTCGAGTACTGCAGCATGTTCAACTGGTCACAGACACCAATGGCCAGGGCACCGCCCGAACCACCTTCGCCAATCACGGTGGCGATAATCGGGGTTTTCAGCCGCGCCATGACACGCAGGTTCCAGGCAATAGCCTCGCTCTGGTTGCGCTCTTCGGCGTCGATGCCTGGGTAGGCACCCGGAGTATCGATGAAGGTCAGGATCGGCATCTTGAAGCGCTCGGCCATTTCCATGAGGCGGCAGGCCTTGCGGTAGCCTTCCGGACGCGGCATACCGAAGTTGCGACGCACCTTCTCGCGCACTTCACGGCCTTTCTGGTGACCGATGACCATCACCGGCTTGCCGTCCAGACGCGCAGTACCACCAACAATGGCAGCGTCGTCGGAGAAGTGGCGGTCGCCGTGCAGCTCTTCGAACTCGGTGAAGATGTGCTGCAGGTAGTCCAGTGTGTACGGCCGGCGCGGGTGACGAGCCAGGCGCGCAATCTGCCAGCTGGTCAGATTGCTGAAGATGCTTTCGGTGAGGGTGCTGCTCTTGTCTTGCAGACGGGCAATCTCATCGCTGATGTTCAGCGAGTTGTCATTGCCAACCAGACGCAGCTCTTCAATCTTGGCTTGCAGGTCGGCAATCGGCTGTTCGAAATCGAGGAAATTCGGGTTCATAGGCATCCGTCTTGGGTCTACGGCCAGGCGGCCGGCCGGTTGATCCGTTTGGCGCCCTACCTTAAAGGATCAGGCGCATTCAGGTCGAGATTAAAAAATCATCGCATTAGCGGTATTGCAGGAAGACGTTCTCACGCCCGAACTGGTCACGCAGGGCTTGAATCAGCCCGTCCGCCGGGTCGATCGCCCAGTCATTACTAAACTGCAGCATGGCCTTGGCGTCGTTACCGGTGTATTCAAGGGTGATCGGACAACCGCCACGATGACGGGTGATCAGTTCACCCAGCCAGCGCAGGCGGTCACCTTTGAGTGCATCATGGGCGACCTTCAGGCGCAGGCTCTCGGCCAGCCGCGTGCGCGCGTCTTCCATGGTCATCACCTGCTTGACGCGCAGGCGCAGGCCGCCAGAGAAATCATCGTTACTGACCTCGCCCTCGACCACGACCATGGCATCGTTCTGCAACAGTGCCTGGGCGGCCATGAACGAGTCTGCGAACAGCGAGGCTTCGATGCGTCCGGAGCGGTCATCGAGGGTGACGAAGCCCATCTTGTCACCTTTCTTGTTCTTCATCACGCGCAAGGCAATGATCATCCCGGCCACCGTCTGCACTTCGCGCGACGGTTTCAGGTCGATGATCCGCTGGCGGGCGAAGCGGCGGATTTCGCCTTCGTACTCGTCGATCGGGTGGCCGGTCAGGTACAGCCCCAGCGTGTCCTTTTCCCCTTTCAAGCGCTCTTTGAGGGTCAGCTCGCGCGCCTTGCGGTGGTTGGCATAAACGTCGACATCGGCTTCGACGAACAGCCCGCCAAACAGGTCGATGTGGCCGCTATCGGCGGTCCGCGCGGTCTGCTCGGCCGACTTCACCGCCTCTTCGAGCGCCGACATCAGCGCTGCCCGGTTGCGGTCGATGTTGGCCTGGTAGGCCTTGATCTCGTCGTGGAAGTGCGGCCCGAGGCGATCCAGCGCACCGCTGCGGATCAGTGCATCGAGAGTACGCTTGTTGACCCGCTTGAGGTCGATGCGCTCACAGAAGTCGAATAGATCCTTGAACGGCCCGCCGGCACTGCGCGCCTCGACAATGGCCTCCACCGGCCCTTCACCTACACCCTTGATCGCGCCCAGGCCATAAATGATGCGTCCATCGTCGTCGACTGTGAACTTGAACTCGGAGGCGTTCACATCCGGGGCGTCAAGGCGCAGTTTCATGGTGCGCACTTCTTCGATCAGCACCACCACCTTGTCGGTGTTGTGCATATCCGCAGAAAGTACGGCCGCCATGAACGGCGCCGGGTAGTGCGTCTTGAGCCAGGCGGTCTGATAAGAAACCAGGCCGTAGGCGGCCGAGTGCGACTTGTTGAAGCCGTAGCCGGCGAATTTTTCTACCAGATCGAAGATGTTACCGGCCAGATCCGCACTGATGCCGTTGTTGGCACAACCCTCGATGAAGCCGCCGCGCTGCTTGGCCATCTCTTCGGGCTTTTTCTTACCCATCGCCCGACGCAGCATGTCAGCGCCGCCGAGGGTGTAGCCGGCCATGACCTGGGCGATCTGCATCACCTGTTCCTGATACAGGATGATGCCGTAGGTCGGTGCCAATACAGGCTGCAGGCCTTCGTACTGGTAGTCCGGGTGTGGGTAGGCCAGCTCGGCGCGACCGTGTTTACGGTTGATGAAGTCATCAACCATGCCCGACTGCAGTGGGCCTGGGCGGAACAACGCCACCAATGCGATAAGGTCTTCCAGGCAGTCGGGCTTGAGCTTCTTGATCAGCTCTTTCATGCCGCGCGACTCGAGCTGGAATACCGCAGTGGTCTCGGCCTTTTGCAGCAGCTCGTAGGTTTTCTTGTCGTCCAGCGGGATGAAGTCGATGTTCAGATCGGGCAAGCCTTCCTTGGCCTGCTCGCGATTGATCGTCTCCATCGCCCACTTGATGATGGTCAGGGTGCGCAGGCCGAGGAAGTCGAACTTGACCAGCCCCGCCGCCTCGACGTCGTCCTTGTCGAACTGGGTTACCAGGCCGCCGCCCTCTTCGTCACAGGCGATCGGCGAAAAGTCGGTGAGCTTGGTTGGTGCGATAACCACACCACCCGCGTGCTTGCCGGTACCGCGGCAGACGCCCTCGAGCTTGAGGGCCATGTCCCAGATCTCGCGGCCATCCTCGTCACTCTTGAGGAAGTCGCGCAGCACCTCCTCCTGCTCGTAGGCCTTTTCCAGCGTCATGCCGACTTCGAACGGGATCATCTTCGACAGACGATCAGCCAGCCCGTAGGACTTGCCCTGCACCCGCGCCACATCGCGCACCACCGCTTTCGCAGCCATGGTGCCAAAGGTGATGATCTGGCTTACCGCGTTACGCCCGTAGGCGTCGGCGACGTACTCGATGACTCGGTCGCGGCCATCCATGCAGAAGTCGACGTCGAAGTCGGGCATCGATACCCGCTCAGGGTTGAGGAAGCGCTCGAACAGCAGGTCGTAGGCCAGCGGGTCCAGGTCGGTGATCTTCAACACGTAGGCGACCAGCGAACCGGCACCCGAACCCCGGCCAGGGCCGACCGGCACGCCGTTGTTCTTGGCCCACTTGATGAAGTCCATAACGATCAGGAAGTAACCGGGGAAGCCCATTTGGATGATGATATCCAGCTCGAACTTGAGCCGGTCCAGATAGACCTGACGCTTGGCTTGGTAGTCCTCGGTAGTGTCCTTGGGCAGGATCACCGTCAGCCGTTCTTCCAGGCCCTCGTGGGAAACGTGGCGCAGGTAGTCATCGATGCCCATGCCATTGGGCGTCGGGAAGTCGGGCAGGAAGTGCTTGCCCAGTTGCACCTCGATGTTGCAGCGCTTGGCGATTTCCACCGTGTTGGCCACGGCGTCGGGCAGGTCGCTGAACAGCTCGACCATCTCTTCCTGGCTTTTCAGGTATTGCTGATCGCTGTACAGGCGCGGTCGGCGCGGGTCGTCGAGGGTCCAGCCCTCACCGATGCAGACGCGGGTTTCGTGGGCGTCAAAATCAGTCTGTTTGATGAAGCGCACATCGTTGGTCGCGACCAGCGGCGCGCCAACCCGGTCAGCCAGGGCTACAGCGGCGTGCAGGTAGTCTTCATCACCAGGACGATTGGTGCGCTGCAGCTCGACGTAGAAGCGCCCGGGGAACATGCCCAGCCAGTCGCGCAGCAAGGCTTCGGCCTCTGCGCTGCGGCCGCTGAGCAGGGCCATGCCGATATCCCCTTCGCGGGCGGCAGACAGTGCGATCAAGCCTTCGCTGGCCGGGGCTATCCAGTCGCGCTGGATGACCACCAAGCCATTGCGCTGGCCGTCGACCCAGCCGCGCGAAATCAATTCGGTGAGGTTGCGATAACCCTTGGGGTTCATCGCCAGGAAGCAGATACGCGACAATGGCGCTTCCGGATCAGCCCCGGCCAGCCACAAATCGGCGCCGCAAATCGGCTTGATGCCGTTGCCCATCGCGCTCTTGTAGAACTTCACCAACGAGCACATGTTGCTCTGGTCGGTAATCGCCACTGCCGGCATGTTCAGTCCGGCCAAGGCCTTGGCCAGCGGCTTGATCCGCACCAGGCCATCAACCAGGGAGAATTCGGAGTGCACACGAAGGTGAACGAAAGAAACCGACATGTAAGGGGGCCTATAGCAGAGCAGCGGACAAGCGCGGGATTGTACCGCAAATGTGATCGGCTGCGCTGCCACGTGACGGCCTGCAGGGTCGCAGCGCGACCCGCGCGGGCAATCAGATCAGCGAGGTAGGCACGCCCGCACGGGCTTCCCAGGCCACCCGCACCGGCGCGAAGGAGCGCCGGTGGATCGGCGTAGGCCCAAGCCGGGCCAGCGCCTCAAGGTGCACGGGGGTCGGATAGCCTTTGTGACCACCCATACCGTAGCCGGGGTAGATCAACTCGAAGGCGCTCATCTCGCGGTCGCGGGTGACCTTGGCCAGGATCGACGCGGCAGCGATCGCAGGCACCTTGGCGTCGCCCTGCACCACTGGGGCGGATGGCACAGCCAGCACCGGGCAGCGATTGCCATCGATCAAGGCAAGCTTGGGCGTGATGCTCAAGCCCTCGACCGCGCGCTGCATGGCCAGCATGGTGGCATGGAGAATGTTCAGCCGGTCGATTTCATCAACCTCAGCCCGCGCAATGCAAAAGCTCAGGGCTTTTTCGCAGATTTCGTCGAACAACGCTTCGCGCCTGGCTTCGGTGAGCTTTTTGGAGTCGTTCAAGCCGAGGATCGGCCGCCGTGGATCGAGGATCACCGCTGCCGTAACCACCGCACCGCAGAGTGGCCCGCGGCCAACTTCGTCGACGCCTGCAACGAGTTCTTCGACCAGGTTGAAATCCAGTCCCAGCTGCATCTAGCGTCGCTCCAACAAGGCCAGCACTGCGTCCGCCGCCTGGTTCGAGGCGTCACGGCGGAGGGTGCGGTGAATCTGATCAAAGCTGTCAGTCTGATGCTGACCATCGGCAAGTAACGGTGCCAGGGTCTGCGCCAGGGCCTCGCTGGTGGCGGCGTCCTGCAGCAGTTCCGGCACCAACATGCGCTGCGCCAACAGATTGGGCAGCGACACATAGGGGCTTTTGACCATGCGTTTGAGAATCCAGTAGGTCAGCGGCGCCAGGCGATAGGCGACAACCATTGGCCGCTTGTACAGCATCGCTTCCAGCGTAGCGGTACCCGACGCAATCAGCACTGCATCGCAGGCGGCCAGTGCCTGATGTGACTGACCATCAAGCAGAGTCAGCGGCAGGTCGCGACCTGCCAGCATCTGCTCGATCTGCTCACGGCGGGTCTGGTTGGCGCAGGGCAAGACAAACCGCACACCCGGGATCAACTGCTGCAAACGCTCGGCGGCCTCCAGGAACAGCGCACCCAGCCGGCCGACTTCGCCGCCGCGGCTGCCGGGCATCAATGCCACCAGCGGCCCGGCGGGCAGGCCCAGCTCGGCACGAGCGGCTTGACGGTCAGCCTCCAGCGGAATCGTATCGGCCAGCGGATGGCCGACAAAGCGCACCGGTACACCCTGCTCTTCATAGAAGCGCGCCTCGAATGGCAGCAGGGTCAGCATCAGGTCGCAGCCTTCGCGGATCTTCAGCACCCGCTTCTGCCGCCAGGCCCAGACCGACGGGCTGACGTAGTGCACGGTCTTGATGCCGTGCTGGCGCAGTTTCAGTTCAATATTGAGGGTGAAGTCGGGTGCATCGATGCCGATGAACACATCGGGCTTCGCGTCAAGCAGGGTCTCGATCAGCAGTTTGCGTCGCTTGAGCAGCTCACGCAGACGCCCGAGCACCTCAACCAGACCCATCACTGCCAGGCGCTCCATGGGGAAGTAGGACTGCATGCCCTCGGCCTCCATCAACGGGCCGCCGACACCGATAAAGCGCACACCAGGATGGCGCGCCTTGAGTGCGCGCATCAAACCGGAGCCAAGGATATCGCCGCTGGCCTCACCTGCGACCAACGCTACACAAAGCTCACTCATATCAGCGGGTGATGCCGCGAGCGGAGCTCTGGATGGAGGCACGGAACAGCTCGACCTCAGGGTGCAATGCAGCCAACTCCTGCAACTCGTTGATAGCCTCGTCAGCCGTCAAGCCCTGGCGATAGACCATTTTGTAGGCCTTGCGCAGCGCGAGGATGACTTCATCGCTGAATCCACGCCGACGCATGCCTTCGAAGTTCATGCTGCGGGCTTCGGCCGGGCTGCCAAATACAGTGACGAACGCGGGTACGTCCTTGCCGATCGCGGTGCCCATGCCGGAAAACGCGTGAGCGCCGATATGGCAGTACTGATGAACCAGGGTGTAACCAGACAGAATTGCCCAGTCGCCCACATGCACATGGCCAGCCAGCGCAGTGTTGTTGACCAGAATGCAATTGTTGCCGATCACGCTGTCATGGCCAATGTGGGCATAGGCCATGATCAAATTGTGATCGCCGAGGGTGGTTTCAGCACGGTCCTGAACGGTTCCGCGGTGAATGGTCACGCCTTCGCGGATCACGTTGTGGTCGCCGATCACCAGACGCGTCGCTTCACCCTTGTACTTGAGGTCAGGGGTGTCTTCGCCAATCGAGGAAAACTGGTAGATACGGTTGTTCTTGCCGATCCGGGTCGGCCCTTTGAGTACCACATGTGGGCCGATTACTGTGCCCTCCCCGATTTCGACATCGGGACCAATGATCGACCAGGGGCCCACCTCGACACCGTCCGCCAGCCTGGCAGAAGGATCGACGATAGCCCGCGGATCAATTGAATTCATAGGGAGCGTTCCGCACAGGTAATCTGCGCCGAGCATACCGGCTTGCCGTCAACCAGGGCACGGCACTCAAACTTCCAGATCATGCTCTTGCGGCTGAGGAACTTGGCTTCCAGGACCAACTGGTCGCCTGGCAACACTGGCTGACGGAAGCGTAGCTTGTCGGAGCCAACGAAGTAGTACAGCGTGCCGTCTGCCGGCTTGGCATCGAGCATCTTGAACCCGAGAATCCCGGCTGCCTGGGCCATGGCTTCGATGATCAGCACGCCTGGCATGATCGGGTGGGCCGGGAAGTGGCCATTGAAGAACGGCTCGTTGATGCTGACATTCTTGTAGGCACGAATGCTCTGGGCCTCGAAGTCCAGCTCCGTGACCCGGTCCACCAGCAGGAACGGGTAACGGTGAGGCAGGTATTCGCGAATCTCGTTGATGTCCATCATTTCGGGGGGAAGCCTGTAGTAAGAATAGGGAGCGCAGGTGCTGACCACACGCTCCTTTAGCAATCCAATAGAGGAGCCAGCTAGCAACGGATCACTCTTGGCTCAGGAAATGGTATCAGCCTTCTGATGTCGGCTGGCCACCTGAGGTCACGGTCTCGAAGCGTTTTTCCATCTGCTGCAGGCGTTTGGCCATATCGTCGAGCTGGCGAATCCGCGCCGCACTCTTGCGCCAATCACCCAGCGGCTGCATGGCCGTGCCGGAAGAATAGGCACCCGGCTCGGTGATCGAACGGGTAACCATGGTCATGCCGGAGACGAACACGTTGTCGCAGACATCGATATGGCCAACCATGCCGACACCGCCAGCAATGGTGCAATGCTTGCCAATGCGGGTACTGCCAGAGATGCCGACACACGCGGCCATAGCCGTGTGATCGCCAATCTGCACGTTGTGCGCGATCTGGATCTGGTTGTCGAGCTTGACCCCGTTGCCGATCTGGGTATCCGCCAATGCACCGCGGTCTACCGCAGTATTGACGCCGATCTCGACATCATCACCGATGCTCACACCGCCGATCTGGGCAATCTTGCGCCAGACGCCCTTCTCATTGGCAAAGCCGAAGCCCTCGCCGCCGATCACCGCACCGGACTGAATCGTCACCCGCGCACCAATGGTCACGTCGTGATACAGCGTGACCCGCGGGGCCAGCCAGCCGCCTTCGCCAATCACACAGCGCGCACCAATGAAGCAGTGCGCACCCACGGTGACATTGGCAGCGATGCGCGCACCGCTCTCGATCACCGCAAACGGCCCAATGCTGGCACTGGCATCGACCTGAGCGTCATCAGCAACCACGGCGCTGGGGTGAATCCCCGCTACAGCCTTGGGCTTTGGATCAAACAGGTGAGAGATGCGCGCGTAAGCCAGATACGGGTCGGCGACGATCAGGGTGTTACCGGCGAAGCTTTCGGCGTCTGCTGCCTTGAGCAGAACCGCAGAAGCCTGGGAATTGTCCAGGTACTTGCGGTACTGCGGGTTGGCGAGAAAGCTCAATTGCCCGGGACCGGCCTCCTGCAAGGTGGCCAGCCCGGTAATCTGCAGCGCCTCGGGCCCCTTGAGGGTAGCGCCGAGCGCCTCGGCCAATTGGCCGAGCGTCATGGTCACGGTCATATCAACGGGCTTGGTTCATGCGCTCGATGACTTGGCGAGTGATGTCGTACTGCGGTTTGACATCGATCACTGCGCCGCGCTCGAGCACCAGGTCAAAGCCGCCTTTCTTGATCACTTCTTCAACAGCACCGTCCAGCTTCGGCTTGAGCTGCTTGAGCATGTCACGGTCGGCAACGGCCTTGGCTTCGTTGAGTTCCTTGGACTGGAACTGGAAGTCACGGGCTTTTTGCTTGAACTCGAGCTCAAGACGCTCACGCTCTTGCTGCTGCATCTTGTCGCCGCCTTTGAGCAGACGGTCCTGGATGCCTTTGGCGCTGCTTTCCAGGCCCTTGAGCTTGGTCAGTTGCGGGCCGAACTTCTTCTCGGCATCGACGGCGTAACGCTTGGCGGCGTCCGACTCGAGCAGTGCCATCTGATAGTTCAGCACAGCCACTTTCATTTCGGCGAAAGCGGGGGTGGCGACCAGCGCCGCAGCCACGAAGGCCAGTTGGGTCAACTTACGCACGATGCACTCCTGGAGAATCCGTTGTCGTTTAGCACGGGGCTGACCTTAGAAGGTCTGCCCCAGAGAGAATTGGAACACCTGGGTTTCGGCTTCTGCCGGCTTCTTGATCGGCATTGCCAAACTGAAGCTCAACGGGCCCAGCGCAGTGATCCAGGTTACGCCCAGGCCAACCGAACTGGCCATGTCCGAGAAGCCGACCTTGGTGCAATCAGGCTTGGAACCGCAGTTGGTGTCGAACACGTTACCCACGTCCCAGAACACGGAGGTGCGCAGCGAGCGCTGGTCCTTGACGAACGGCAGCGGGAACAGCAACTCGACACCACCCTGGACCAGCACGTTGCCACCGAAGGCCAACGGATCCTGATCGGGGTCAGCCGCAGTACCCGGACGGTTACCCTTGCTCGGCGTACTGCGCGGGCCGAGGGTGTTGTCCTTGAAGCCACGTACCGAGTTGAAACCACCGGCGTAGTAGTTCTCGTAGAACGGCAGACCAGAGGTGCTGCCATAACCGTCACCGTAACCCAGCTCAGTGTGCAGACGCAGGGTGTAATCGTTGGACAGCGGCTTGAACAGCTGGCCACGGTAGTCCAGTTTGTAGAACGACAGGTCGCTGCCCGGCACGGTGCTTTCCAGGGTCAGACTCTGGGAGTGACCACGGGTAGCCAGTACACCTTTGTTCAGGGTCGATTCGGACCAGCCGACAGACGCCTTGAAGTTGAGGAAGTTGTCGCCCTCTTTGTCGACGAAGTCGAAGATCTCGTCAACGGTGTAGCGACCGGTCTTCAGCTTGTCCTGCTGCACGCTCAGGCCGTAGGTCAGACGCGATGTCTCGCTGATCGGGTAACCGACGCTGACACCGGCACCCAGGCTGTCTACTGCGTAGCTGGCCACGTCGACGTCGAGGTCGTCGTAGTCGGTGCTGCGGTAGAAGGCGTTGTAACCCAGGCTGACGCCATCGGCAGTCCAGTAGGGGTCAACGAAGCCAAAGTTGTAGCGGGTCTGGTATTCGCTGCGGGTCAAACCGATCGAAACCTTGTTACCGGTACCGAGGAAGTTGGTCTGGCTGATCGAACCACCGAGGATCAAACCGGCGCTCTGGGCGAAACCGACGCTGGCAGTGATCGAACCGGAGGCCTGCTCTTCAACGCTGTAGTTGACGTCGACCTGGTCATCGGTACCCGGCACAGGCGGGGTCTCGACGTTGACTTCCTTGAAGAAGCCCAGACGCTCAAGGCGAGTCTTGGACTGGTCGATCAGGTAGGTCGAAGCCCAGCCGCCTTCCATCTGGCGCATTTCGCGACGCAGCACTTCATCTTCGGTCTTGGTGTTGCCGCGGTAGTTGATGCGGTTGACGTAGGCACGCTTGCCCGGGTCGACCACGAACATGATGTCGACGGTGTGGTCTTCATCGTGCGCCTGCGGCACGCCGTTGACGTTGGCGAAGGTATAGCCTTCGTTACCCAGACGACGGGTGATCAGGTCGGACGTGGTGGTCATCACCTTGCGCGAGAAGACCTGGCCTGGCTGCACCAGCAGCAGCGACTGAACCTGGTCTTCCGGCACCTTGAGGTCACCGGACAGCTTCACGTCACGAACGGTGTACTTCTCACCTTCGTTGATGTTGACGGTGATGTAGACGTGCTTCTTGTCCGGGGTGATCGACACCTGGGTAGAAGCGATGTCCATGTTGATGTAGCCGCGGTCCAGGTAGTAGGAGCGCAGACGCTCGAGGTCACCGGAGAGTTTTTCGCGGGCATACTTGTCGTCGTTCTTGAAGAACGACAACCAGTTGGTGGTTTTCAGCTCGAACAACTGGCCGAGTTCGTCATCATCGAACACGGTGTTGCCCACCACGTTGATGTGCTGGATCGCGGCAACCGTGCCTTCGTTGATGTTGATCTTCAGGCCAACCCGGTTACGCGGCTGTGGCACGACTTCAGCTTCGACCTCGGCCGAGTAGCGGCCCTGGGCCACGTACTGACGTTGCAGTTCGTTACGCACACCCTCGAGGGTGGCGCGCTGGAAGATCTCGCCTTCGGCCAGACCAGACTGCTTCAGACCTTTCATCAGGTCTTCAGTGCTGATCGCCTTGTTGCCTTCGATCTCGATGCTGGCTACCGACGGACGTTCGACCACATTGATGATCAAGACGTTGCCGTCGCGGCTCAGCTGGATATCCTGGAAGAAGCCAGTCTTGAACAGCGAGCGGGTGGAATCCACCAGGCGACGGTCGTCAGCCTGATCGCCCACGTTCAGAGGCAGTGCGCCGAACACGCTGCCGGCGGAAACCCGCTGCAGGCCGTTGACGCGGATATCGGAGATGGTGAAGGACTCAGCGTGAACTTCAGCGATCATCAGTGCGGAGAGGACCGCAGTTAGCAGCAGACGTTTCATGAAGTCCTTTTATTCCAACTGGCAATAAACAACCCGCCGCAAAAAGGCGGCAGGTTTGCAATTGAGCGAAGCTTTATAGTCGACCCAGATCGTTGATCAGGGCGAGCAACATCACCCCTATGACCAAACTTATACCGATCTGGACCCCCCAACCTTGCACCCGATCCGACAGCGGACGGCCGCGTGCCAACTCGATCAGGTAGAACAACAGATGCCCCCCATCCAGTACTGGAATGGGCAGCAGGTTCAGAACCCCCAGGCTTATGCTCAGGTAGGCCAGGAAATTCAGGAAATCCCCAACGCCCGACTGGGCTGAAGCGCCCGCCACTTTAGCAATGGTTATCGGTCCGCTCAAGTTTTTTACCGAGAGCTCGCCGAACAGCATTTTCTTCAACGACTCAAGGGTCAGAATGCTCATGTTCCAGGTCCGCGTCAGGCCTTCGCCCATCGCGGCCAGCGGCCCATAGCTGACTTCGCGCAGCATCGTCGCCGGCCATTCGCCACCTTTGACCCCTGCCCCGAGGTAACCACCGGAGGCCTGGCCTTCGCCTTTGCGCGCCAGGGTTACCGCGACATTCAGCACCGCAGCATCGCGCTCGATCCGCAGCTGCACCTTGGCCTCTGGGCGGGCACGCACGCTGTCGACCACTTGCTGCCAGTCGTTAAGGGCAATGTCATCCAGGCTCAGCAGCTTGTCACCGGTTTTCAGCCCCGCTGCCGCCGCCGGCCCGTTCGGGTCGATTTCGGCCAGTACCGGGGCAATCACCGGGCGCCACGGGCGCAGACCCAGCGACTGGATCGGATCGGGTTCATCCGCCCCGCGCAGCCACTGGTTCAAGTTGATCTCGTGTTGCTTCTCGGCAGTGCTGCCCTCGTCCAGCACACCCACGCGCAGGGTGCCGCTCTCGCCAAGGCGGCGCACCAGTTGCAGGTTGACCGCAGACCAGCCATTGGTCGCCTTGCCGTCCACCGAGACGATTTCCTGGCCAGCAGCGAGGCCGGCACTGGCGGCCAGGCTACCCGCCTCGACCGCACCGATGACCGGCCGTACCTGCTGGGTGCCAAGCATGGCCAGCAGCCAGAAGAACACGATTGCCAGGAGGAAGTTGGCGATCGGCCCAGCGGCGACAATGGCGATGCGCTGGCCGACCGGCTTGCGATTGAACGACTGCTCGATCAGCGCCGGCGGCACTTCGCCCTCGCGCTCGTCGAGCATCTTCACGTAACCGCCCAGCGGAATGGCCGCAACCACGAATTCCGTGCCATGCCGGTCGTGCCAGCGCAACAGCGGGGTGCCGAAGCCTACCGAGAAACGCAGCACCTTGACCCCGCAACGGCGCGCAACCCAGAAATGACCAAATTCATGGAAGGTGACCAGCACGCCCAACGCAACCAGGGTACCGATGATCATGTAGAGCGCAGTCATATCCATCTCCGAAAGACGTTCAGGACAACCCTGGAGCGAGCACGCATCAGCGGCCGTTCCGCCGCAGCCATTCCCGGGACAGCTCCCGCGCGCGCTGGTCGGCGCCAAACACCGCATCCAGCGACGTCAGTGGCACAACTGGCTCCTGTTCGAGCACCTGCTCGATCATACCCGCGATCTCCGGGAAGCGGATACGCCGCTGCAAAAATGCCTCAACTGCCACTTCATTGGCCGCATTGAGTACCGCAGGTGCACTGTGGCCGGCTTCTGCCGCCTGACGCGCCAGGCGCAGGCAGGGGAAGCGTTGCGGATCGGGCGCCTGGAAATCCAGCCGGGCAATGGCAAACAGGTCAAGCGGGGCAACGCCGGAGTCGATCCGCTCTGGCCAGGCCAGCGCATTGGCAATCGGCGTGCGCATGTCCGGATTACCCAATTGGGCGAGCACCGAACCATCGACGTAATCCACCAATGAGTGGATCACGCTTTGCGGATGCACCACGACTTCGACCTGAGCTGGCGCAGCATCGAACAGCCAGCACGCCTCGATCAACTCGAGGCCCTTGTTCATCATGCTCGCCGAGTCGACCGAAATCTTGCGCCCCATCGACCAGTTGGGATGGGCACAGGCCTGCTCGGGCGTGACTGTTTCAAGCTGCGCCGATGGCGTTTCGCGGAACGGCCCGCCGGAGGCCGTCAGCAAGATGCGGCGCACGCCAACTGCACCCAGACCACGCGCATAATCGCCGGGCAAGCATTGGAAAATGGCATTGTGCTCGCTGTCGATCGGCAGCAACACCGCGCCACTGCGCCGTACTGCGTCCATGAACAACGCGCCGGACATAACCAGCGCTTCCTTGTTGGCGAGCAGAACCTTCTTGCCGGCCTCAACCGCCGCCAGGGTTGGACGCAAGCCAGCAGCACCGACGATCGCAGCCATTACCGCGTCGACTTCGCTGGCTGCAGCCACCTGACACAGGCCGGCCTCGCCTTCGAGCACCTCGGTAGCACTGCCCGCCGCCGCCAGATCCGCACGCAGGCGCAGCGCAGCGTCAGCGCTTGGTACCACAGCAAACGCTGGGCTATGGCGCAAACACAGCGCCAGCAGCTGCTCGACCTGGGAATAGCCGCTGAGCGCAAATACCTGGTAGCGCTCTGGGTGACGGCCAATCACGTCAAGCGTGCTCAGACCAATCGAACCGGTAGCGCCAAGCACCGTGATCCGTTGCCTACGGCTCACATGACACCCCATTCAGCGGCCCACAGCAGCACGGCGAACATCGGGATGGCAGCGGTCAGGCTGTCAATGCGGTCAAGCACACCACCATGGCCAGGCAGCAGGTTGCTGCTGTCCTTGATGCCTTCGCGGCGCTTGAACATGCTTTCAGTGAGATCACCCACCACCGAAGCCATCACCACCACTACCGCACCCAGCAGCCCCAACAGCAGCTGGCCGATGCTCCAGTCACGCACCAGGCCTACGCCCAAGGCGATCAGCAGGCTGACGGCAAGGCCGCCATACACGCCTTCCCAGCTCTTGCCGGGGCTGACGTGAGGGGCCAGCTTGCGCTTGCCGAACGCGCGACCGGAAAAGTACGCACCGATGTCGGCAGACCACACCAGCACCATCACCGAGAGAATCAGGAAGTTGCCCAGCGGCCAGTGCTTGAGCAACACCAGGCCTTGCCAGGCCGGCAGCAGCACCAGCAAGCCGATCAGCAGGCGGCAGGCGGCACTCGACCACAGTTCGCTGCTGCGCGGGTAGGTCAGCACCAGCCAGGTCGCCAACCCCCACCAGATCACCGCTGCGCCGAGCACCCAAGGCGCCAGTTCGGGCAACAGGTACAGCAGCATCAACGCCGCCGCCACCACAGCGGCATAAGCGATGCGCATTGGTTGAGCCATCAAGCCGGCCAGACGCGCCCATTCCCAGGCGCCCAAGGTGACCACACAGCCGATGAACAGGGCGAAGTCGCCGCCCTGCAGAAGAAAGAATCCAGCCAGTGCAATCGGCAGCAGGATCAGCGCAGTAATGATGCGTTGTTTAAGCATTAAGCACGAGCTCCAGCCTCGACCTGCTCGCTGGTTTTCCCGAAGCGGCGTTGGCGCGAAGCGAAATCGGCCAGCGCGGTACGCATGGCCTCGTGTTTGAAGTCCGGCCAGAACAGGTCGGAGAAATACAGCTCGGCGTAGGCCAGCTGCCACAACAGGAAGTTACTGATGCGATGCTCGCCGCCGGTACGAATACACAAGTCAGGCAGCGGCAGGTCGCCGGTCGACAGACAGGCCTGCAACAACCCCGGAGTGATGTCATCCGGGCGCAGATGCCCAGCCTGCACCTCACGGGCCAGCCGTTGCGCTGCCTGGGCGATATCCCACTGACCACCATAATTGGCAGCGACCTGCAGGATGAAGCGATTGCTGCCGGCGGTTGCCGCTTCGGCCTCGCGCATGGCGGCCTGCAGCTCCGGATGAAAGCGGCTGCGATCACCGATGATGCGCAGGCTGATGTTGTTGTCATTGAGGCGCCGGGCTTCGCGGCGCAAGGCCGTGAAAAACAACTCCATCAATGCGCCGACTTCATCGGCCGGGCGTTGCCAGTTTTCACTGGAGAAGGCGAACAGGGTCAGGACTTCGACACCCGCCTCGGCACATACTTCAATCACCGCGCGCACAGCATCCACGCCAGCTTTATGCCCGGCAACACCGGGCAGCAGACGCTTCTTCGCCCAGCGATTGTTGCCGTCCATGATGATCGCGACGTGACGCGGCACCCCTGACGGCGCCGCTTGCTTGGTCTTTTCCATGAAGAGAACCCTGGCCTCAGACGGCCATCAGGTCCTTTTCCTTCGCCTTCACGGCAGTCTCGATATCCGCGACGAACTTGTCGGTCAGTTTCTGGATGTCATCAGCCGCACGACGCTCTTCGTCTTCGCTGATTTCCTTTTCCTTGACCAGGTCCTTGAGCTGGCTGAGCGCATCACGACGGATGTTGCGCACGGCGACACGGCCATCTTCGGCAGCTTCACGAGCCTGCTTGGTGAAGCCCCTGCGGGTTTCTTCGGTAAGGGCTGGCATGGTGATCAGCAGCAGCTCGCCCAGGTTGGTCGGGTTCAGGTTGAGGCCTGCGCTACCGATAGCCTTGTCGACCGCGCTGAGCATGTTGCGCTCGAAAGCAACGACCTGCAGGGTGCGTGAATCCTTGACGGTGATGCTGGCCACTTGCTTGATCGGCGTATCCGCACCGTAGTACGGCACCATCACGCCTTCGAGAATGCTTGGGTGAGCAACACCGGTGCGGATGCGGCTGAACGCATGCTGGAGCGATTCCAGCGACTTGGTCATACGTTCCTGAGCATCTTTCTTGATTTCGTTGATCATGCTTGGCCTTCCTCGATCAAAGTACCTTCAGCGCCACCCACCACGATATTCAGCAGGGCGCCAGGCTTGTTCATGTTGAATACACGCAATGGCATCTTGTGGTCGCGGCACAGACAGATTGCGGTCAGGTCCATCACACCCAGCTTGCGATCCAGAACCTCATCATAGGTGAGGCGATCGAACTTCTCGGCGTGCGGATCCTTGAATGGATCGGCAGTGTACACACCGTCGACCTTGGTCGCCTTCAGCACCACATCTGCATCGATTTCGATGCCGCGCAGGCAGGCTGCGGAGTCGGTGGTGAAGAACGGGTTGCCGGTACCGGCGGAGAAAATTACCACATCCCCGGAGTTGAGGTGGCGAATAGCTTTGCGACGATCGTAATGGTCGGTGACGCCGACCATGGAGATGGCCGACATGACCAGTGCCGGGATGTTCGAACGCTCGAGGGCGTCGCGCATGGCCAGGCCATTCATCACCGTGGCGAGCATGCCCATGTGGTCGCCGGTAACCCGATCCATGCCGGCGGCGCTGAGCGCTGCACCGCGGAACAGGTTGCCGCCGCCGATGACCAGGCCCACCTGGACACCGATGCCGACCAGCTGCCCCACTTCGAGGGCCATGCGGTCCAACACTTTCGGGTCGATCCCGAACTCTTCCGAGCCCATCAGGGCCTCGCCGCTAAGTTTGAGCAAAATGCGTTTATAGCGAGGTTGGCGACCACTCACCTGCTGAGCCATTGCGAGTCTCTCCTGCGGCGTTTTTAAGAAAATTCTGCGCGGGCTGGGTTACAGCCAGCTAACTGTAGCGTGGCGCTGCTTCAGCGCCAGCGGTACCAGGCCGGATAAACCTGGTGCCGGTTTGACAAAGAGGCTGCGCGCGTGAGCGGGCAGCCTCTTTGGGGCGACAGACGAGGCTGTCTTACTGCTTGGCAGCAGCCAGCTGGGCGGCAACTTCTTCAGCGAAGTTGTCGACCGGCTTCTCGATGCCTTCGCCTACTTTGAAGTAGGTGAAGGAAACGATTTCAGCACCGGCTTTCTTGGCCAGTTCGCCGACTTTGATCTCCGGGTTCATGACGAAAGCTTGCTCTTTCAGCGAGGCTTCGGCTTTGAACTTGGTGATACGACCGTTGATCATGTTCTCAACGATGTTTTCCGGCTTGCCGGCGATCTTGTCAGCGTTCAGCTGCAGGAACACAGCCTTCTCGCGCTCGATGGCCTCGGCGGAGATTTCCGACGAATCGAGGAACTCAGGGTTCGACGCAGCAACGTGCATGGCGATTTCTTTGGCCAGCTGAACATCGCCGCCCTTCAGAACAACCGCAACACCGATCTTGTTGCCGTGCAGGTAGGCACCAACAACGTCACCCTCAACGCGCACCAGGCGACGGATGTTGACGTTCTCACCAACCTTGGCGACCAGTGCTTCACGCGCCGATTCGCGCGCAGCGATCAGCGGGGCAGCGTCGGTCAGCTTGTCGTTGAAAGCCTGTTCCACGCTTTCAGCAACGAAGTTTTTGAAGTCGTCTTGCAGAGCCAGGAAGTCGGTCTGCGAGTTCACTTCCAGCAGGACGGCGGACTTGTCGTCGGCCTTGATGGCGATAGCGCCTTCAGCGGCAACGTTGCCAGCCTTTTTGGCGGCCTTGATGGCGCCGGAGGCACGCATGTCGTCAATGGCTTTTTCGATATCGCCGTCAGCCTTTTCCAGGGCTTTCTTGCAATCCATCATGCCTTCGCCGGTACGCTCGCGCAGTTCTTTGACCAGCGCTGCAGTAATTGCTGCCATTTCAAAATCCTCTTGGAAAGTTTTTCAACCATTCCACCCGCTCGTCACGGGCGTTCAATTCTGCTAATCCACTGTCTTGTTGCCAGCAGGAGGTCATCATGCGGCGGTATTGCTGACAGGAGGATTTCAGGTGGCAAAAAGGGGGCCAAGCCCCCTTTTCGCGTGCCAAGTAGACGCCAGGCGTCAATTACTCAGCAGCTGGTGCCGCTGCTTCTTCAACATAGACTTCGGTGCCGCCAGCAACATGGTTGCGGCCGCGGATGATGGCGTCAGCCATCGAAGCCATGTACAGCTCGATTGCGCGGATGGCGTCATCGTTGCCTGGGATGATGTAATCAACACCTTCCGGGCTGCTGTTGGTATCGACAACGCCGATAACCGGGATGCCCAGCTTGTTGGCTTCGGTGATCGCGATGCGCTCGTGATCAACGTCGATGACGAACAGTGCGTCAGGCAGACCGCCCATGTCCTTGATACCACCCAGGCTGCGGTCCAGTTTCTCCAGATCGCGCGAACGCATCAGAGCTTCTTTCTTGGTCAGCTTGGCGAAGGTACCGTCTTCAGCCTGGACTTCAAGATCACGCAGACGCTTGATCGAAGCGCGGATGGTCTTGTAGTTGGTCAGCATGCCGCCCAACCAGCGGTGGTCGACGTATGGCGAACCACTGCGAGCAGCGTGCTCGGCGACCAGTTTGCCGGCGGAACGCTTGGTGCCGACGAACAGGATCTTGTTTTTGCCCTGGGCCAGGCGCTCGACGAACGACAGAGCGTCGTTGAACATCGGCAGGGTTTTTTCCAGGTTGATGATGTGAATCTTGTTACGCGCGCCGAAAATGTATTTACCCATTTTCGGGTTCCAGTAACGGGTCTGGTGACCGAAGTGCACACCGGCCTTCAGCATATCGCGCATATTGACTTGGGACATGATTGTTCCTTGATAAGTCGGGTTGGGCCTCCACGTATCCCAATGACCAACCCACGTCGCCGAAGCGGTCGGGGCACCCAGGTCATCGTGTCGACACGTGTGTGGGTTAAGGCAGTCGAGGTCGTCCCCGAAAGCGGCGCACTTTATACCACAGACTCGGCGCTGACGGAACTGCAATCCTGTCGCGTCCGTCAGTGCTTTTTGCAGCGGGCCCGCAATCGCGCCAAAATGCCTCATATAGAGAGCCGCCAGCGGGCCTTTCTGCCGACAGATGGGCGCCTCGCTCTGGTAGAATCTGGCCTTTCCCGTTTGTTCGCGCCCTGCACGGCGCCGTAGAGAGCCTGTCAATGACCGTTACCATCAAGACTGCAGAAGACATCGAAAAGATGCGCATCGCCGGCCGCCTGGCCGCTGAAGTGCTGGAGATGATCGAGCCACACGTCAAGCCCGGCGTTACCACCGAAGCGCTCGACCGCCTGTGCCACGACTACATCGTCAACATTCAGCAGGCCATCCCGGCCCCGCTCAACTACAAAGGCTACCCGAAGTCGATCTGCACCTCGATCAATCACGTGGTCTGCCATGGCATCCCCAACGACAAGCCGTTGAAGGATGGCGACACGCTGAACATCGACGTGACCGTGATCAAGGACGGCTACCACGGCGATACCAGCCGCATGTTCCATGTCGGCACCGTGCCGGTGTGGGCCGAGCGCCTGTCCCAGGTCACCCAGGAATGCATGTACAAGGCGATCGAGCTGGTCAAGCCGGGCTGCCGTCTGGGCGACATCGGCGAAGTGATCCAGAAGCACGCCGAGAAGAACGGTTTTTCGGTGGTGCGCGAGTTCTGCGGTCACGGCATTGGCAAGGTTTTCCATGAAGAACCGCAGATCCTGCACTACGGCCGTGCCGGCACCGGCATGGAACTCAAGGAAGGCATGACCTTCACCATCGAGCCGATGATCAATCAGGGCAAGGCCGACACCAAAGTACTGGGCGACGGCTGGACGGCCATCACCAAGGACCGCAAGCTGTCGGCGCAGTGGGAGCACACCCTAGTGGTTACCGCGACCGGTTACGAGATCTTCACCCTGCGCAAAGACGACACCATCCCCCGCAAGTCGGCCTAACACTTTCAGGAAAGCGACTCGATGCCCCAGGTGGATCCCGAGCTGTTCGACCGCGGCCAGTTCCAGGCGGAACTGGCGCTCAAGGCAAGCCCCATCGCTGCCTTCAAGAAGGCTATCCGCCTGGCCCGCGAGGTGCTCGATCGGCGCTTTCGCGAAGGCCGTGACATCCGCCGGCTGATCGAAGATCGCGCCTGGTTCGTCGACAACATCCTGCAACAGGCCTGGAGCCAGTTCGACTGGCAACCACCCGAAGCGATCGCCCTGATCGCCGTGGGCGGCTATGGCCGCGGCGAACTGCACCCGTACTCGGACATCGACCTGCTGATTCTGCTCGACGGCGCCCAGCACGAGCAGTATCGCGACGCCATCGAACAGCTACTGACCCTGCTCTGGGACATCGGCCTTGAAGTCGGCCAGAGCGTGCGCAGTGTCGACGAGTGCGTCGAGCAGGCCCGCGCCGACCTGACGGTGATCACCAACCTGATGGAAAGCCGCACCATTTGCGGCCCCGAAGCCCTGCGCCAGCGCATGCTCGAGGCCACCAGTACCTCGCACCTGTGGCCGAGCAAGGAGTTCTTCCTGGCCAAGCGCGCCGAACTCAAGGCCCGCCACCACAAGTACAACGACACCGAATACAACCTCGAACCCAACGTCAAGGGCTCGCCCGGGGGGCTGCGTGATATCCAGACCGTGCTTTGGGTCGCGCGCCGCCAGTACGGCACCTTGAACCTGCACGCCCTGGCCGGCGAAGGCTTCCTATTGGAAAGCGAAAACGAACTGCTGGCATCGTCCCAGGCGTTTGTCTGGCGGGTGCGCTATGCCCTGCACATGCTCGCCGGCCGCGCCGAAGACCGCCTGCTGTTCGATCACCAGCGCAGCATCGCCGCCTTGCTCGGCTTCAGCGACGAAAACCCCAAGCGTGCCATCGAACAGTTCATGCAGCAGTACTATCGGGTGGTGATGAGCATCAGCCAGCTCTGCGACCTGATCATCCAACATTTCGAAGAAGTGATTCTGGCGGACGAAGACAGCGGCACCACCCAGCCGCTCAACGCCCGCTTTCGGCTGCATGATGGCTACATCGAGGCCGCCCATCAGAACGTGTTCAAGCGCACCCCGTTTGCCATGCTCGAGATGTTCGTGCTGATGGCCCAGCACCCCGAAATCAAGGGCGTGCGCGCCGATACCGTGCGCCTGCTGCGCGCCCATCGACACTTGATCGACGATGACTTTCGCAACGATATCCGCAACACCAGCCTGTTCATCGAGCTGTTCAAGTGCGAGATCGGCATCCACCGCAACCTGCGCCGGATGAACCGCTACGGCATTCTTGGCCGTTACCTGCCCGAGTTCGGCCTGATCGTCGGGCAGATGCAGCATGACCTGTTCCACATCTATACGGTCGATGCGCATACGCTCAACCTGATCAAGCACCTGCGCAAATTGCAGTACACCCCGGTATCAGAGAAATTCCCGCTGGCCAGCAAGCTCATGGGCCGTCTGCCCAAACCCGAGCTGATCTACCTGGCCGGGCTCTATCACGACATCGGCAAGGGCCGTCAGGGCGACCACTCCGAGCTCGGTGCAGTCGATGCGCAGGCGTTCGGCGAACGCCACCAGCTGCCGACCTGGGACACTCGGCTGATCGTCTGGCTGGTGCGCAACCATCTGATGATGTCGACCACGGCCCAGCGCAAGGACCTCTCCGACCCGCAGGTGATCAATGATTTTGCCCTGCACGTCGGCGATGAAACGCGCCTCGACTATCTCTACGTACTGACCGTTGCCGACATCAACGCGACCAACCCGACGCTGTGGAACTCCTGGCGCGCCAGCCTGCTGCGCCAGCTTTACAGCGAGACCAAGCGTGCCCTGCGCCGCGGCCTGGAAAACCCGCTCGACCGCGAAGAGCAGATCCGCCAGACACAAAGCGCTGCGCTGGACATCCTGATCCGCGAAGGCACCGACCCGGACGACGTCGAGCAGCTCTGGTCGCAACTGGGTGACGACTACTTCCTCAAGCACACCGCCGCCGACGTCGCCTGGCACAGCGATGCAATCCTGCAGCAGCCGGCTGACGGCGGCCCGCTGGTGCTGATCAAGGAAACCACCCAGCGCGAGTTCGAAGGTGGCACGCAGATCTTCATCTATGCGCCCGACCAGCACGACTTCTTTGCGGTGACGGTGGCGGCGATGTCGCAGCTGAACCTGAACATCCACGACGCGCGCATCATCACTTCGAGCAGCCAGTTCACCCTCGACACCTACATCGTGCTGGACAACGACGGCGGCTCGATCGGCGACAATCCGCAGCGGGTCAAGCAGATTCGCGACGGTTTGACCGAAGCCTTGCGCAACCCGGAAGACTACCCGACCATCATCCAGCGGCGAGTCCCGCGTCAGCTCAAGCACTTCACCTTTGCGCCGCAGGTGACCATCCTCAATGATGCCCAGCGCGCGGTGACCATTCTCGAGATCACGGCTCCCGACCGGCCTGGCCTGCTGGCACGGATCGGGCGGATCTTCCTCGAGTTCGACCTGTCGCTGCAAAACGCCAAGATCGCCACTCTCGGCGAGCGGGTCGAAGACGTGTTCTTCATTACCGACGCCAACAACCAGCCGCTGTCCGACCCGCAACTGTGCAGCCGCCTGCAAGAAGCGCTGGTCCAGCAGTTGCAGCCCAGCCAAGGCAGCGACAACAGCCCTGCCCGCCTGACTATCTAGATGATTGACGAGACCTCGTGCCGATGAACCAAGCCATGACCCAGCTGCAGCCCTACCCGTTCGAGAAGCTGCGCGCCCTGCTCGGCAGCGTGCAGCCCGCCGCTGACAAACGTGCCATTGCCCTGTCGATCGGCGAACCCAAGCACGAGTCGCCCGCCTTTGTAGCCAAGGCTCTGTCAGACAACCTCGACAAGCTGGCGGTGTATCCCAGCACGCTGGGCTTGCCGGCCCTGCGTCAGGCGATTGGCCAGTGGTGCGAACGCCGCTTCAATGTGCCCGGCGGCTGGCTTGACGCTGACCGTCACATCCTGCCGGTCAACGGTACCCGCGAGGCCCTGTTTGCATTCACCCAGGCGGTGGTCAACCGCGCCGACGATGGCCTGGTGATCAGCCCCAACCCGTTCTACCAGATCTACGAAGGTGCAGCGCTGCTGGCCGGTGCCACCCCGCACTACCTGCCGTGCCTGGAAGACAACGGTTTCAACCCTGACTTCGACGCAGTGTCGGCCGAGACCTGGCAACGCTGCCAGATCCTGTTCCTGTGCTCGCCAGGCAACCCGACCGGCGCGCTGGTGCCGCTGGACACGCTGAAAAAGCTGATCGCCCTGGCCGACGAGCACGACTTCGTGATTGCCTCCGACGAATGCTACAGCGAGCTGTACTTCGACGAGGAAAACCCGCCGCCGGGCCTGCTCACCGCGTGCGCCGAGCTGGGTCGCAGCGACTTCAAGCGCTGCGTGGTGTTCCACAGCCTGTCCAAGCGCTCCAACCTGCCCGGCCTGCGCTCAGGCTTTGTCGCGGGCGATGCGCAGATCATCAAGCCGTTTTTGCTGTACCGCACCTATCACGGCTGCGCCATGCCCGTGCAAACCCAGCTGGCCAGCGTGGCCGCCTGGCAGGACGAAACTCACGTACGGGCCAACCGCGACCAGTACCGGGCCAAGTACGACGCCGTGCTGGAGATTCTCCAGCCGGTTATGGACGTGCAGCGGCCCGATGGCAGCTTCTACCTGTGGGCCAAGGTGCCGGGTTGCGATGCTGACTTCACCCGCGATCTGTTCGAAGCTGAGCATGTCACCGTCGTGCCGGGTTCATACCTGTCCCGCGAAGTCGACGGCGTCAACCCAGGCGCAGGCCGTGTGCGCATGGCCCTGGTCGCACCATTGGAGGAGTGCATCGAGGCGGCGTCGCGTATCCAGCGCTTCCTTGAACGCCGCTGAGCCAGTTACAAGCTGATATATGTAAGGCACAGCTGCATAGCCGATCGGCGAAGCTCGTGGTCCATCAGTTGACCAGGAGCTTTCCCGATGATCATCGATTCCCGGCCTTGTTGCCGCAACCGCATCCCAGAGCAGCTCTCCTACGACCTGGCGATCGCCGAAAATCCACGCAACAGAGGCGTAAGTAGTGGCGGGCGACACAAACGCGGCCTCGTCAAACACACGCACTTGTGGGAGCCGGGCCGCACGCTGTGGATCTCGTTCATGGGCTCACCTGATCGAAGCCTGAAAATGGCAATTTTCGAACTGGCGAGCCAGTGGACTGACTTGTCCGAGGCGAATCTGGAATTGGATCTGGCCGAAGACAACGATGCCAAGGCCCAGATCAGGGTTCTGACCGGCAAGGATGTCCTGCACAATCAATCAGACCTCGGCACCGATGCGCTGGCCTATACCGATGAGACCATGTGCCTGAACGTCGCTCCCGGCGAAGAGTGGTTTGAATGTACAGTGCTGCATGAGTTCGGCCACGCCCTCGGACTACAGCACGAACACACCCACCCTGATGCCAATATCCCGTGGAACGAACAGGCGCTTATCGCCACGCTCCAAGCCGCTGGCTGGACTGCACAGGATGTGCACCAGCAGTATCTGGACGTGCAGGCTGATACAGCCATGATAAAAACCGCTTACGACCCGTTGTCGATCATGCATTATGCCGTCGCGCAATGGCAGACCATCGGCGATTTTGAGATCGCACGCAACCACCAGCTCAGCGAAAAGGACCTTGAGCTGATGCGCCTGGCCTACCCGCACGACTGAACCTAGCGAACCTGTCCAAGGTTGGCCTCGCTCATGTCCAGATCGCCCAACACCTGGCGCACGACCTCATCACCTACCAGGTGCTGGCGATGCAGGCTATACAGCTCCAGGCGCTGGGCACGCAGCGCACGCAAACGCAGGCGACGCTCGAGCAAGTCCATCTGGTGCGCCAGCTCACGGGCTTCGGCGCTGTCGTTGTAGCTGGCCAGTTCATCGCGATACTCGGCCATCAGCCGCGCCTTGAGCTCGACCGCCAAGGTTGCCTGAGCCGCATCCTGAGCAGCGTTGGCATCGACCACTTCCTCGGCTTCGAGGGCATGGATCGCTGCCTCTGCGGTCAGCCGCCACGCCTCCCGCACTTCCTGCTGCAAGCGCTCGTCCGGGCTCTGGGTAATGCCGCGCAAGAGCAGCGGCAAGGCAATGCATGCACTGATCAACGACAACAGAATCACCCCGGCGGCAATAAAGATCAGCAAGTCGCGTTGCGGGAACGCCTCCCCGGCACTGATCAACAACGGCACCGACATCACGCCCGCCAAGGTCACCGCCCCGCGCACGCCGCCCAGGGTCAACAGCCAGCAGGAACGTGCAGTCGGCACCAATACCAGTTCAGGCTTGCCGCGCCAGCGGCGTACCACGCCAATCGCCCGCCAGATGCTCTGCACCCAGATGAACCGGAGCACGATCAGCGCCGCAAAGATCGCCAGCACTTCCAGGCAGCGGTAGGCGAGCGCCGGCCACAGCGAGGTTTCGTGGCTGACCACTGCCTTGATGATGTCCGGCAACTGCAGGCCCAGCAGCAAGAAGATCAAACCGTTGAAGGCGAACTCAAGCAACGACCAGACGCTGCGATTGAGTAGCCGGGTGCTGGTCTGGCGCGGCAGCAGATCCAGCCAGCTCTGCATCATGCCTGCGGCTACCGCCGAAAGGATGCCCGACACACCAAGACGCTCGGCCAGCACATAGGCCGCGAACGGCAGCAACAGCATGAACACCACATGGGTGGCCGGATCATCCCAGCCGCGGGTGATCATCCACGCGCGTAGCCGCCCTACCAGCCAGCTCAACGCCACGCCGACGGCCAGCCCTCCCAAGGCCACCAGTACGAACGACAAGCTCGCGTCGGTGAGCGAAAACACCCCGGTAATCGCCGCAGCCAGGGCGAACTTGAAGGTCACCAGGCCCGAGGCATCATTGAGCAAGGCTTCGCCCTGAAGCATGTGCATCAACGGCGTCGGCAGTCGGTCCTGGGCAATGGCCGAGACGGCCACTGCATCGGTCGGCGACAGCACGGCGGCGAGGGCAAACGCCACCGGCAGCGGAATGCTCGGCAGCAGCCAATGAATGAAGTAACCCGCGCCGACCACGGTAAACAGCACCAGCCCAACGGCCAGGGCGATGACCGGGCCGCGCATGCGCCACAGCTCCCGCTTGGGGATACGCCAGCCATCGGCGAACAGCAGCGGCGGCAGGAACAGGAACAGGAACAGCTCCGGCTCCAATGCCACATGCAAGCCCAGGCTGGGCCACGCCAATAGTGCGCCTGCCGCGATCTGTACCAACGGCAACGGCAGTGGGATCAAGCGCCCGACCAGCTTGGACACGCTTACCAGCGTCAGCAGGATGAGGACGGTATAGGCTGACTGCATCGGTAAAAATCCTGTCAAATTGGAGAAGCGCTCACAGCGCTAGGACCGCAATTGAAACAATATGTTAGCGGGGAATTAAGACCACCTGCCGCTGCACGATAGTCGCAGGCTGCCGCAGAATGTGTAACAGCGTGCTACTCAACGCGCTTAACCGCGGGCATTCGGCAGCCAGCCGTGGCGCCAGCCCCAGCGATGTCGCATAATCCGCCGACTAAACAACGGGAGATATTGGGGAGGTTTTGGGTGAACCCGCCGGACCCTTTGAATTCAATGGCTTACACTCTCTACGGCATCAAGGCCTGCGACACCATGAAAAAGGCGCGTAGCTGGCTTGAAGAACACGCCATCGACTACGCCTTTCACGACTATAAAAGCCAAGGCATCGACCGTGACAGCCTGATCCGCTGGTGCAACGAGCACGGCTGGCAGGTTGTGCTCAACCGTGCCGGCACCACGTTCCGCAAACTCGACGATGCCAGCAAAGCCGACATTGACCAGGTCAAGGCCGTCGAATTGATGCTGGCCCAGCCGTCGATGATCAAGCGCCCGGTGCTCGACCTTGGCGAACGCACCCTGGTCGGCTTCAAGCCGGATCTGTACGCCGCTGCGCTGGGCTGAGCCCAACAGCGCTGCCACCCCCCTATTCGCAAGAGGTAATCGCATGTCCACTACTCTGTTCAGCCTGGCCTTCGGTGTCGGCACCCAAAACCGTCAGGGCACTTGGCTGGAAGTGTTCTACGCACAACCACTGCTCAACCCGAGCGCCGAACTGATCGCTGCCATCGCCCCGGTGCTGGGCTATGAAGGCGGCAACCAGGCCATCGCGTTCAGCAATGCCCAGGCCGGCCAGCTGGCCGATGCGGTCAAGTCGGTCGACGCTACCCAGTACGCGCTGCTGACCCGCCTGGCAGAAAGCCACAAGCCGCTGGTCGCCACCCTGCTGGCCGAAGACAGCGCACTGACCTCGACGCCTGAGGCCTACCTCAAGCTGCACCTGCTCTCGCACCGCCTGGTCAAGCCGCACGGCCTGAGCCTGGCCGGCATTTTCCCGCTGCTGCCGAACGTAGCCTGGACCAACCGTGGCGCGGTCGACCTGGCTGAGCTTGCCGAACTGCAACTGGAAGCACGTCTGAAGGGCGAGCTGCTGGAAGTGTTCTCGGTCGACAAGTTCCCGAAAATGACCGACTACGTGGTCCCGGCCGGCGTGCGTATCGCCGATGCGGCGCGCGTGCGTCTGGGCGCCTATGTTGGCGAAAGCACCACCATCATGCACGAAGGCTTCGTCAACTTTAACGCCGGCACCGAAGGCCCAGGCATGATCGAAGGCCGCGTCTCGGCGGGCGTCTTCGTCGGCAAGGGTTCGGACCTGGGCGGCGGTTGTTCGACCATGGGCACCTTGTCCGGTGGCGGCAACATCGTCATCAAGGTCGGCGAAGGCTGCCTGATCGGCGCCAACGCCGGTATCGGTATCCCGCTGGGCGACCGCAACACCGTTGAAGCTGGCCTGTACATCACGGCCGGCACCAAGGTGAACCTGCTCGACGAGAACAACGAACTGGTCAAGGTGGTCAAGGCCCGTGATCTGGCCGGCCAGACCGACCTGCTGTTCCGTCGCAACTCGCTCAACGGCGCAGTCGAGTGCAAGACGCACAAGTCGGCAATCGAGCTGAACGAGGCGCTGCACGCGCACAACTGAGAACCATCAGGTTCGAAGTGATAAGATCGGGTCTGGCGTAAAGCCAGGCCCGATTTTCATTGCAGGTCCCGCAAACATGTTTCAGCCCTCCCCCTGGCGCGCCGACTTCCCCGCGATCGCCGCCTTGCAACGCCAGCACCAGACCTACCTGGACAGCGCCGCCACTACCCAGAAGCCACAGGCGCTGCTGGGTGCATTGAGCCATTACTACAGCCATGGCGCCGCCAATGTGCACCGCGCGCAACACCTGCCGGCAGCACTGGCCACTCAAGCGTTCGAGGCCAGCCGCGACAAAGTGGCTGCCTGGCTGAATGCCGCTGATGCGCAACAGATCATCTTCAGCCACGGCGCGACCTCAGCGCTGAACCTGCTCGCCTATGGCCTTGAGCACGGCTTCAATGCCGGCGACGAGATCGCCATCAGTGCGCTGGAGCACCACGCCAACCTGTTGCCCTGGCAGCAACTGGCGCAGCGGCGCAATCTGCGCCTGGTGATATTGCCGGTGAACTCGCAAGGCCAGATTGACCTTGACCAGGCACTGCAGCTGATCGGCCCACGTACACGCTTGCTGGCGGTCAGCCAGCTGTCGAATGTGCTCGGCACCTGGCAACCGCTGCCAGCCCTGCTCGCCCATGCCCGCGCCCAAGGCGCGTTGACCGTTGTCGATGGCGCTCAGGGCGTGGTGCATGGACGCCACGACGTGCAACAACTGGGCTGCGACTTCTACGTGTTCTCCAGCCACAAACTGTACGGCCCGGAAGGCGTCGGCGTGCTCTACGGCCGGCATCGCGCGCTGCAGCAGTTGCGCCATTGGCAGTTTGGCGGCGAGATGGTCCAACTGGCGGATTACCACAGCGCCAGTTTTCGTCCTGCGCCGCTCGGCTTCGAAGCCGGCACGCCACCGATTGCCGGCGTGATTGGCCTGGGCGCCACGCTGGACTATCTGGCCAGCCTTGATGCCAACGCGGTCGAGCGCCACGAAGCAAGCCTGCACCAGCACCTGCTGCGCGGTCTGGCTGATCGCGAGGGCGTTCGCGTACTGGGCGCACCACAGACCGCGCTGGTCAGCTTTGTCGTCGACGGCGTACACAACGCCGACATCGCCCATGTACTGACCGAGCAAGGCATCGCCGTGCGCGCCGGTCATCACTGTGCAATGCCCCTGCTCAAAGGTCTCGGCCTTGAGGGCGCGATCCGCGTGTCGCTGGGGCTGTATAACGACAGTGACGATCTGGCGCGCCTTTTCGAAGCGCTGGATCAAGGCCTGGAGCTGCTGCGATGAGCCTGCCCGAACAAGCTCGCGAGGCATTGGCGTGCTTCACCGAAGCCCGTGGCTGGGAGCAGCGCGCACGCTTGCTGATGCAGTGGGGCGAGCGCCTGGCGCCACTGGATGACACCGAGAAAACCGAAAGCAACCGTGTCCACGGCTGTGAAAGCCTGGTCTGGTTGGTGGCCGTAGTCGATGATGGCCAATGGCGTTTCAAGGCCACCAGCGATGCGCGTCTGTTACGCGGTTTGCTGGCGCTGTTGCTGGCGCGGGTACAAGGGCTGGCCAGCGCCGAGCTGGCCCAGCTCGACCTGCGCGGCTGGTTCAGCGAGCTGGGGCTTGAACGCCAATTGTCGCCGTCGCGCAGCAACGGCCTGCATGCGGTACTGCAGCGTATGGCGCAGCTCGCCAGCGAAGCCTGAAGCGCTGACCGCTGCTTACAGATCAGCCGCCGGCGCGACCACCCGTTCCGACGGCCGGCGCGCACCGGCCACCAGTTTTTCGATGGCTTTGCTCGCCGCCACCATGCCGAACGTGGCGGTGACCATCATCACCGCGCCAAAGCCGCCGGAGCAATCCAGGCGCACGCCCTCACCGACAAAGCTCTTTTGCAGGCAAACGCTGCCGTCACCCTTGGGATAACGCAGCTGCTCGCTGGAGAACACGCACGGCACGCCGTAATTGCGCGAGGTGTTGCGCGAGAAGTTGTAGTCGCGGCGCAGGGTCGAGCGCACGCGTGAGGCCAACGGGTCGTTGAAGGTCTTGTTCAGGTCGCCGATCTGGATCTGCGTGGGGTCGATCTGGCCGCCGGCGCCACCGGTGGTGACCACGGCGATCTTGCGCCGCCGGCACCAGGCAATCAACGCCGCCTTGGCCATCACGCTGTCGATGCAATCGATGACGCAGTCCATCTGCTCGGTGATGTGCTCGGCCATGCTGTCACGGGTGACGAAGTCTGCCACTGCATGGACTGTGCAGGCCGGGTTGATTGCCAGCAGACGCTCGGCCATGACCTCGACTTTAGCCCGCCCTACCTGGCCTTCCAGCGCATGCGCCTGGCGGTTGGTGTTGCTCACGCAGACATCATCGAGGTCAAACAGGCTGATTTCGCCAACACCGCTGCGCGCCAGCGCCTCGGCCACCCATGAGCCGACCCCGCCGATGCCGACCACCGCCACATGGGCGTCGCGCAGGCGTTGCAGGCCTTGGTCGCCGTACAAACGGGCAACGCCGGCGAAGCGTGGATCTTCTGTGCTCATGCTCGCTATCCGCAAAAAACCGGCGCGCATTATATGCCAGCTGGCGGGTTGCCGGGCCGCACGGCGCTGTTAGTTGGTAAAAAACCTACCAATCCTGCTTTAATATCCGATCAGAGAGTCAGACTTGGACGACAACCGAGTGGGACCAGAGCTTCACCCTCTGCGCCGAATGGCACTGCTGCTTTCTTGTCCAAGCGTAGAACGCAGCCCCAGCTGGCACCCGCCCACTCCCCTCTTCGGAACCTACAATCGCTTATGTCATCACGCAAATTCGGCCTCAACCTGGTAGTGGTGCTGGTCATCGCCGCGCTGTTCACCGGGTTCTGGGCGCTGATCAACCGCCCGGTGTCCGCGCCGGCCTGGCCGGAGCAGATTTCCGGCTTCTCCTACTCGCCGTTTCGCCTGGGTGAAAGCCCGCAAAAGGGCCAATACCCGAGCGAGGAGGAGATGCGCCAGGACCTCGAGCAGTTGAGCAAACTGACCGACAGTATCCGTATCTATACCGTCGAAGGCACCCAGGCCGAAGTCCCGCGGCTGGCTGAGGAATTCGGCCTGCGCGTCACCCTGGGTATCTGGATCAGCCCGGACCTTGAGCGCAACGAGCGCGAGATCAGCAAGGCCATCGAGCTGGCCAACAGCTCGCGCAGCGTGGTGCGGGTGGTGGTTGGCAACGAGGCGTTGTTCCGCAAAGAGGTCACCCCCGAGGCGCTGATCCAGTACCTGGATCGGGTCCGCGCGGCGGTCAAGGTGCCGGTGACCACCAGTGAACAGTGGCATATCTGGAAAGAAAACCCGGAGCTTGCCCCCCACGTCGACCTGATCGCCGCGCACATCCTGCCGTACTGGGAATTTGTGCCGATGCAGGATTCGGTCGAGTTCGTGCTTGATCGCGCCCGTGAGCTCAAGCAGCAGTTCCCGCGCAAACCGCTGCTGCTGTCGGAGGTTGGCTGGCCGAGCAACGGCCGCATGCGCGGCGGCGCCGATGCCACCCAGGCCGACCAGGCCATCTACCTGCGCACGCTGGTCAACACGCTGAACCGACGCGGCTACAACTACTTCGTCATCGAGGCCTACGACCAACCGTGGAAGGCCAGCGACGAAGGTTCGGTGGGCGCCTACTGGGGCGTGTTCAACGCCGAGCGCCAACAGAAATTCAACTTCGAAGGGCCGGTGGTGGCGATTCCGCAGTGGCGCGCCCTTGCGGTCGCTTCGGTGGTGCTGGCGATGCTTGCCCTGACCATCCTGCTGATCGATGGCTCGGCGCTACGCCAACGCGGGCGCACCTTCCTCACCTTCATTACCTTCCTCTGTGGCTCGGTGCTGGTGTGGATCGCCTACGACTACAGCCAGCAATACAGCACCTGGTTCAGCCTGATCGTCGGTTTCCTGCTGGCGCTGGGGGCGATTGGTGTGTTCATCGTGTTGATGACCGAAGCCCATGAACTGGCCGAAACGGTGTGGACGGCCAAGCGCCGTCGCGAATTCCTGCCGGTGCAGGGCGACAGCGCCTACCGGCCGAAAGTGTCGGTGCACGTGCCCTGCTACAACGAGCCACCGGAGATGGTCAAACAGACCCTCGACGCCCTCGCCGCGCTCGACTACCCCGACTATGAAGTGCTGGTGATCGACAACAACACCAAGGACCCGGCCGTGTGGGAGCCGCTCAAGGCCCACTGCGAGCTGCTCGGTGAGCGCTTCAAGTTCTTCCACGTTGCGCCGCTGGCCGGCTTCAAGGGTGGCGCACTCAACTACCTGTTGCCGCACACGGCAAAGGACGCCGAAGTGATCGCCGTGATCGACTCGGACTACTGCGTCGACCGCAACTGGCTCAAGCACATGGTGCCGCACTTCGCCGACCCGAAGATCGCTGTGGTGCAGTCGCCGCAGGACTACCGCGACCAGCACGAAAGCGCCTTCAAGAAGCTCTGCTACAGCGAATACAAAGGCTTCTTCCACATCGGCATGGTCACCCGCAACGACCGTGACGCGATCATCCAGCACGGCACCATGACCATGACCCGGCGCTCGGTGCTGGAAGAACTCGGCTGGGCCGACTGGTGCATCTGCGAAGACGCCGAGCTGGGCTTGCGCGTGTTCGAAAAAGGCTTGTCTGCCGCCTACGCGCACAACAGCTACGGCAAGGGCCTGATGCCCGACACCTTCATCGACTTCAAGAAGCAGCGCTTCCGCTGGGCCTACGGCGCGATCCAGATCATCAAGCACCACGCCCGCGCCCTGCTGCAGGGCAAGGGCAGTGAACTGACCCGCGGCCAGCGCTATCACTTCCTCGCCGGCTGGTTGCCGTGGGTCGCCGATGGCATGAACATCTTCTTCACCGTCGGTGCGCTGCTGTGGTCGGCGGCGATGATCATCGTCCCGCACCGGGTCGATCCACCGCTGATGATCTTTGCCATCCCGCCGTTGGCGCTGTTCTTCTTCAAGGTCGGCAAGATCCTGTTCCTCTACCGTCGTGCGGTCGGCGTCAACCTCAAGGACGCCTTCGCTGCCGCCCTGGCCGGGCTGGCGCTGTCGCATACGATTGCCAAGGCCGTGCTGTACGGTTTCTTCACCAGCAGCATGCCGTTCTTCCGCACGCCGAAGAACGCCGACAGCCATGGTTTGCTGGTGGCGATTTCCGAGGCGCGCGAAGAGCTGTTCATCATGCTCTTGCTGTGGGGCGCTGCCGCTGGCATCTACCTGGTGCAGGGCTTGCCGAGTTCGGACATGCGCTTCTGGGTAGCCATGCTGCTGGTGCAATCGCTGCCGTACCTGGCCGCGCTGATCATGGCCTTCCTGTCGTCGCTGCCCAAACCGGCAAGCGATGCAGCACAAGCCTCGACTGCCTGACCACAAAGGCCACCCGCTGGCACCCTGAAGGTGCCCGGCGGGCGCATTTGATATAAGATAACGCGCCTGTTTTTTCGTCCTTGCCTTGCCCCCGGAGTTCCCCATGACGGCCCCCGCCGAGCTCTCGCCTACCCTTCAACTGGCCTGCGACCTGATCCGTCGTCCCTCGGTGACCCCGGTCGATGCCGACTGCCAGACCCAGATGATGAACCGCCTGGGCGCTGTCGGCTTCCAGCTTGAACCGATGCGCATCGAAGACGTCGACAACTTCTGGGCCACCCATGGCAGCAAGGACGGCCCGGTGTTGTGTTTTGCCGGCCACACCGACGTGGTCCCGACCGGCCCGGTGCAGCAGTGGCAACATGAGCCGTTCCAGGCACTGATCGATGCCGACGGCATGCTCTGCGGCCGCGGCGCTGCCGACATGAAGGGCAGCCTGGCATCGATGGTGGTGGCCAGCGAGCGCTTTGTGCACGACTACCCCAACCACCGCGGCAAGGTCGCCTTCCTCATCACCAGCGACGAAGAAGGCCCCGCCCATCACGGCACCAAAGCCGTCGTCGAGCGCCTGGTCGCACGCAACGAGCGCCTCGACTGGTGCATCGTCGGCGAGCCATCGAGCACCAATTTGCTCGGTGACGTGGTCAAGAACGGCCGCCGCGGTTCGCTCGGTGCCAAGCTGACCGTACGCGGCAAGCAGGGCCACGTTGCCTATCCGCACCTGGCGCGCAACCCGATCCACCTGGCCGCGGCAGCGCTGGCCGAACTGGCAGCAGAGCATTGGGACGAAGGCAATGCGTTCTTCCCGCCGACCAGCTTCCAGATCTCCAACCTCAATTCCGGTACCGGCGCGACCAACGTCGTGCCTGGCGACCTGACTGCGCTGTTCAACTTCCGTTTCTCCACCGAGTCGACCGTCGAGGGCCTGCAGGCGCGGGTGGCGGCGATTCTCGACAAGCATCAGCTGGACTGGTCGATCGATTGGGCGCTGTCGGGCCTGCCGTTCCTCACCGAGCCAGGTGAACTGCTCGACGCGGTAGCGGCCAGCATCAAGGCCGTCACCGACCGCGATACCCAGCCATCGACCAGCGGCGGCACCTCCGACGGCCGCTTCATCGCCACCATGGGTACTCAGGTGGTCGAGCTCGGCCCGGTCAACGCCACTATCCACCAGGTCGACGAGCGCATCCTGGCCAGCGATCTCGACCTGCTGACCGAGATCTACTACCAGACCCTGGTGCGGTTGCTCGCCTGATGCTCATCTGCCCTCTTTGCCAGGCGGCCCTGGCAGCGCTGGACAACGGTGTCGCGTGCAGCGCCGGCCATCGCTTCGACCGTGCTCGCCAGGGTTATCTGAACCTGTTGCCGGTGCAGCACAAGAACAGCCGTGATCCAGGTGACAATCAGGCGATGGTCGAGGCCCGCCGTGACTTTCTCGACGGTGGCCACTATGCCCCGGTCGCCGAGCGCCTGGCGCAGCTGGCTGCCGAGCGCCAGCCCGGCGCCTGGCTGGATATCGGCTGCGGCGAAGGCTATTACACCGCGCAGCTCGCCAATGCCCTGCCGGCGGCCCAGGGTTACGCCCTGGATATTTCCCGTGAAGCGGTTAAACGCGCCTGCAAGCGCGCGCCGCAGGTGACCTGGATGGTCGCCAGCATGGCCCGCGTGCCCCTGGCCGATGCCAGCTGCCAGTTCATCGCCAGCGTTTTCAGCCCGCTCGACTGGCAGGAGGCCTTGCGCCTGCTCAGCCCCGGCGGCGGCCTGATGCGGGTCGGCCCGACCAGCGGTCACCTGATGGAGCTGCGCGAGGTGCTTTACGATGAAGTGCGTCCGTATGCTGACGACAAGCACCTGGCACTGGTGCCAGCGGGAATGGTCCATGCTCACAGCGAAACCCTCGAGTTTCGCCTCAGCCTGGCCGCACCCAAGGCTCGCGCCGACCTGCTGGCGATGACCCCGCACGGCTGGCGAGCAAGCGCTGAAAAGCGCGCACTGGTGATCGACCAGGCCGCGCCGTTCGAGGTAACCGTTTCCATGCGTTATGACTATTTCCTGCGCCAATCCTGAGCACACCGGAGCCCTTTATGCGTCAACCTGATATCGAGATTTACCTGAAGGACACCGACGTCGACCACAAGCAGATTGCCCAGTGGTTGGTCGAGGCCTTGGGCCCGTGCACCGAATGGACCCAGAAAGGCCTGACCTGGAAATGCCAGGCCGGTAACATCCCGGTGACCTGGTTACCGAAGGCTGTAGGGAAATGGAACAGCCTCTACCTGGAAAGCGACCAGACCCCGTGGGAGGACGACATTGCCTGCGCACGCGCAGCCTTTGCCGCACTCAACGTCGAAGTGCGTTGTGCACCGGGCAGCTGGAGCGAAGAACACGGGGAAGAGGATGCCGACCGTTGGGTCCGCATCAGCGCCGATGGTGAAGAGGAAATCACCTGGCGCACGCAGTAATACTGCGAGAGGGATGTAACACGAGCAATCGCATCAGGCTGCAAGTTCCACGGACAACTTGCAGCTTGAGGCTTGCCAACCAGCGCTTACAGGCCCACTACATCCTCGGCCTGGAGACCTTTCTGGCCTTGGGTGAGGTTGTATTCAACCTGCTGCCCTTCAACCAGCGAGCGATGCCCTTCACCACGAATCGCCCGATAGTGGACGAATACATCGGCCCCATCTTCGCGCTGAATGAAGCCATAACCCTTGGCATCGTTGAACCACTTTACATTCCCAGTCTCACGAGACGACATCTGAACTACTCCAGTTTTTTTATTGTGAAGATCGCCTTGCAGGCACTGGGCTTCCCCGTGCCGACGCCGCTTGCTGAAATATCCTGCAAGGGGCGGACCGAGTATATGACAGAGAACAAAGAAAATTCATGACAGGCCTGTTCAATGCAGTTTTTTGCTGAACTTGCGCAGATACGGCAGACTCACTGACTGCAAATCGATCCGAAATTCTTCCCAGGGCCCACACATCACATGACCCGTTCCCCCCTGCGCCGCTTGATCTTCGGCGCCCTGCGCCGCGTGCTTTACCTGTGGGTACGCTCCGAGACCATCAATCAGTCATCGCTGACCCTAAAGCTCGACCGCAGCCGCCCGGTGTTCTATGCCCTGCCCTCGCCGTCGCTGACCGACCTGGCGGTGCTCGACCGCGAATGCACCAAAGCGGGGCTGCCGCGGCCAGTGTTGCCCGTTGTGGTTGGCCCGCTGCACGAGCCTGCGGCGTTTTTCTATCTGACCCCGGAGCCGGACTGGCTCGGCCGCCACGACAAACGCGGCGCGCCGCCGACCCTGGAGCGGCTGGTCGAAGCAGTCAGCCAGCATGCCGAAGAAGACGCACAGATCATCCCGGTCAGCGTGTTCTGGGGGCAGACCCCGGCCAGTGAATCGAGCCCATGGAAGCTGCTGTTTGCCGACAGCTGGGCGGTAACCGGACGCCTGCGTCGCCTGCTCACCATCATCATGCTCGGGCGCAAGACCCGCGTGCAGTTCTCGGCGCCGATCCACCTGCGCGAGCTGGTCGAGCACAACAAGGGCCATGCGCGTACCGTGCGTATGGCCCAGCGCCTGATGCGCGTGCACTTTCGCAACCTCAAGAGCGCGGTCATCGGCCCGGACATTTCGCACCGGCGCAACCTGGTCAAAGGCCTGATCCACGACCAGCAGGTGCGTCAGGCCATCGCCGAGGAGGCAGAACGCGAGCAGATTCCGCTGGCGAAAGCCGAGGCGCGAGCGCTGCGCTACGGCAACGAAATTGCCTCGGACTACACCTACACCGCGATCCGCTTTCTTGAAGTGGTGCTGAGCTGGTTCTGGAACAAGATCTACGACGGCATCAAGGTCAACAACATCGAGCAGGTGCAAGGCATCGCTCCCGGTCACGAGGTGATCTATGTGCCCTGCCACCGCAGCCACATCGACTACCTGCTGCTGTCCTACCTGCTGTTTCGCAACGGCCTGACGCCACCGCACGTAGCCGCGGGCATCAACCTCAACATGCCGGTCATCGGCAGCCTGCTGCGCCGTGGCGGGGCGTTCTTCATGCGCCGTACGTTCAAGGGCAACCCGCTGTACACCGCGGTGTTCAACGAATACTTGCACACGCTGTTCACCAAGGGCTTCCCGGTCGAATACTTCGTCGAAGGCGGCCGCTCGCGCACCGGGCGCATGCTGCAGCCACGTACCGGCATGCTGGCGATTACCCTGCGCAGTTTCCTGCGCTCGTCGCGCACACCGATCGTGTTCGTGCCGGTGTACATCGGCTATGAGCGGGTGCTCGAAGGCCGCACCTACCTGGGCGAGCTGCGTGGGGCGAGCAAGAAAAAAGAATCCATCTTCGACATCTTCAAGGTCATCGGCGCGCTCAAACAGCGCTACGGCCAGGTGTCGGTCAACTTCGGCGAGCCGATCCGCCTGGCCAGCTTCCTCGATGAGCAGCGCCCAGGCTGGCGCGAAGAGGATCACGGCGAGCAGTTTCGTCCGGCCTGGTTGAACGACACCACCCACCGCCTGGGCGAAACCGTGGCCCGCCATCTCAACGAAGCCGCGGCGGTCAATCCGGTCAACCTGGTCGCGCTGGCATTGCTCTCGACCAGCCGTCACGCGCTCGACGAAAGCGCCCTGGTGCGGGTGCTCGACCTATACCTGAGCTTGCTGCGTGAAGTGCCCTATTCGGCGCATACCACCCTGCCTGAGGGCGATGGCATGGCCTTGATCAGCCACGTCAAAGGCATGAACCTGCTGTCCGAGCAGAACGATGCCATGGGCCGCATCCTCTATCTGGATGAAGCCAACGCGGTGCTGATGACCTATTACCGCAACAACGTACTGCACATCTTTGCCCTGCCGGCGCTGCTGGCGAGCTTCTTCCAGAGCAGCTCACGGATCAGCCGCGAGCTGATCGGCCAGTACGTCAAGGCGCTGTATCCGTACCTGCAAGCCGAGCTGTTCCTGCGCTGGACGCCCGAGCAACTCGACGAAACCATCGATCACTGGCTCGACGCGCTGGTTGCCCAAGGCCTGCTGCGGGTGGAAAAAGGCGTCTACCTGCGCCCGGCACCGAGTTCGCGTGCGTTCGTATTGCTGACGCTGCTCTCGCGGACCATCACCCAAGCCCTGCAGCGCTATTACATGGCGACCTCACTGTTGGTCAACAACGGCCAGCAGACCCTGACCGCCGAGGAACTGGAAGACCTCTGCGTGATGATGGCCCAGCGGCTGTCGATCCTGCATGGCCTGAATGCTCCGGAGTTCTTCGACAAGAGCCTGTTCCGCCACTTCATCCAGACCTTGCTCCAGCAAGGCGTGCTGCGGCCCGCCGGCAACGGCAAGCTCAGCCATCACGACAAGCTCGGCGAGCTGGCCGAGGGTGTGGCCAAGCGCGTGCTGTCGGCCGAGCTGCGCCTGTCGATTCGCCAGGTGGCGCTGCACCGCGAAATAGAAGGTGTGGAGCAAATCCCCACCTGAGTGCAAACCCTTGGCCGCGACTGCCGCGACCTTGGCAGGAAAATCCGCTACAGTCCCCGGGGTTGGTCACAAGCCGACCCCAGGACTACGGAGAATCCATGAAAAAGCTCTTTATGCTGTGCTGCGCCTCTCTGTTTGCAGCCTGCTCCAGCAACAGCCCGGCACCACAGGCCAGCCTTGATGGCGAAGTGTTCTACCTGCAGCGCATTGCCCTGCCGCCAGCCGCTACCCTCAGCGTCAGCTTGCAGGATGTATCGCTGATGGATGCCCCAGCCGTGACCCTGGCCAGCCAGGCCGGCCCGATCCAAGGCAACGTGCCGCTGCCGTTCCACCTGAGCTATGACCCTGCTCAGGTCAAACCGGGACACCGCTACGCGGTCAGTGCCCGCATCGAGTATCAAGGCCAACTATTGTTCATCAGCACCGAACAGCACAGCGTCGCGCTCGACGGCAGCGACCAGCAGCCGCTGCGGATCAAAGTCGACCCGGCTCGCTGAGCCCTGCACCTATTCACTGTCATAAGGAATAATCCATGATTCGCTCCTCCCTGCGCTTCGGCGGCCTCTGCGCTGGCCTGCTGTTGTCCGCCAGTGCGCTGGCCCTGTCGCTCGGCGACCTCAGCCAGCAGGACGCTACCGGCGGCCTGAAAGACGCCCTCACCCAAGGCGCCCAAGTGGCGATCAAGCAACTCGGCACCCCCGGTGGCTTCAGCAACAATCCCGACGTGCGCATCGAGCTGCCAGGCAACCTCGGCAAAGCCGCCAAGGCGATGAAGATGTTTGGCAAGGGCGACCAGGTGCAAGCGCTGGAAGACAGCATGAACAAGGCCGCCGAAGCCGCCGTACCGCAGGCTCAGGCGATCCTCGTCGATGCGGTGAAGAAGATGACCGTGACCGATGCCAAGGGCATCCTCAGCGGCGGTGAAGACTCCGCCACGCAGTACCTGAACAAGAGCAGCCGCGAGCAGATCCGCGCCAAGTTCCTACCGATCGTCAAGGCCGCCACCGACAAGGTCGGCGTCGTCCAGCAGTACAACAGCTTCGCCGGTCAAGCCTCGGCCCTGGGCCTTGGCAGCAGCAAGAGCGCCAACGTCGAAAGCTACGTCACCGAGAAGGCCCTCGATGGCCTGTTCGAAATGATTGCCAAGCAAGAGCAGAGCATTCGCCAGAACCCGGCGCAGGCCGCTACCAGCCTGGCCAAGAAAGTCTTCGGCGCCCTCTGAGGCCCTTCGCTGGCGCGCCTGCTGCAGATTGGCAGCAGGTGCGCCCAGCGCCTCTTACGCTTCCTTCCTGACCTTGAACCATGCCGCATACAGCGCCGGCAGGAACAGCAGCGTCAGCACCGTGGCGACGATCAGGCCGCCCATGATCGCCACCGCCATCGGCCCGTAGAACACGCTGCGTGACAGCGGAATCATCGCCAGCACGGCGGCCAGTGCAGTCAGCACGATTGGCCGGAAGCGCCGCACCGTGGCTTCGATGATGGCTTGCCAGCGCTGCATGCCCGCGGCGATGTCCTGCTCGATCTGATCGATCAGGATCACCGAATTGCGCATGATCATCCCGGCCAGGGCAATGGTGCCGAGCATGGCGACGAAGCCGAACGGCTGGCGGAAGATCAGCAGGAACAGGGTCACCCCGATCAACCCCAGCGGTGCGGTGAGGAACACCATCACCGTGCGCGAGAAGCTGCGCAGCTGGATCATCAACAGGCTCAACACCACCACGATGAACAGCGGCATGCCGGCATTGACCGACTTCTGCCCGCGCTCGGAGTCCTCGACAGTGCCGCCGACCTCAAGCAGATAGCCGTCCGGCAAGCTGGCACGCACCTGCTGCAACGATGGCTCGATCTGCTTGACCAGCGTCGCCGGCTGCTGCTTGTCATAAATATCGGCGCGCACGGTCACCGTTGGCAAGCGATTGCGATGCCAGATAATGCCTTCCTCGAAGCCGTACTCAAGAGTCGCCACCTGCGACAGCGCCACGCTCTGGCCGTTATCGGTCGGCACTGCGAGGCTTGCCAGGTTACCCAGGTCGCCACGCGCCTCGGCCGTGCCCCGCACCAGGATCTCGATCAGCTCGTTGTCTTCGCGGAACTGGCTGACCGAGCTGCCGGTCAACGAGCTGCGCAGGAAGCTCGCCAGCTGGGCAGTACTCACCCCCAGCGCCCGCGCACGCTCCTGATCGATTTGCAGGAACACCGCCTTGCTCGGCTCTTCCCAGTCCAGGTGCACGTTGACTACGTGCGGGTTCTCCAGCACTTTGCTCGCCACTTCCCGGGCCAGCGCGCGGACCTTCTCGATGTGCTCGCCGGTGACCCGGAACTGCACCGGGTAACCTACCGGCGGGCCGTTTTCCAGGCGCGTGACGCGGGAGCGCAATTGCGGGAACTGCTCATTCAGGGTCGCGATCAACCAGCTACGCAGGGCCTCGCGATCTTCCAGGGATTTGGCCAGCACCACGAACTGGGCAAAACTGGCCGCCGGCAACTGCTGGTCCAGCGGCAGGTAGAAGCGCGGCGAGCCGGTGCCGATGTAGGCCACATAGTTGTCGATGCCGTCGTGGTTCTTGAGCAGGCCTTCGAGGCGCTTGACCTGTTCGGCGGAATTACTCAGCGAGGCGCCTTCGGCCAGCTTGAGGTCAATCATCAGCTCCGGCCGACCCGAGGCTGGGAAGAACTGCTGCGGCACGAAACGGAACAGCAGGATGCTGCCGACGAACGCGGCGATGGTCAGCAGGATCACCGTCTTGCGCCGGCGCACGCACCATTCCACCACTCGCCGCACACGTTGGTAAAACGGCGTCGCATAGGGGTCAGTGTGGCCGCGAGCGGCATGCAGCTTGGCCAGATCCGGCAGCAAACGCTCGCCCAGGTACGGCACGAACAGCACCGCCGCTACCCAGGAGGTCAGCAGGGCGATGGTCACCACCTGGAAAATCGAGCGAGTGTATTCGCCGGTACTGGAGGCCGCGGTGGCGATTGGCAAAAAGCCCGCCGCGGTAATCAGGGTGCCGGTGAGCATCGGGAACGCCGTGCTGGTCCAGGCGTAACTGGCCGCCTTGAGCCGGTCGTAGCCCTGCTCCATCTTGATCGCCATCATCTCCACAGCAATGATCGCGTCGTCGACCAACAGACCCAGGGCCAATACCAGCGCACCGAGGGAAATCTTGTGCAAGCCGATGCCGAAGTAGTGCATGGCGGCAAAGGTCATCGCCAGCACCAGCGGAATCGCCAGCGCCACCACCAGCCCGGTACGCAGCCCGAGCGAGAAGAAGCTCACCAGCAGCACGATCACCAACGCTTCGACCAGCACTTGCACGAACTCGCCGACCCCGGCCTTGACCGCCGCCGGCTGGTCAGACACCTTGCGCAGCTCCATACCAACTGGCAGGTTGTGCGCCAGCCGAGCGAACTCGACCTCCAGCGCCTTGCCCAGCACCAGGATATCGCCGCCGTCCTTCATCGCCACGGCCAGGCCGATGGCGTCTTCACCCATGAAGCGCATGCGCGGCGCCGGTGGGTCATTGAAGCCACGGTGCACCTCGGCGACATCGCCGATACGGAAGGTGCGCTCGCCGACCCGGATCGGGAATTGGCGGATCTGCTCGACACTGTCGAAGCGGCCACTGACGCGCAGTTGCAGGCGCTCGCTCGGGGTCTCGAAGAAGCCCGCGCTGCTCACCGCATTCTGCTCTTGCAGCGCCTGCTGCACGGCGGCCAGCGGCACGCCAAGGGTAGCCAGCTTGAGATTGGACAGCTCGATCCAGATCTTTTCATCCTGCAGGCCGATCAGCTCGACCTTGCCCACATCCTTGACCCGTTGCAGCTGGATCTGGATGCGGTCGGCGTAATCCTTGAGCACGGCGTAGTCAAAGCCTTCGCCAGACAACGCATAGATATTGCCGAAGGTGGTGCCGAACTCGTCATTGAAGAACGGCCCCTGGATCTCCGGCGGCAAGGTATGGCGGATATCCGCGACCTTCTTGCGGATCTGGTACCACAGCTGGGGGATGTCCTTGGAGTGCAACGAGTCGCGCGCCATGAAGGTGACCTGCGACTCGCCTGGGCGCGAGAACGAAACGATCTTTTCGTACTCGCCGGTTTCCATCAGCTTCTTTTCGATGCGCTCGGTAACCTGGCGCGACACCTCTTCGGCGCTCGCACCCGGCCAGATGGTACGGATGACCATGGCCTTGAAGGTAAACGGCGGATCCTCGCTCTGCCCCAGCTTGGTGTAGGACATCGCACCAATCGCGGCCAGCAGGATCATCAGGAACAGTACGATCTGGCGATTGCGCAGCGCCCAGGCGGAAAGGTTGAAACCCATCGGGACTTACTCCTTGGCCGCCAGATCCACATCACGATTACTGCGGTCGACCGGCCGCACCTGCTGGCCCTCGCGCAATACATGACCACCGGCAGCGACGATCCAGTCGCCCGGCGCCAGCCCGTCCAGCACCGGCACGCTGTCGGCGCCATAGGCACCCAGGCGCACCGCAACGCGCTGCAGGCGTTTGTCCTTGTCAACTCGCCACACGTAGGCCTGGCCCTGCTCAGCGGTCACCGCCGACAACGGCAGCGCCAATGCCGGCTGGCCTTCATGGGCGACGAACACTCGGGCGCTTTGGCCCAGCTCAGCCGGGGCCTTGCTCGAGTCAAAAGCGATGCGTGCGGCAAAGGTCCGCGAGCGCGGGTCGGCTGCCGGGGACAGTTCGCGGATGCGCGCGGGGTAACGCTGATTGGGCTGCGACCACAGCTCGACACTGACGGGCTGGCCGACGGCAAAGCGCGCGAACTGCTGCTCAGGCAGGCCGATGACCACTTCACGTTCGCCATCTGCTGCCAGGGTAAACACCGTCTGCCCTGCTGCGACGACCTGGCCGACCTCGACCTGACGCTTGGAAATCACCCCCGCCTGCGGCGCACGCAGCACTGCATAGTCGGCCTGGTTACCGGCCACATCAGCTTCGGCCTGAGCCTGCTTGAGGCGGGCGAGGCCTGCGCGGTAGAGGTTTTCGGCGTTGTCGAACTGCGAGCGGCTGACCATCTGCCGGTCGAGCAATTTCTGATAACGCTCACGTTCGGTCTGCACCAGCGCCAGGTTGGCCTGCGCGGCGGCAAGCTGGGCACGGTTGGCTTGCAATTGAAGGCGTACATCCTGTGGGTCGAGCTCGGCCAGTGGCTGATCGGCCTTGACCCGCTGGCCCTCTTCCACCAGGCGCTTGCTGACTTTGCCGCCAATGCGGAAGGCCAGCTCAGGCTCGAAGCGGGCGCGTACTTCGCCGGGGTAGCTGTCGGCGGCAGCGCTGGCCGGCTGCGGCTGCACCACCAGGGCCGGACGCGGCGCGGCGGGCGGCGCGGTCTCCTGACCACAGGCGGCCAGCAGCAAGGCTGCAGCGGCGGGCAAAGCAATTGACCAGGCATGACGCAACATGATGGGGGACCGTCCGTGTAAGGCGCTTCTAATATTTATACTGGCGAGTATATTAAATCAGCTGTGCGGTGGCGGGAAGTCGGTGAAAGGTAGAAATTATTGGGTGGTGGTTAGTGTATGTGGATGCTGGGCATCTGGCTGCGCGGGGCCGGATTGCGGCTATGAGAGGGTGGACTTATCCGATTCATTAGTGATGGTTCCGGCCCCTTCGCTGCGCTACGGAATTCCCTCGCTCCGGTCTTGCTCCTGAAGTCGCAGGTTGATCAAGATCAAGAGCGAAAGTCAAAAGCAGCGGCCCAAGAGGCCCAGTACAGCGCGGTCCTCCCGGGAGCAAGACCGGAGCGAGGGAACCCCGCAGAGCAGAGCAAAGGCAACCACCATAAATCCCGAAGCTAACCAAAGCGCTCAAGCCTACAAGCCGCCAGATCAGCAGCCTCCACGCCACTCACAATCTCCGCCCCCACCAAACGCCCCACGGTAGCAGCCAAAGTAACCCCAGGGTGCATCACACAAACGTACACACCACCGATGCCCGGCACATATCCAACAAGCGGCGCACCATCACTCGGCACAGGCCGCAAACCAACACAAGCCTCCACAACGTCGAGCGAAGCAACGCCATGCAACTCACTCTTGATCGCCCCAGCGGCTCTGAGCGCAATCGCCCCAGGCCGGTTATCGACCGCATCATCCAGATAATCCTCCGCCGCCAGCAGGCTCCCATCCTTGCCCTGCCGCACCTCCATCGCCGCATTGGACACAATCCCCCTGACAAGCCGACTGGGCGACCTGTAGCGGATATAGATGGCAGGTGAGGCCTCCAGCGCAAGCGAGTAACCCAAAGAGCCCATCAGCGCCGTAATACCCGTACCAGCTGCAAGCACCACTAGATCAGCATCGATTACCCCGCTGCTGGTTCGCACACCCGAGACGCGATCAGCGCTTTCGGTGAACCCCAGTACCTGGGTCCCTTCCATAAGCCTGGCACCATGACCCCGAGCACCTTCAATCAGCGCCCAGGTAACATCGACCGCGTTCAGTGCCCCCTCCTCTGCTGCATAAACAGCCTGAACAGGTGGATGCTTGAGATTCGGCTCCAGAGCCAGAATCTCAGCACAAGAGACTGTTGCGACCCCAGCAGACTTGGCACAAGCAGCCGGCATCGGCGAAATGCCATAGGTCAGCGCCCCTGTCCACTGCACATTCACCCCCGGCAACTCCGCCTCGAGGCGGCGGTAGTCAGCGATGGCAGCGGCTCGCAGCGGTGCGACCGGGTCTGCGCCGCTGCAGCAGGTATTGATCCATGCAAAGGACGTCGATGTCACACCAGACGCCACCCGCCGTGCTTCCACTATGGTGACCCGCACACCCAGCCGTGAGAGATGATAAGCCACGGAGGCCCCCACAATACCCGCCCCAACCACCACAACTGTCATCGCCGAACCTGTGTTCATCGTGCTCTCCTTGTCACCCGTGCGCATGACTATGTCTCACTAGCAGAACAGGATCTACAGCTGGTCCGCGGGCGCTGCTACAGCTACGGCCACAATGACGCATGCCGGGAAACGACGATGCCCACGCTCCTCAGAGAGAAACGCGGGCATCGGGGAACAGCTGAGGTAAGTTACTTGGCGACGACCGCACTGCCCGCCTGTTTCTCGAGTTGACGTTTGCGGCCGATTACCAGGACCGCGATGCCAGCCACACTACACAACGCCGCCAACGGCATCAGCGCCAGCGCGTAGCTACCTGTGGCATCGTGAATGGCCCCGTAGACGTTGACCATGATGCCGCCACCGATCAGGTTGGCCATGGCCCCCACCGCCGCCAGCCCTGCAGCCGCGGTTGACGAGGACAGCCAACCCGATACCAGCGCCCAGAACGGCCCTTTCATCGAGTACGCCCCGACCAACACCATGGTGAGCATCACCACTGTTGCTGGCAAGGATGATGTGAACAAGGTCATCAGCAAGCCTGCGGCGATCAACAGCATGGTCATCGCGGTGTGCCAGCGACGCTCGCCGGTACGGTCGGAGCTGCGCCCCCAGATGATCATCAGGACCGAGGCAACGCCGTAAGGGATGGCATTGACCAGGCCGATTTCCATGGAAGTCAGGCCAAAGGTCTTCAGCAGTTGCGGCGCCCACACACTCATGGTGCTGCCTGCAGCAGATGCTCCGGAATAGATAAGTGCCAGCACCCAGATATCTTTGTGGCGCAGCAGTTTCCACAGCGAAATGTGGCCGATAGCCGTCTTTTTCGAGGCTTCATCTGCCAGCCGCTGGATGAGCCAGCCGCGTTGCTCGTCACTCAGCCATTTGGCCTGCTCGGGACGGTCGGTCAGCACGAACAGACAGGCGATGCCCAGCAGTACCGCTGGAATGCCTTCAAGGATGAACAGCCAGTGCCAGCCGCGCATGCCCATCCAGCCATCCAGACTCAACAGCAGGCCAGACAACGGTGAACCGATGAAGTTGGCCGCCGGGATCGCCACCATGAACAACGCAACCATGCGCGCGCGGTAAGCCGATGGCAGCCAATAGGTGAGATACAGCAGCACCCCCGGGAAGAAGCCCGCCTCGGCGGCGCCGAGCAGAAAGCGCATCACATACAGGGAGTTGGCACCCTGGACGAACGCCGTACCTGCCGAGATCAGGCCCCAGGTGATCATGATTCGAGCGATCCAGATCCGTGCACCATAGCGTTGCATGGCAAGGTTGCTGGGCACTTCGACCAGGAAGTAGGCAAAGAAGAACAGGCTGCTGGCGAAGCCGAAGATCTTCGCGGTGAGCTGCAGGTCTTCGTTCATCTGCAGCGAAGCCATGCCAATGTTGCCGCGGTCGATGATCGCGATCAGGTAGCAGACGATAAGGAATGGCAACAGGCGCCAGGCGACACGACGCATCGTACTGCGTTCGAGTTCATCGGGCTGGAACGTGGTTGAAGTCATGGTGCTCTCCAATTGTTTTTTTTCTGGAGCGTGGCGGATGCGGTCCTCTTCAGCAGAGGGCCACACAGGTGTCAGCAATCAGTGGGCGAACAGGTGGCTGTTGACTACGCAGCGCGGGTCCAGCGCATCACCCGCCCATACATCCAGAACCTGTTTGAGTGCTACCAGACCCACGCGGTCACGCGCTTCGCTGGTATTGGCGCCGACATGCGGCGTGGCAACCAGGGTAGGCAGGCCCCAGAGCGGGCTGTCGGCCGGTGGTGGCTCGGGATTGAAGGTATCCAGACCAGCGCCGGCGATGCGCCGTTCGCTGAGGGCCTTGACCAGTGCCTTGGTCTCAATCAACTCGCCACGGGCGGTGTTGATCAGGATGGCGTTGGGACGCATGCGCTCGAGCTGAGCGGCGCCGATCAGGTTATGGTTGGAGTCGGTCAGAGGGCAATGCAGGCTGATGATATCGCTCTCGGCCAGTAAGCGATCGAAGTCCTCTTCACGCTCGACATGCGAGCGCTCTGGCAGCTGCTTGAGGTAGGGATCGAACACCTTGACCTTCATCCGCAGCGGAGCCACCAGATCCATCAGGATGCCACCGATCGAACCCAGGCCAATCAGACCCAGGGTCTTGCCCGCCAGCTCGATACCGTTGGCCGAGGCCTTGTCCCAATGCCCATCGCGCATGCGCGCATCCAGTAGCGCGGTTTGCCGGGCCACGCTGAACATCAAGGCGAAGGCAAGCTCAGCCACGGACTGGGCATTGGCGCCTACGGCAATCGATACCGGAATGCGGCGATCCGCAGCGGCCTGGATATCGATGGTGTTGTAACCCACGCCATGCTTGGCAATCACCTTGAGGTTGTCCGAAGCCTCGATCATGGCGCGGGTCAGTTCGCCTTGGCGGACCACGATGGCATCGGGCTGTTCAGCACGAATGATGGCTTCCAGCTCGTCCGCCGGCAGATAAGGCGTGGTGGGGACGATTCTGACGCCCTGTTCGGCGGCGAGGTTCATGGCATCGAGGGCAAGCTCGGGGCCGGTCAGCAGAATAGTACGAGACATCGTGGATACCTTGTTCTTGTCGGGGGCAGTCCAGCAGCAGTCTGCCGCTGAGGTGCGGCATGCCTGAACACTAGCATAATGAAATGCCGTTGCAAGAAAATTAAAACAACCCCATTGAAACCAGCATTAGAGCCATCAAAAATGCATTGCGGATTATTAAATGCAATGCCATTCTAAAAAACGATTCGACAGCAGTCGATGACACCTAATAAATCCAAGAGAGGTATGTCACATGAGCGTTGGCTTCCAAGTGCTTGAGCGCGCACGCAAAGTCGGGGATGAGTGGGTCGCACGCTACCGTGAAGTGCCGGTAGCCAACGTCAGCGACTCGATGAATCGCATGACGGCTGGCGGTGCCCGCCTGCGCCCGATGCACCGCGAAGGCGTGCTGTGCGGCCCTGCCCTGACCGTCAAGGCCCGCCCTGGTGACAACCTCATGCTGCATTACGCCATCGACATCGCTCAGCCAGGCGACGTGATCGTGGTCGATGCCGGCGGTGATCTGACCAACGCCCTGATCGGCGAGATGATGGTGGCTTATGCGCTCAAACGCGGCGTCTCCGGTATCGTCATCAATGGCGCCATCCGTGATGCAGCCAACATTGGCGCAGGTGATTTCCCGGTATTTGCCGCAGGCATTTCGCACCGTGGCCCGTACAAGGACGGCCCAGGCGAGATCAATGTGCCGATCGCCATCGATGGTATGGTGATCAAGCCCGGTGACCTGATGATTGGCGATGACGATGGCTTGCTGTGCGTGCCCTATGACCATGTCGCTGACGTCTACGCTGGCGCCACCGCAAAGCACTCTGCCGAAACTGCACAAATGGAACAAATTGCCCGAGGCACCAACGACCGCTCCTGGGTTCTGGCGTCCTTGAAAAACAAAGGTTGCCTGCTGCCAGGCTGATTGATCATGGGCTGCGTACCTTGCGCTGGGGTGCGCAGCAGCTGAGAGGTCGGTATCGGTGGCGGGTCTACTGAGGATTCGCACACTTGTCCGATTCACCATCAGCGCATCGCCAGCGCTGGCCCGCCGCCGTGCGGGCACTCGCGCATCGCAATTTCCAGATCTATTTCGCCGGCCAAGGCGTCTCCACACTTGGCAAATGGGTCCAACAGGTCGCGTTGGCCTGGCTGGCCTATCATCTTACCGGCTCCGGCGTGCTGCTGGGCCTGATCACCTTTCTCTCGCTGGCGCCGCAGTTGCTCATTGGCCCGTTGGCTGGCGCATGGATCGACCGGCACGACAAGCGCCGCCTGCTGATCATCGTGCAGTCGCTGTTGATCGTGCAGTCGCTGGTGCTGGCGGTTGCGACCTGGCTTGACTGGGTAGACGGCCCCTTCATTGCTGTCATGGCCTTGTTGCTCGGCCTGCTCAATGCTCTGGAAACACCTCTGCGCCAGGCACTGATCGGCAGTTTCGTCGACGACAAGGCCGACCTGCCGAACGCGCTGGTGCTCAATGCCATGCTGATCAACGCCGCGCGCTTCGTCGGCCCGCCATTGGCCGGCGGGCTCATCGCCCTGGCCGGCGAAGCCGCCTGTTTCGCCCTGACGGCCGTGACCTTCGTGGCGCTGCTCGCGGGCTTGCTGAAGGTGCGCGGCAGTGACAGCCCCAAGGCCAGCGGCTCCACCACGCAGGTGTTTCGCGAAGGGCTGGCGTACATGTGGCAGACGCGCAACGTCCGCCAGCTACTGATCAACGTGATCATGGTCAACCTGCTCGCGTCTTGCTACGCAGCGCTGCTGCCGATTCTGGCCCGAGCAGTGTTCGCGGGCGATGCGCAGGTGCTTGGCTGGTTATGGGGCGCTGCCGGCGCGGGCGCGTTCGCCGCCACGCTGGTGCTTGCCGTGGGCGGCACCCTGCCACGCCTGCGCCAGTTCACCAATGCCGGGGCTCTGCTGTGCGCGGGCGCGCTGATCTGTTTGTGGCTGGCTGGTTCGCTACCGCTGGCCCTGCTGGCGCTGGGGCTGTTGGGCTTTGGCATCACCTTGAGCAATGTCAGCACCAACATGCAGCTGCAAAGCGACGCACCCGGCCACTTGCGCGGTCGGGTGATCGCCTTCTATATCGCCATGCGTTTCGGTTTTGAGGCCCTGGGCGGCATGGCCGCAGGCCTGATCGCAGCACGCTGGGGAGCTCCGGCGACCCTGGGGATCGCCGGAGGTGTGCTGGTGACGGCGTTGATAGCTCAACACAGCGTGGCTCGCCGCAAGTGAGCAGTCAGGCTGCCTGAGCCTGGCCGTGAGATGCCCGCCGCTTGGCGGGATCGCCCGGCCAGAGCAGCATCAAAACGCATAGATTGCGCCAGCAGCAGCCCGCCAGCCCGACGACAGTCAGCCATTGCTGATGACCAGCAGTGCAGACATCGCTGGCAGGCTCTTTTCATCTGGCGCACTGCGCGTGTTACGTTGGCGAGGGCCGGCCGTTGTTGGATAATCCGGTTTTCCGCCCTTGGGTATGACTCAAGGGTCTTCAATGATTGTGAGGATTCACAGATGGTTAAAGCGCGGCCGCGGCCTGCGGTGAATGGTGTGGCATCGGCAGACCGTGTTTTGACCGTGTTGACTGCGTTTCAGATAGGCGATAGTGCGCTGACCCTGGTGGAGCTGGTCCAGCGCACCGGACTCATCAAGAGCACGATCATGCGCTTGATGGTATCGCTGGAGAATCACGGCTTCGTTAATCGCATGGCTGATGGACGCTATCAGCTGGCGAGCGAAGTGATGCGCCTGAACACGGTCTATCAGGAGGCTCTCGACCTCGAAAGTCACGTGTTGCCGCGCTTGCAGTATCTGGCTGAGCAATCGGGCGAAACCGCATCGTTCTATGTGCGCCACGGTGCCTATCGCATGTGTCAGTACCGCATAAACTCTTCGCACCGCCTGCGGCTGAATCTACAACCAGGCGACATGCGCCCGATGGACGAAGCAGCGGGTGCGCAGGCCCTGCGCGCTCCGTTCAAGGTTGGGATCGCGCTGAAGAAACCCTACTTTTCCAAAGGCGCCACCGACCCGCATGCCGCTTCCGTGGCATTGCCGATCTATGGTGCGCAGCAGGAGCTTATGGGTGCTCTGGTCATTTCAGGGCCGGCCAGCCGCTTGACCGTGGACTATGCCGAAAGCCTGGAGCCGATGTTTTTCGAAGTCGCTCATGACCTGATGCGCAGCCTGGGCTACAAGCCTGACGGCTCGGCTTGACGATTGATCGACCACTACAGCCGTAGCGCCTTTGAACCGGTAAGATGGCTTCCTGTTCACCAAGATGCAGACCCTGATGCCAAACGACGCACCCATCGGCCCTGGCCGGCCGAAGGACCTAGCCAAACGCGAGGCCATCCTTGAAGCTGCCAAAGCGCTATTCCTGAGCCTTGGCTACGCCAACACCAGCATGGATGCGGTCGCCACGGCGGCAGGTGTTTCAAAACTGACGGTCTACAGCCATTTCACCGACAAGCAGACCCTGTTCGGCTCGGCGGTGATGGCGACCTGCCAAAGCCAATTGCCGGAGCTGATATTCGAGCTGCCCGACGGTGTGCCGATTGACCAGGTGCTGCTGAACATCGCGCGAAACTTCCACGCGCTGATCAGCAGCGACGAGTCGGTCAAGCTGAGCCGGCTGATCATGGCCCAAGGCAGCCATGACCCAAGTTTTGGCCGGTATTTCTATGAGGCCGGGCCCAAACGGATTCTTGCCGAAATGGAAGCACTGCTACGCAATGCCGCTGACCGTGGCTTGTTGCGCGTCGACAGCCCGTGGCGAGCGGCCGAACACTTCTTCTGCCTGATCAAGGGCGCGCCGGATTATCGCTTGCTGCTCGGCTGCGCGCCGCCGTTGGTAGGCGCAGAGGCCGAGGCGCATGTGCGCGAGGTAGTCGAGCTGTTTGTGCGGGCGTACGCGCCTTAGGCCTTGAGGGCTTTTTTCGGGTAGATGTCGTAGCGACTCGATTTGCCTTCCAGGCTGTGGCTGGGCTTGGGCCCGTCAATGATCGGCGCCTTGCGCGGGCGCTTGACCACTACGCGATGGCTGGCCAGTGCCAGCGCGGCAGCCAATAACGCCGGAGCATCGAGGTCGTCGCCCACCAGCGGGCGGAACACACGCATCTCTTTTTTCACCAGCGCGGTCTTCTCTCGATGGGGGAACATCGGGTCGAGGTAGATCACCTGGGGTGGCTCCCCTTGCCAGGCGTGCATGGTGTCGATGGCGTTGCCGACCAGCAAGCGCATGCGCTCGACGATGGACCCGACTTCATGGTCGTCACGCGCGCGCTGCAGGCCGTCGGCGAGCAACGCGGCAACCAGCGGCTGGCGCTCGATCAGGGTCATCTGGCAACCGAGGCTGGCCAGCACGAAGGCGTCCTTGCCCAGGCCGGCAGTGGCATCCAGTACCTGCGGGCGCACGCCCTGGGCCACGCCGACCGCCTTGGCGATCATCTGCCCGCTGCCGCCGCCAAACAGGCGCCGGTGCGCGGCTTGACCTTCAACGAAGTCGACCCGCACCGGCCCTGGCGCCTGCGCTCCGAGCTGCTGCAGTTGCAGGCCGTCGGCGCCGATCTGCAGCGCCACGGCGGCGCTGTCGTCGTTCAGCGGCAAACCCAGTTGCACAGCCCACTGCTGCGCCTGGGCCTGGTACTCGGGCGCCAACGCCTCGACTGTGATGCCCGTGCCCTGCTCTTGCTCTACCATCCGATCCTGCACCCGAAAAAATTAATGAAACCCCGGCCACGGCCGATACACGCAGTATCCGCTATTGTGCCAGAGCTGAACCGCCGCGACTGCCATGACAGACACTCTTCCCATCGGCTTGACCTACCTGTCGCCTGTCGGCAACTACGGTCGGCAGAATACCCAGGCACTCGGTGGCGTCAGCCATCTGTGGCAGGATTTCTTCGCCCGAGCGATGGCCGACCAAAGTGCTGTCGAAGTGGACCCGGTCAGCCAGGCGCTGCAGCAGCATGACCAAGTCAGTGGTGAGCCCACCGGCGGCGCCCGCGCCTTGGCATTGATCGACCTACAGCGTAGCTGTCAGGTCAGCGACACCGAGGTCAAGCCACCCGAGCCGCTGTTTCTGCCCAAGGCGGAGCTTGAAGCCGCACTGCTCGAACCTGCACCAGAGCCGTTCAGCGCCGCCGAGATGATCGAGCAGCAGCGCGATATGGACCTTACCAACAGCTGGTTACGCCCGGTCGTCATGCACCAGGGCCAGCCGCTGCCAACGCCTGGCGCCGCCCCCGCGCCGCGCCCGCTGTACCTGCCGATTGCCGAATTCGACATGGACTTGCTCGACCCGGCGCCGGAGCCGTTCGATCAGCCGACCCTGACGCTGCAGCAGCACGACCTTGAGTTCGACATGCACTGGGCACGCCCGGTGGTGCTGAACAACGTGCGCGTACATGCCTAACGGCAGACCTGCCAGACGCCCATGTCCAGGTGAAAATGATTGTGATGAGCAGCGTTGTAGTCCGGGCCTAGCACCGTACTGAAGCTGGCACATGCAGCCTTGCGCACCTCGCGCAGAAACTCAGCCTTTTGCCCGCCAACCTGCCAGTCCTGCGCCAGCACGATGCGCTGGCCATCCTTGAGCCGAAAAGCGCTGATATCGAGGGCGTTGGCCGTCGCATGCTGGCTCAGGCGCCCTTCCTTGCGGTTGTACACATTGCGACAGGCAAAGCTGCCAAGGTGCTCGACCCTTGTCACCGGCTGGCCAAACACGCGCTGCGCGGCCGGCTGCAAGCCATGGGTCTCGAACAAGGCATAGGCCACCGCCAGCGGGCAGCTGGCGAGGAAACTGCTACTCAGGCTGGCCTGGCCTGCCTCGACCCGCCACACATTGCTCAAAGGGCAGCGCGCGCTGGCCGGGCTGTCGGCCTGGGCGCGATAACGCAGGCCGGAGCTTTGCAGGGCTTGTTCGCACAGGGCTGGATCCTGGCGCAGCCGCGACAGCTTGTACGCGGTCAACCAGTTAGGCGGCTGGCGTACGTCGAGCGCTGCCCATGGGTTCCAGGCGGCAGGCGGGCGCCAGCCCAGGTACCAGGCTTGCGCCGCCGCCAGAGAGAGGATGACCAGCAGCCAACCGAGCCAGCGCATCAAGGCTTAGCGACGGAACAGATCGTTGAGCTGAGCAAACGGCATGCTCTGCTCGGCGTAACTGAAGGTGCCCTGCTCGCGGATTTCCAGCGCTGCCCGCTGCAGCGCGCCAAAGGCCGCGCGGGCCAGTGACGAGCCGACGCTGATGCGGCGCACGCCAAGGTCCTGCAGCTGGTTGACGTTCAATGGCACGCCAGCCAGGCCCATCAGCACGTTGACCGGCTTGGGTGCCAGCGCCTGCACCACCGCGCGCACTTCGTCGGCGCTGCGCAGGCCTGGTGCGTAGAGCACATCGGCCCCCGCTTCGGCGTAGGCCTGCAAGCGCAGGATGGTGTCGTCGAGGTCCATCCGCTCATGCAACAGGTTTTCCGCGCGGGCGCACAGGGTGAAGGTGAACGGCAGGCTACGCGCGGCCTGGGCGGCGGCACGGATCCGCTCGACGGCCAGGCCCATGTCATAGATGGGGGCATCGCTGCGGGTAGTGGCGTCCTCGATCGAGCCGCCCACCAGGCCCGCCTCGGCCGCGCGCAGGATCGCCTGGGCGCAGTCTTCAGGCAAGTCGCCAAAGCCGTTTTCCAGGTCGGCGGCGACTGGCAAGGCGCTCGCATCGACGATGGCGCGGGCGTTGTCCAAAGTATCGTCCAGGCTCAGCGCACCCTCGGCATCGGCGCGGCCGAGGCTGAAGGCAAGGCCGGCACTGGTGGTCGCCAGCGCTTCGAAGCCCATGCTGGCCAGGAGTTTGGCCGAGCCGGCGTCCCAGGGATTGGCCATGACAAAGGCACCGTCACGCTCATGCAGCGCCTTGAAGGCCTCAGCTCGCAGGGTTTGTACATCCATGATCACTGGCTCCGGCAGATTGACGAGTGGTCAGAGTAGACCCAGCTGTTCGACCTCAGGCGCTCGTGGCAATTCCGCCAGTGCTGGCAACCCCGGCAGACGCTCGCTCAAGCGCTGGTGAAAGTGCTGAGCCAGGGCCGCCGCTTGCTGGTTATCGGAAGTATGCAGAAACACATAAGGGCTCAGGCCGGCTTCGATCCACTCGGCGACCTTGCTCACCCATGGCGTCAGGAACGGCTCGTTGCCAATCACTTCAGGCTGGCCGATGAAGCGCACCTGTGGGTGCTGGCTGAAAGCAGCCGGACGCGCTGGTACGCGAGGCTTCTTGCTCTGCGCATGCAACACGGCAGGCTCGCGTGAGGTGCAGCTGAACAACGCACGCGAGTCCAGACAGATGCGCTCGACACCCATGCCATGCAGCAGACGATTGAGCGACCGCTCTTCTTCGCCGCGAGCGAAAAAAGCGTCGTTACGCACCTCGACTGCAACCGGCACGCCGATCTCTTGCAGAAAGTACGCAAGCTCGGGCAACCGCGAAGGGCCAAAGGTGGCCGGCAACTGCAGCCAGTACGGCGCGACCCGCTCACCCAGCGGCGCCATCAGCCGGGTAAAGGCCAACCCTGCCTCAAGTTGCTCACGTAGATCACCGCCATGGCTGACTTCACGCGGGAATTTGGCGGTGAAGCGAAAGCCGGGCGGCATGATCTGCGCCCAGCGTTCTACCGTGGACGGTGCCGGGCTGGCATAAAAGGTGGTATTGCCTTCGACGGCGTTGAAGACCTGGCTGTACAGCGCGAGGTAGTCAGTGACGCGGGCATCGGCGGGGTAGAGATAGTCGCGCCAGGCGCTTTCGCTCCAGGACGGGCAACCGAGAAAGTATGGCAGGGGCGATGGCTTCATCCATCAAATGTACAGATCAAGCCCCAACACTTCCATATCCCAATCGGTGAATCCTGCAGTCGCCATGTAGCTGGCCAGAGCGGTTGCAGTGCGCCGGTCGCGGGCGCGGGGAAAAACCATGTCCTGCTGGCGGGCGGGCAAGCCACCCGCGCTGCGGCGAGTGCGGGTCTCCTGCGCGACCTCGGACTCTTCGATCAGCTCGGCATCTTCGACTGCTTCGTCACGCACCGGTGCCTTGCGCGGAGCGCGCTTGATCGGATAGGACTGCGGTGAGAAGCCGTCGATACGCATGAAATGAACACTCAGGATCAATGATGGCAATTTAGCAGCATCAGAGATCCATCGCTAATGCCGTTGTGATAACTGGACCACAGTTCTCACCAAAGGTTTAGCGCAAAAGTAAGCAGCCGACGAACAGCCGCTTAAACCGCCTTGGGCGTGGCCACGTTATCGCGCAGATAAACCGGTTGCGCCTGGTCGGCGGCGACCGCTTCACCGCGGGCCCAGGCAAACCCGGCCAGGCTCAGCACATCGAGCGCGCTGGGTAGCAAGCTGGTGTCCATGGCGCTGACCGGTACCGCCAGGCGCTCGTGGTAAACCCAGCCAGTGCCGGCGCCGAACCAGTCGCCGCTGCTACCATCCGGCAGCGCTACCCGCTCCGGCGGCAGCACCGCTTCGCGGCCAACCAGGCGCATCTCGCCAGCAGTGGCCTGATAGCAGCCCCAGTAGACTTCATCCATGCGCGCATCGATGGCTGCGGCAACCTGAGCGATGCCACGCTCACGCAACACGCCTTGGGCCAGCGCGGCGAGGTTGGAAACCGGTAGCACCGGCCGCTCCAGGGCGAAGGCCAGGCCCTGGACCACGCCAATGGCAATGCGCACGCCGGTGAAGGCGCCAGGGCCGCGACCGAAGGCGATGGCGTCGACAGCGCTAAGCGCCACGCCCGCGTCGGCCAGCAACTGCTTGATCATCGGCAGCAGCTTTTGCGCGTGCAGACGCGGGATGACCTCATAGTGGCTGGTGACCTTGCCGTCATGCAGCAATGCAACGGAACAGGCTTCGGTGGCGGTATCCAGGGCCAGCAAGGTGGTCATCGAACGGGTTTCCAGACGCAAGAAAAAGAGCGCCAGTATAAACGACAACGGCCCGCAAGCGGGCCGTTGTCGTATGCAAGGTAACGATCAGCTCAGGGCTGCGAGGACCTTGGCAGTGATTGCTTCAACCGAGCCGACACCTTCGATGTGGCTGTACTTCGGCTTGCCGTTGGCAGCGCCAAGCTTCTGGTAGAAGTTGACCAATGGCTTGGTCTGGTCGTGATAGACCGACAGGCGATGACGCACGGTTTCTTCGGTGTCGTCTTTACGCTGGACCAGATCTTCGCCAGTCACGTCGTCTTTGCCGGCAACCTTTGGCGGGTTGTAGACCACGTGATAGACGCGACCCGAGCCTTCGTGGACGCGACGGCCAGCAATGCGCTGAACGATCTCTTCATCTTCCACAGCGATCTCGACCACAGCGTCCAGCTCGACGCCGGCAGTGACCAGCGCTTCAGCCTGCGGAATAGTGCGCGGGAAGCCGTCGAAGAGGAAACCGTTGGCGCAGTCTGGCTGGGCGATACGGTCCTTGACCAGGTTGATGATCAGCTCGTCGGAAACCAGCTTGCCAGCGTCCATGATCGCCTTGGCTTCGATGCCCAGGGGGGTGCCAGCCTTCACTGCGGCACGCAACATGTCGCCGGTGGAGATCTGTGGGATCGAGAACTTTTCGGTGATGAATTTTGCCTGAGTACCTTTACCGGCCCCGGGAGCTCCCAGCAGAATTACGCGCATCTTGTGCTCCTCATATTTTTTTATGCAAATCAACGGAGTCGGCGTCAGGGCCAAGTCCGGAAAATCAGGTGTCGACCAGAAAATCGGTCAAAAGGCTGATCAAGATACACAGCGCCCGGCGACCAGACAAGCGTCCCAAAGTTGCGATAAACCGCCACTTGCGACCTGCCGTGGCAAGGGTTGCCCTCGGTGCAACCCTGTTCTGCCGTGCACTATCGTAGCCCGCCCCCGCCCACCTGAGCCTCCTTTGGAGGCACCCTAACCGGTGTTGCGCAGGCCGGCGGCAATCCCTGCCACAGTGACCAGCAGCGCCTGCTCCAGCGGGCTGTCCAGAGCGGCTTCACGGCTGCGCGAGCGCTCCAGCAGCTCGGCCTGAAGGCGATGCAGCGGGTCCAGATAGGTGTTGCGCAGGCTAATGAATTCGAGGGTCTCAGGGCTGTGTGCGAGTAGCACCGGCTGCCCGGTCAGGCCCAATACCACCTGGCATGACTGCGACAATAGGTCGCGCAGGTGCGCACCCAATGGCAGCAGCTCGGGTTGCACTAGACGTTGGTCGTAGGCCTCGGCAATTTGCGCATCGGCCTTGGCCAGGACCATCTCGAGCATGTCGATGCGGGTGCGGAAGAACGGCCACTGCTCGCGCATCTGCGCCAACAGCTCACCCTGGCCGCGCGCCAAGGCATTGTTCAGGGCGCTTTCCCAACCAAGCCAGGCCGGCAGCATCAGCCGTGTCTGCGTCCAGCCGAAGATCCATGGAATTGCCCGTAGACTTTCGATACCGCCCGCGCGGCGCTTGGCCGGGCGACTGCCCAGCGGCAGGCGGCCCAGCTCCTGCTCGGGAGTCGACTGGCGGAAGTACTCGACGAAGTCAGGGTTCTCGCGCACCACCCCGCGATAGGCCTTGACGCCATCGGCGGCGAGTTGGTCCATCACCTCGCGCCAGGCCGGCTCAGGCGGCGGTGGCGGCAGCAGGGTGGCTTCGAGCACGGCGGCCAGATACAGGTTGAGGTTCTGCTCGGCGATGCCCGGCAAGCCGAACTTGAAGCGGATCATCTCGCCCTGCTCGGTGGTACGGAAGCGCCCGGCGACCGAGCCGGGTGGCTGCGACAGGATCGCCGCATGGGCCGGGCCACCGCCGCGGCCGACGGTGCCGCCACGGCCGTGGAACAGCAGCAGTTCGACCTGATGCTCGCGGCAGATCTGCACCAGGGTTTCCTGGGCGCGATACTGCGCCCAAGCCGCCGCCGTGGTGCCGGCGTCCTTGGCCGAGTCGGAGTAACCGATCATCACTTCCTGCGGGCCGCGCAGGCCGCTGCGGTAACCCGGCAGGCCGAGCAGCCGTTGCATGACCGGGCCGGCGTTGTCCAGGTCGGCCAGGGTCTCGAACAACGGCACCACGCGCATTGGCCGGGTCAGGCCGGCTTCCTTGAGCAGCAGTTGCACGGCCAGCACATCCGATGCCGCGCCGGCCATGGAGATGACGTATGAGCCAAGTGACGCCGCCGGCGCGGCGGCCACCTCGCGGCAGGTATCGAGGACCTCGGCGGTCTCGGCCTGCGGTTTGAAATGGGCCGGGAGCAACGGCCGGCGATTTTTCAGTTCAGCCTGGAGGAATTCGATGCGCTGCTCTTCATCCCAGTCGGCATAACGGCCAAGGCCGAGGTAGTCGGTGATCTCGCTCATCGCATCGCGATGGCGAGCAGCGTCCTGGCGCACGTCCAGGCGCACCAGGAACAAGCCAAAGGTGACGGCGCGGCGCAGGCAGTCGAGCAGCGGGCCATCGGCGATCACCCCCATGCCGCACTCGTGCAGCGAGCGGTAGCACAGCTCCAGCGGGTCGAGCAGCTGGCGGTTGTCGCTGAGTACCTGGGCACCAGGCGGTTGGTTGCTGGTCAGTGCGGCCTGGGCCCAGCTGCGAGTCGCACGCAGGCGCTCGCGCAGCTGCTTGAGCACACTGCGATAGGGTTCAGCGCCCTCGCCTGCCTGTTCGAGCAGTTCAGCACTGGCCTGCTGCATCGACAGTTCGGCGGCCAGGCTATCGATATCACGCAGGAACAGGTCCGCGGCCATCCAGCGCGCCAGCAGCAGCACCTCGCGGGTCACGGCGGCGGTGACGTTGGGGTTGCCATCACGATCACCGCCCATCCACGAGGCGAAACGGACCGGCGCCGACTCTAGCGGCAGGCGCAGGCCGGTTGCCTCGAACAGCGCCTTGTCGACTTTGCGCAGATGGCTGGGCACGGCCTGCCACAGTGAATGTTCAATGACTGCGAAGCCCCATTTGGCTTCGTCCACCGGGGTCGGCCGGGTGCGGCGGATTTCCTCGGTGTGCCAGGCCTCGGCGATCAATCGGCGCAGCTTGTCGCGCACCTGCTCGCGCTCGGCGGGGGTCAGGTCGCGGTGATCCTGCACGGCCAATTGCGCGGCGATGGCGTCGTATTTCTGGATCAGGGTGCGCCGCGCGACCTCGGTTGGATGCGCGGTCAGCACCAGTTGGATATCGAGCTTGGCCAACTGCCGAGCGAGGGCATCGTCGCTGTGCCCTTCCTGCTTCAGGCGGGCCAGCAGCTCGGGCAAAACCCGGCTCTCGAACGGCTCGGGCTGGTCGGCAGCGCGGCGGTGGATGAGCTGATACTGCTCGGCGATGTTGGCCAGGTTGAGAAACTGGTTGAATGCCCGCGCCACCGGCAACAGCTCGTCATCGGCGAGGTCGTCGAGGGTCGAGCTGAGCTGCTCGGCCGCGCCGCGGCGGTCGGCCTTGGCGCTGTGGCGGATGGCTTCGATCTTCTGCAAAAACGCATCGCCATGCTGCTGGCGAATGGTTTCACCCAGCAGTTCCCCCAACAGATGGACATCCTCACGCAAGCGTACATCGATATCGGTCATCAGGCCTTTCTCCAGCGCGGCTCGTCCGCGCATCCATTCAGGAACCAGCAGCCCCAAGAGTGCCCACAGCAGCGCGCTCAAGGCAAGCCTGACACCGCCAAAGCAACTAAAGTTGAGCAGAGCCACTCCCAATCAGTGCATGGCATCACGCCCTATCCAAGCTGCACAGAGGTCATCATGAAAATCCGCGAACTCGCCCAACACTGGGAACAGAACGCCGCAGGCAGCCTGAGCCCGACCAGCCACATCCTGCATCTGGACCTGGAATCGGAGGCGCGCCTGGCCGCGCTGATCGATATGTTCCCCAAACGCACCGCCGAAGAACTGCTCGGCGAACTGGTCGCCTCGGCCCTCGAAGAGCTGGAAGCGAGCTTCCCCTATGTGCAGGGCCGGCAGGTCATTGCCACCGATGAGCAAGGCGACCCCATGTATGAAGACGTAGGCTCTACGCCGCGCTTTCTGGCGCTGTCGCGGCAGCATCTGCAGACGTTCACAAGCACCGATCAAGACCCTGCCAAATAACGTGCTGACGACCGCGGGGGGGCCCGTGCGCCCCGCCGCAGTTACCCTGCCCTACCCCTGCGCGAGCTGAAAGTTCCGCAGTTTCTCGCTGACCGTTCAGTCAGAAAATACTTGTAACGGCTTGCTATTTTTTTCGGAACTATTCGAAAAACGCTCCAGTCCGAGCCAATAGCCATCACGCTAAAACCCTGCACACAGTGGTAGTGCACAGTTCAGCTGAAGCGCGCACTGTCAGGGAACGAGCGATGGACTGCCACGGACATTGTCATCAGGAGTGATCCAATGGAGCTGACCAACATGAAGAGCCGCACTATGCCAACATCATCCACCCGCATGCATGGCCTGAAACTGGCCGCGCTGGCCCTGGGCAGCACGTTTGTCCTCGCTGGTTGCGCCGGCAAGCCGCCAACCGAGCAGTACGCCGTGACCCAATCTGCGGTCAACGCGGCGGTGAGCTCCGGTGGTACCGAGTTCGCTGCGGTGGAAATGAAAGCGGCGCAGGACAAGTTCAAGAAAGCTGAAATTGCCATGCACGACAAAAAGTACGAAGAAGCCAAGGTGCTCGCCGAGCAGGCTGAGTGGGACGCCCGCGTAGCAGAGCGCAAGGCACAGGCTGCCAAAGCGCAAAAAGCCGTGCAGGACTCCCGCCAAGGCGTCCAGGAACTGCGTGAGGAAGGCCTGCGCAGCGCTGAATAAGCCTGCCCGCCTCCCCCAGCCTTCGTTACTGATTAAAGGAAGAACACTATGCGCAACTACGTCATGATCCCCGCTCTGCTGGCCCTGAGTGTTGGCCTTGCTGCTTGCTCGCATGATCCAAACGCCAACCTCGAGTCTGCTCGCACCAGCTTCTCAGCGCTGCAGAGCGATCCACAGTCGACCAAACTGGCCGCCCTTGAGACCAAGGACGCGCAGGATTGGCTGAACAAGGCCGACAAGGCCTACATGGATCGCGAAGACACCAAGAAAGTCGACCAGCTGGCCTACCTGACCAGCCAGCGCGTTGAAGTCGCCAAGCAGACCATCGCCCTGCGCGCTGCTGAAGGCGAGCTGAAGAACGCTTCGGCGCAACGTGCCCAGGCTCGCCTGGATGCCCGTGACGCCCAGATCAAGAAGCTGCAGGACAGCCTGAACGCCAAACAGACCGACCGTGGCACCCTGGTGACCTTCGGCGACGTGCTGTTTGACTTCAACAAGGCTGAACTGAAGAGCAGCGCCCTGCCCAACGTGACCAAGCTGGCGCAGTTCCTGGCTGAAAACCCAGAGCGTAAAGTGATTGTCGAGGGCTACACCGACAGCGTCGGTTCGGCCAGCTACAACCAGAGCCTGTCCGAGCGTCGTGCTGGCGCTGTGCGCATGGCCCTGGTACGTGCCGGTGTAGATCCAGCGCGTATCGTCTCGCAGGGCTATGGCAAGGAATACCCGGTTGCTGACAACACCAGCAACTCCGGCCGTGCCCAGAACCGTCGTGTGGAAGTAACCATTTCCAACGACAACCAGCCGGTTGCACCGCGTACTGCTGCCAACCAGTAAGGGTTGCCAGCGGGGCTGCCTGGCAGCCCCGTCGCGACAAACAAAAACCGCGTGAAGCCTTTGGGCTCACGCGGTTTTTTTGTGTTCTGCTTTGGCGGGAGTTTCAGAATTGCTGGGGCCGAGCAGCGGCCCCGATGCGATTCACTGCACTTGCCGCGGCGTCTCCTCGCCAACACAGCGCACCGCACGCTTGCGATTGTCGACCAGCACACCGGTCAGGCCCTTCTGCTGCATATCGATCAATACCAACACCCCATCCATGCACTGCGCCACCTGCGCCGCAGGCTCCAGCGAGACCTTGTAATCCTCGCCCGGCACCGTCTTGAGCATGGTGAAGTCCTGCAGCAACAGGGCATCCTCAGGCTTGGCAAAATGCAGGTAGCCGTAATACCAGAGGGCCCCTACCGTCACGATGATGCTACCGACGCCGGTCAGAATCAGCGGGATGGCGTTGCGTTCTTCACTCATTGCTTGTTCTTCTCATCAGGGAAATTAGGCACTTCGGCCAAGCGCCGCAGGCCGTTGAAATGGGTCGGATCATCCAGGAAGCGGATCATCACCTGGCGCCAGGTCGGGTCGGCAAAGGTCTGCACGTGGCCGCCGCGGGTCAGTTGCAACACCCGTGGTGGTGGCGCATGACGGTACAAGTCCAGACCGTTTTCCAGCGGCACCAGGGCATCGTCGATGCTGTGGAAAAACAACTTCGGCGGGCTGTCCAGGCGCTCGATCGAACGGATCGCGCTGTCGCCGTCGGGCACCAGCCATGACAACGGCACCTGCAGCGGCCAGGTCAGCCAACCGGTACCCAGCGCGTATCGCCCGACCGAGCGATAACTGGCCGGCACGCCATCGAACACCAGCGCACTGAAGCGCTGACGCTGCTCAGGGTGGCCCGCCAGGTAATGAATCGCCATCGCTCCGCCCAGGCTCTGCCCCAGCAGCACCAGTGGTTTGCCCTGCACCTCAGGCGCCCGTTCAAGCCAGCTCATGGCCGCAGCTATGTCTTCGTACACCTCAGGCAGGCTTGGCTTGCCTTCAGACAGGCCATAACCGCGATAGTCGATCATCAACACCTGGTAGCCCTGCTCCGGCAGCCAGTAGCTGCCGCCGAGGTGCCCAGGCAGGTTGCCGCCGTTGCCGTGCAGGTGCAGCACCGTACCCTTGACCTCGACGCCATCCTTGGCCGGCAGCCACCAGCCGTGCAAGCGCACGCCATCACTGGTGGTCAGGGTCACATCGCGATAGGCCAGCTTGGCCCGCTCGGGGGTGAATGCCTGGCCCGGCTCGGGATAGAACAGCAGGCTGCTGCAGCCGCCGAGGGTCAGCGCCAGTGTCAGCGCCAGGCCTTTACAGAATGTTCGCGTAGTCGGCTTCAATGCGATCAAGGCTCAGGTGATTGAGGAAGTTGGAGAAGCACATCCAGGCAGACAGCGCATTCAGGTCGCGAAACTGCTCGGGCAGGTATTTGGGCGGTTCGACCAGGCCTTCTTCGACCAGCTGACGCAGGGTGCGCATGTCCTCCAGAGTGGTCTTGCCGCAGAACAACAACGGGATCTGCTCAAGTTTGCCCTTCTTCACCGCCAACTGAATGTAGTTGTAAACCATGATGAAGCCCTTGAGGTAGGACAAGTCCTTGGTGAATGGCAGGCCGTTCGGCACCGAGCCGCGGAACACTCGGCTGGCGTTGCTGTAGCTCTGGCCGATCTCGAAGCCCTGGCCACGGAAGAACTCATACACCTGCATGAAATCGGCGCCCTGCTCGACCATGTGAATGGCCCGCGTGCGGTTGGTCAGCTTGCGCAGGCGACTCGGGTACGAGGCAAAGGCGATCACTTCCATAAGGATGGCCAGGCCTTCCTGGGTCACAGTCGACGACGGCGGCCCCTTGGCGAGGAAGGTGCAGATCGGCTGGTTAAGCCCGTTGAGCGTGGTACCAACATGCACCAGCCCTTCATGAACCTCCAGCGCACGCACATCACGGCTGTTGAACATGGCATCGGCGCGCACCTTGATGTAGTCGGCGCCCGCCGCTGCATCGGCCACGATACCGTCGGACTCGAACACGCGGATGGTGCCTTCGGCCTCGCCGAACACCGTATTCAGCCGGCGCTGGAGGATATCCACCGCTTGCTTGGCCGTGAGGTTCTTCGGCTCGTCCTTGAGATCGCCGCGGCCATCGATGTTGTTCAGGTAATCAGAAAGCATCAGGCCAAGGTCGGCCAGGGTCGGGTCGCCGGCATGAAACGCATCGGAAGCTGCACCATACAGCTCCTGCGAAATCAGGCCGAAGTCCTCGGTGCCGCGCGCTTCCAGCATGCGCACCACCATGCGGTACTCGCGGCACATGCGCCGCATGATCTGCCCGACCGGGTTGAACTGGCCAAGCTGGCGAGTGATATCGCGCTCGATGCTCTGAAACTCGGCCTTCAATGCACTCGAATCGAAGCCCAGGGGGCGCGACTGGTAATAGGCGCGGTCCACGGCAGGCGGCTCTTTGCCCTTGCCGTTGATGAAGGCCTGGCGGATGTTATCGTCCCACTTCACCGCATCGAGCACGCGGATCGGCGTCTGCGCCACGACAATGCGGTCGGACAACGCGCGAATGGTCTGCTGATACTCGTCCACGGCTAATTCCTTGTAGCGGCTATTACTTGCCGACGCGCTGGAAGCGCGCCACTTCGACGAACAGGTCAGAGTTGGCCGGGTCATCCAGATAGGCCAGCACTCGCTCGGTCGGGCTGTCGATCAACACGCCCGGACCGTTGTCTTCCGGCACCTCGATACTGCGCCCGCTGAGTTCCTTGCGCGTGAGCGCCTCGTGCACCTGATCGACGTCCAGGTTGTACACCACCAGTTCCTTGCCGTCGGCGCTGACCTCGAAGCCGCCAATCAGGAAGTTGCCGCCCAGGCGCTTTGGCACCCCGGCCGACAGGTACCAGCGGCTGCCATGACGGGCCACGGTAAACACGTAGTCTTCAGCCGGCTTGCCTTTGGCAGTGGCCAGCGCCTTGTAGCTGTTGCCAGCCGCGCGGCTGATGCTCAGCTTGAGCGGCTCACCCCAGGCATCCTTGCTGCTCCACTTGCCCAGTAACGCCTTGGGTGCGGTCTGGTTGGCCGGCAGCGGGTCGCCAAAGGTCACCAGACAACCGCCCAGCATCAGGAATGACAACGTCAACAACACCATACGCCAGGCTTTCATCAGGCTCTCCTAGATAGATCGGTGACAGCGCAAACCGCTCGCAGCTCAGACCGATGCCAGCACCAGGTGCAGGTAGCGGGTAAGAATAGCGAGCATCTGCCCATCGGCCTGCCCGTTCGTTTGTTCAAGCAGGCCTTGATATTCCATCTGCTCGATAATCGCCGTCAACATCTGTGCGTCCTGCTCGGGATGATGCGAGCCGATTACCTGGAGCATCTGCCGCGCGCCTTGCGCGAGGATCCGTTCGTGCGCGCGCACAAGCTCGGCCAGCCGCGGGCAGAGCAAGGCCTCCTGGCGGAAGGCCTGCTCGGCCATGAGAAAGTCACGCCGATTGCTCAGTTGCCGGCTGACGTAGTCGGCGGTCATCCGCGCGATTTCATCGACCAGCCGCGTCCGTGATGCGGCGCTGCCATCGTCCTGCGCGAGCAACTGGCGCAACACCCCTTCACTGGTCGCCCACAGCTTGGCCATGTAGTCGGCGCTGCGCTCGACGTACTGGGCAAAGGTATCGGTGAGCAGGTCTTCGATGTCCTTGAAGTAGTAGGTGGTGGCCGACAGCGGCACACCGGCCTCGGCGGCTACGGCGCGGTGGCGCACGCCGCGCACGCCGTCGCGGACGACGATGCGCATCGCTGCATCGAGAATCAGCTGGCGGCGTTGTTCACTGCCCTGGCGGCTGGTCTTGCGCCCTTGGTACTGCACGCTTTCAGCAACGGCGCTGGCTACGCCGGCTGCGCCTTGTTCGGCGATTGCTGGGTTCACGCTGAATACCTCGTGGAATTGATCGTCGTACAGCACTGCTGTCACCCAGCGGCCGAGCCGCGGATGACAGCCAAGAAAAAGCCGCCTCGAAAGGCGGCTTGTTCACAGCACTCAGGCCTGTGGGCGCATATGCGGGAACAGGATCACATCACGGATCGACGGCGAGTTGGTCAGCAACATCACCAGGCGGTCGATACCGATGCCTTCACCGGCAGTCGGCGGCATGCCGTATTCCAGCGCACGGACGAAGTCGGCGTCGTAGTGCATGGCTTCGTCATCACCGGCGTCCTTCTCCGCCACTTGGGCCAGGAAGCGCTCGGCCTGGTCTTCGGCATCATTGAGCTCGGAGTAGGCGTTGGCGATTTCGCGGCCACCGATGAACAGCTCGAAGCGGTCGGTGACGTTCGGGTTGGCGTCGTTGCGGCGGGCCAGCGGCGACACTTCGAACGGGTACTCGGTAATGAAGTGCGGCTGCTCCAGCTTGTGCTCGACCAGCTCTTCGAAAATCATCACCTGCAGCTTGCCCAGGCCTTCGTGGCCGAGCACCTTGGCACCTGCCTGCTTGGCAATCGCGCGGGCCTTGTCGACGTCCTGCAGGTCGGCGGCGGTCAGCTCGGGGTTGTACTTGAGGATCGAGTCGAACACCGACAGGCGCACGAACGGCTCTCCGAAGTGGAACACCTTGTCGCCGTAAGGCACGTCGGTGCTGCCCAGCACCAGCTGCGCCAGCTCGCGGAACAGCTCTTCGGTGAGGTCCATGTTGTCTTCGTAGTCGGCGTAGGCCTGGTAGAACTCGAGCATGGTGAACTCGGGGTTGTGCCGGGTCGAAACACCTTCGTTACGGAAGTTGCGGTTGATCTCGAAGACCTTCTCGAAGCCACCCACGACCAGACGCTTGAGGTACAGCTCAGGCGCGATCCGCAGGAACATCTGCATATCCAGCGCGTTGTGGTGGGTTTCGAAGGGCTTGGCCGCCGCGCCGCCTGGGATGGTCTGCAGCATCGGCGTTTCCACTTCGAGGAAGTCGCGCTTGGCAAGGAAGCTGCGGATGTGCGAGATCACCTGCGAACGCACACGGAAGGTGTGGCGGGTCTCTTCGTTGACCATCAGGTCAACGTAGCGCTGGCGATAGCGCTGCTCGGTGTCGGTCAGGCCGTGGTGCTTGTCCGGCAACGGACGCAGCGATTTGGTCAGCAGACGCACGCTGGTCATCTCGACGTACAGGTCGCCCTTGCCGGAACGCGCCAGGGTGCCTTCGGCGGCAATGATGTCGCCCAAGTCCCAGGTCTTGACCGCAGCCAGGGTCTCTTCCGGCAGGGTCTTGCGGTTGACGTAGACCTGGATGCGCCCGGTCATGTCCTGGATAACCATGAACGAGCCACGGTTGAGCATGATACGACCGGCAACCTTGACCGGGATCGCTGCAGCTTCCAGCTCTTCCTTGGTCTTGTCGACATACTGCTTCTGCAGGTCGCTGCAGTAGCTGTCGCGACGGAAGTCGTTGGGGAAGGCCTGGCCCTTGGCACGCTCGGCGGCAAGTTTTTCCTTGCGCAACGCGATCAGGGTGTTTTCTTCCTGTTGCAGGTCTTGCGGGTCGAGTTTGAGATCGCTCATGTCGTCAGATTTTCCATCAAGGATTCATTGCCCTCGCCCGCAGGCGAGGGTCTTGCAGCTCAGCAGCCGAGAAGTTACAGGCCTTGCTTGAGGCTCGCTTCGAGGTATTCGTCGATATCGCCGTCCAGCACCTTGTCACAGTCGCTGCGTTCGATGTTGGTGCGCAGGTCTTTGATTCGCGACGCGTCGAGCACGTACGAGCGAATCTGGTGACCCCAGCCGATGTCCGACTTGCTGTCTTCCAGAGCCTGCGAGGCTGCGCTGCGCTTTTGCATTTCCAGCTCGTACAACTTGGCCCGCAGCATTTTCATGGCGGTGTCCTTGTTGGCGTGCTGAGAACGTTCGTTCTGGCAGCTGACCACGGTGTTGGTCGGCACGTGAGTGATCCGGACCGCCGAGTCGGTGGTGTTGACGTGCTGACCACCGGCACCCGAGGAGCGGTAGGTGTCGATACGCAGGTCGGACGGGTTGATGTCGATCTCGACCTTGTCGTCGATCTCGGGCGAGACGAACACTGCCGAGAAGGAGGTATGACGACGCGCGCCGGAGTCGAACGGGCTCTTGCGCACCAGGCGATGAACGCCAATCTCGGTACGCAACCAGCCGAACGCGTACTCACCCTTGATGTGCACGGTGGCGCCTTTGATGCCGGCGACTTCACCTTCGGACAGCTCCATGATGGTGGCGTCGAAGCCACGCTTGGAGGCCCAGCGCAGGTACATGCGCAGGAGGATGTTGGCCCAGTCCTGTGCTTCGGTACCGCCGGAACCGGCCTGGATATCCAGGTAGGCGTTGTTCATGTCCATCTCGCCGCTGAACATGCGACGGAATTCCAGCTTGGCCAGGGACTCTTCGAGTCCTTCGAGCACTTCGACAACGTCGTTGACCGCCGCTTCGTCGTTTTCTTCGACGGCCATGTCGAGCAGCTCGCGCGAATCGGCCAGGCCACTGGACATCTCGTCCAGGGTGCCGACGATCTGCGCCAGCATGGCGCGCTCGCGGCCCAGCTCCTGGGCGTACTCGGGTTTGTTCCACACGGCCGGGTCTTCCAGCTCGCGGTTGACTTCGATCAGGCGCTCAGCTTTCAGATCGTAGTCAAAGATACCCCCGAATCGATTCGGAACGTTCGGTGAGGTCTTTGATGGTGTTGAGGATCGGTTGGATTTCCATTGGGCAGGCTACTCGCGCGAATTCGGTGAAAAGCCGGTGAGTATAAACCAGTCCGAGCCACGGCGGCAGACCCGCCGGGCAGGCGCAAGGCGCTTATCAGGCAATACCGGCCTGATTGCGCCCATTATTCTTGGCCAGGTACAGGCCCTTGTCGGCGGCCGAGATCAGTTGCCGGCAATGGCTACCGATGGCCGGGGTCAAGGTAGCGATGCCCAGGCTCACGGTCAGCCGCGCATCGGCCTCGGGTGCGGTGTGGGCAATGCCCAGGGCGTAGACCGACTGGCGCAGTTTTTCGGCAATCAGGCGGGCGCCGCCCGGCGAGGTGTTAGGCAGCACCAGAGCGAACTCTTCGCCGCCGTAGCGCGCCGGCAGGTCGCTTGGCCGTGAGCATGAATTGCGAATCGCTGCAGCCACCTGGCGCAGCGCCTCGTCACCGGCCAGGTGGCCGAAGCTGTCGTTGAAGGCCTTGAAGTAGTCGACGTCGATCATCAACAGCGACAGCTGCTGCTGCTCACGCATGGCCCGGCGCCACTCCAGTTCCAGGTACTCGTCGAAGTGGCGGCGATTGGACAAGCCGGTCAAGCCATCGGAGTTCATCAGGCTCTGCAGCATCAAATTGGTGTCGAGCAGTTGCTGCTGGCTGACGCGCAGTGCGCGATACGCCTCGTCGCGCTGCAACAGGGTCATGTAGGAGCGCGAGTGGTAGCGAATTCGCGCCACCAGTTCGATGGTGTCCGGCAGCTTGACCAGGTAATCATTCGCCCCGGCGGCAAACGCGGCGCTCTTGACCAACGGGTCTTCCTTGGTCGACAGGACGATGATCGGGATGTCCTGGGTGGCCGGGTGGTTGCGGTATTCGCGCACCAGGGTGAGGCCATCCAGGCCCGGCATGATCAGGTCCTGGAGGATCACCGTCGGCTTGATGCGCATGGCCTGGGCGATGGCCTGATGCGGATCGGCACAGAAGTGGAAGTCGATATTCTCTTCATGGGCCAGCCCACGCCGCACCGCTTCGCCGATCATTGCCTGATCGTCCACCAGCAGCACCATCGCCGAGTTTTCGTTGGCGGTCACAAGACCTGCGCTTGGTAGATCAATCATGCCTGTTCACCTGGTCACGACCGTCCAGGCGGTGTGACTCAATTGCTGATGTCATTTGGTAAAAAACTCCGTCAATCGCCCGGCAATGCGCTCGAGCGGGCGGATCTCCATCGCTGCATCAATCGCCGCAGCGGCCTTGGGCATGCCATATACAGCACTGCTCTGCTGGTCCTGGGCAAGGGTCAAAAAGCCCTGCTGGCGCATCATCTTCAAACCCTGGGCGCCATCGCGGCCCATCCCGGTGAGCAGAACGCCCACGCCGGGCGCATTCCAATGGCGTGCCACGCTCTCGAAAAACACATCGATCGAGGGTCGGTAGATTTCATTGACCGGCTCGGCGGTGTAGGCGAGCTGGCCGTTTTTCAGCAAGCGGATATGGTGGTTGGTGCCTGCCAGCAATACCTGCCCGGCCTGCGGCGGCTCGCCTTCGCGGGCAAGCCGTACGACCTGGCCGCAGGTACTGCTGAGCCAGTCGGCCATACCTGCGGCAAACACTTGGTCAACATGCTGCACCAGCACGATGGCCGCCGGAAACTGCTTGGGCAGGCCCTTGAGCAAAACTTCAAGCGCGGCCGGGCCGCCAGCAGACGAACCAATCGCCACCAGGCCGGTACGCTGCGAGACTTCGCGCACAGCGGCGGGCACGCTGCTTGGCGCCGAAGTGCGCTGCTGACCGATCAGCCAGCCGATATTGAGGATCTTGCGCAACAATGGCGCGGCCGCTTCGCGCGGATCACCCGCGCCCAGCGCCGGCGTATCGACTACGTCCAGCGCGCCGTGGCCCATGGCCTCGAACACGCGGTGCACGTTCTGCTTGCGGTCGACCGTGACGATGACGATAGCGCAGGGCGTTACCGCCATGATTCGCCGGGTTGCCTCGACGCCGTCCATCACCGGCATGATCAGGTCCATGAGGATCAGGTCCGGGATCTGTGCGGCGCAGCGCTCGACCGCCTCCTGGCCATTGCCGGCGACCCAGATCAGCTCATGCGCCGGCTCCAGCGCAAGCGCCCGGCGCAGCGCCTCGACGGCCAGGGGCATGTCGTTGACGATGGCAATTTTCATCCTTGTGCACCTCCGATCAACTCGACCACTGCATCCAGCAACGCGTCATCGTGGAAGCTGGCCTTTGCCAAATAGTAGTCGGCGCCGGCATCCAGGCCACGCCGGCGGTCTTCTTCACGGTCCTTGTACGACACCACCATCACCGGCAAGCCTTGCAGGCGCTGGTCGCGGCGCACCAGGGTGACCAGCTCGATGCCGTCCATGCGCGGCATGTCGATGTCGGTGATCAGCAGGTCGAAGTCATCGCCGCGCAGGGCGTTCCAGCCGTCCATACCATCCACCGCAACGGCCACGTCGTAGCCGCGATTGCTTAGTAGCTTGCGTTGCAGCTCACGCACCGTCAGCGAGTCGTCCACCACCAGCACGCGCTTGCGGCTGACGCCTTTGGCACTGGCGCCGTTGCGTTCGATGCGCTCCAGGCGGCCGGTAGTCAGCAGCTTTTCCACCGAGCGCAGCAGGTCTTCGACGTCGACGATCAGTACCACCGAGCCATCGTCGAGCAACGCTCCGGCAGAGATATCCTGAACCTTGCCCAGGCGCGCATCGAGCGGCATGACCACCAGCACGCGCTCGCCGATCAGGCGCTCGACGGCAATCCCGTAGAGCTGCTCGCGCTCGCGAATGACCACAACCCGCAGGCTGCGCTCATCGCCCTGCCCTTGCGGGCGATTGAGCAACTGATTGGCCGAGACCAGGCCGATATGGCGCTCCTCGTGCCAGAAGTGTTGACGCCCTTCGATCTGGACGATGGCCTCGGCGGGCACGTCAAGGGTGCGCTCGATATGCGCCAGCGGAAAGGCATACGCCTCGCCGCCGACCTCAACCACCAGGCTGCGTACCACCGACAAGGTCAGCGGCACCTGCAGATGGAAGCAACAGCCTTGGCCAGCAACCTGGGTCAGCTCGATCGAGCCGCGCAGCTCGCGCACCATATGCTGCACTGCGTCCAACCCCACCCCGCGACCGGATACCTCGGTGACCCGATCGCGCATGCTGAAACCGGGCAGGAACAGGAACGTCAGCAGCTCGGCTTCGCTCATCTGCGCCACGGTCTCGGCCGGTGACAAGGCCCGTTCGGCAATGCTGCAGCGCAGCTGCTCAAGGTCGATGCCGGCGCCATCGTCACTCAGCTCGACAATCAGCATCCCAGCCTGGTGGGATGCACGCAGGCGGATCACGCCATCGCTGGGCTTGCCCGCCAACAGGCGTCGTTCGGGCAGTTCGATGCCATGGTCGACGGCGTTGCGCAGCAGGTGAATCAGCGGGGCTTCGAGTTTTTCCAGGACATCGCGATCGACCTGGGTTTTCTCGCCCTCGATCTGCAACTGCACCTGTTTGCCCAACGAGCGGCCCAGATCGCGGACCATCCGGCTCTGCCCGGTAAGCACGTCGGCGAATGGCCGCATGCGGCAGGCCAGCGCCGTGTCATACAAGTTTTGCGCGCGCTGGCTGGCTTGCCAGCCGAACTCGTCGAGCTCGGCTGCTTGCTGTTGCAGGATGGCCTGGGTTTCGCCGAGCAGGCGTTGGGTCTGGGCCAGCGCATCGAGTACTTCAGGGCTCTGGCCGCTGCTCTCAAGCTGGCTCTTCAGCCCGTCGAGGGCACGCATGCCCTGCCCGTGCATGCGCTTGAGCCGCTGCAGGCTGGCCAGGTAGGGCTTGAGCCGCTGGGTTTCCACCAGCGACTTGCTGGACAGGTCGAGCAGGCTGTTCAAGCGATCCGCCGTCACCCGCAATACTCGCTCGCCGGTCTGGCTGCTGCGTTTGCCTGGCCGCGGTGCAGGCTCGACATCGGCTTGCGCCTGGGCGGCCAGCGCGGGTACTTCGGCGCTGGCCACCGACGGCGCGGCCAGCAACGCCTCACTCACTGCTGCAGCAACCAACTGCGGCGCCGCACTGAAAGCGGCAGCGGGGTCGAGCAACGCCGTCATCTGCGCGACAAAGCCCGGCACTGCCAGCTCACCGGCGGCATCGCCCGGCGTAGCGATGCGCATCAGCAGGTCGGTGCCTTGCAGCAAGGCATCGATGTGTTCGCCACGCAAACGTAGCCGACCTTCCTGGGCCGCGACCAGGCAGTCTTCCATGACGTGGGCGACGCTCACCCCGGCGTCGACGCCGACGATCCGCGCCGCGCCTTTGAGCGAGTGCGCGGCACGCATGCAGGCTTCGAGCTGATCGGCCTGGGTCGGGTTGCGCTCGAGCGCAATCAGGCCAGTGTTGAGCACCTGGGTCTGGGCTTCGGCCTCCAGGCTGAACAGCTCCAGCAAAGACGCATCACGCATTTGCTCAGGGGTCATGACAGGCTCCGCTTGACAGCCGATAGCAAGTGGGTCGAATCCAGTACGCGCACGCTGCGCCCGCGCCACTGCAGCACGGCGGCAGTGAAGCGCGCAGTGTCCTGGCCGTCTTCACAGGCATCGATATCAAGCCGATGAATGCCATCGACTTCATCCACTGGAGCAACTACCGGCCCGCCTTCGGCGGCCAGAATCAGCATGCGTGGCATTACCCGACCATTGATGGGGCTGGCCGGCAGGCTGTCGGCCCCCAGCAGCGCGGCCAGTGACAGGCACGGCACCAGGGCGCCGCGCACATTGGCTACACCTTGCAGTACCCGCGAGCGCTGATGCGGCAGGGAATGCACGGATTGCACCGGAGCGATCTCGGCGAGGCTGGCAGTCGCCAGCGCCAGCCATTCTTCACCCAGGCGGAACACCAGCATCGAACGCCCGGTGCATTCGGTCAGCGGCGCGGCGGCGACAGGCTCTTGGTCCTGCTGCAGGGCGTAGCGATCGAGCAGGCGCGTGGCGGCTGCGGCATGCACTTCGCAGTTGCGGCAGTGAATATGCTGTTCAAGCAAAGGGCATTGTTTGTTGCCATGCACGCCGATGCGATTCCAGCAGTCGTCGATCGGCGCGTGGTCTTCGCTGACCAGCAGCAGCTCATGAATCTCGCTCATCGTTGCGGCTCCCGACCGGCACGCGCGGCGCGTTCCTGCAGACGCCGCGCACCGGCCTCATCGCCTTGTGCGGCGAGCAGCGTGGCCAGTTGCAGCAGCGCCTCGGGGTGTTGCGGCTCAAGGTACACGGCCTTGCGGTAATGGATAATGGCGTTGTGGCTGTCGCCTGCGGTGTCGCTGAGCAGGCCCAGCCAGTAGTACAGCTGCGCCTTGGGTTCGAACTGGCGCAGGTAGCGCTCGCAACTGGCCAGCGCGGCCTGACTGTCGCCGGCGTTGGCCTGGCGGGCGATTTGCGCCAGCAGCTCGCTCTCGCCGGCCTGCCCGGCAGTGGCCACTAGCGACGGGGCGGGCGCTGGGCGCACGTGCCGCGGCGCTGGCGGCACGCTACGCGGCACAGGCGGCTGGCTCCATGGCGCAGACGCCAGGGCCGGCCGTGCAGGCGTCGGGGTAACTACGGGCACGGCTTGTTCCGGCTGGCGCACATAGGCGAACGACTGCGGGATGCCCAATGGCCGCATGCCCAGGCGCGCCAACAGGCTGCCTTCGGCGGGGCCAATGAACAGCACACCCTGGGCATGCAGCAATTGCTTGAGCACCGCAAACACCCGGTGCTGGGTGGGCACGTCGAAGTAGATCAGCAGGTTGCGACAGAACACGAAGTCATAATGCCCGTTGCGACTAGCCAGGGCTGGATCAAGCACGTTGCCGACCTGCAGATCGACCTGGTGGCAGACTCGCTCATGCAACTGATGGCCCTCACCGGTAGCGCTGAAATGCCGCTCGCGAAAGGCCACATCACTGCCACGAAAGGAATTGCGCCCGTACAGCGCCTGGCGTCCACGGGCGACCGAGTTGGGGCTGATGTCCAGCCCATCGACACTGAACGCGGCGGCGCTCATGCCGCTGTCGAGCAGCGCCATGGCAATCGAATACGGCTCTTCGCCGGTCGAGCACGGCAGGCTGAGGATGCGCAGCGGCCGCACACCGGCCAGTTCGGCCAAGCGCTTGTGCGCGAGGCCGGCCAACGCGGCAAACGACTCGGGATAACGGAAAAACCAGGTTTCCGGGACGATCACCGCCTCGATCAGCGCTTGCTGTTCAGCCGTCGATTGCTGCAGCAGCAGCCAGTAATCGTTCAAGTCGTGGGCTGCCAGCGCAGCACTGCGCTGACGCAGGGCACGCTCGACCATGGGCACTCCGACCGACTCGACATCCAGGCCGATGCGCTCTTGCAAGAATCGAAAAAACTGCTGTTCGATCATGCCGGCACCTGCGCTGGCGCATCCGGGAACAGCAAGCGACGGACCTCGTCACTGAGCAACTGGTCGATCTCGATGCGCTGCAACATGCCTTGGGCATCCTGGCGCACCGGGCCCAGATAGGGCGCCTCGCCGTTGTCCAGCCCATACGGCTGGAACTCGTCAGGCTGGCAGCGCAGGGTCTCGGTGGCCTGCTCGAGGATCAAACCCAGGTGCAGCGTGATAGCGCTGGCAGCCGGGTGATAACGCACCACCACCAGCCGCGTGCTGGTGCGTGCTGCGGCCGGCCTGGCAAAGCTCAGCGCGGCCAGGTCGATCACCGGGATCAGCGCACCACGATGGCTGAGAATCCCGCGCACCCACCCCGGGGCCTGAGCGATAGGCTTGAGCGTACGCAGCGCCAGCACTTCCACCACCTCACGCACATCCAGGGCGAAGCGCTGGTCGTTGAGGCGAAACTGCAGGTACAGCACGCCTTTGCCGGAGCCGGCTGTGGGTTCGCGCTGAGGTAGATCCTTGATTGTCATCAGACTTTGAAACGCGAGACACCGCCACGCAGGCCAGCCGCGACCTGGCTCAGCTCATCGATGGCGAAACTGGCCTGGCGCAGCGATTCGACGGTCTGGGTGCTGGCGTCGCTGAGCTGAGAGAGCGCCTGGTTGATCTGCTCGGCACCGGTGGCCTGGGCCTGCATGCCGTCGTTGACCATCAATACCCGCGGCGCCAGCGCCTGGACCTGATGGATGATCTGGCTGAGTTGCTCGCCAACCTGCTGCACTTCGAACATGCCGCGGCGGACTTCTTCGGAAAACTTGTCCATGCCCATTACCCCGGCCGAAACCGACGACTGGATCTCGCGCACCATCTGCTCGATGTCGTAGGTCGCCACGGCGGTCTGGTCGGCCAGGCGGCGCACTTCAGTGGCCACCACGGCGAAACCGCGGCCGTATTCGCCGGCCTTCTCGGCCTCGATCGCAGCGTTCAGCGACAGCAGGTTGGTCTGGTCGGCAACCTTGACGATGGTCACCACCACCTGATTGATGTTGCTGGCCTTCTCGTTGAGGATGCTCAGCTTGGCGTTGACCAGATCGGCCGCGCCCATCACCTGGTGCATGGTTTCTTCCATGCGTGCCAGGCCTTGCTGGCCGGAGCCGGCGAGGATCGAGGCCTGGTCAGCAGCCGAGGTGACCTCGGTCATGGTCCGCACCAGATCACGCGACGTGGCGGCGATCTCACGCGAGGTGGCGCCGATTTCGGTGGTGGTGGCTGCGGTTTCGGTGGCCGTGGCTTGCTGCTGCTTGGAGGTGGCGGCGATTTCGGTAACCGAGGTGGTCACCTGCACCGACGAGCGCTGGGCCTGGGCGACCAGGCTGGCGAGGGATTCGGCCATTTCGTTGAAGCCGGTTTCGATGGCGCCAAACTCGTCCTTACGGTCCAGGTCCAGGCGCATGCTCAAGTCACCCGAGCGCAGCTTATCGAGGGCATGTACGATGCGTTGCATGGGCGTGGTGATCGCACGCATCAACAGCAGCCCGCAAATGCCGGCAGCGATGATGGCCAGGATCAGCGAAACGATCATGCTGCCCTTGGCGGTGGCCACGGCGCTGACGATGTCTTTGGTGGCTACATCGGCCGCTTCCCGATTGCGTTCGATCACGGTGTTGAGGTGCTTGCGCCCTTCAACCCAGGCGGGTGTCAGCACGTCGGTGATCAAGCGCTCGGCTTCGGCGTAGTTCTTCTGCCGGTAGGCCTCGAGTACCAGTTCGATGTCGGCGATGTAACGTTTTTCCATGTCGACGAAGGCGTCGAAGCTGGTCTGGTCTTCGGTATTACGAATGGTTCCCTGATAACTGGCCATGTGCTGGCGCAGGCGCTCTTCAAAGCTCTTGAACAGTTCGATATCCGCAGAGGCGATATCGCGATGCTTGCTCAGGCCGACCAACTGCTGGCTGGTGACGTAGCTGTCGACCCAGGCGCTGCGGATCATCGAGCTGTAGTAGACGCCGGGGATGGCATCGGAACCGACCGCTTCCTCGCTCGCGGAAATGGCGACCAACCTTGAGTAGGCTGCAACGATCATCAACAACATGATGGCGATGATCACGGCAAAACTTGCCAGGATCCGTTGGCGCATGGTCCAGTTTTTCAAAATCAGCCCTCAAGAATTCAGTACGAGCGGGGAAATCGCTCGAGTATAGCCCAGGCATGAGCCGGGTTTCTCAGCTGAATGAGCGGCGTTTGCGGCATCCCTGCCGGCAAAGGTGGCAAATAGCCAGATTACTGACCGGCGGCAAGCCTGGCCTGGGCTTCAAGCTCCTGGCGCAGCGCCGGATCCAGGCGCAGCTGGCGCGACAGCTCATCGAGGTAGGCGCGCTCCATGAAGTTTTCCTGATCGACCATCATCAGGCTCGCCAGGTACATCTCGCCGGCCATTTCCGGGGTTTGCGCGGCGCGGGCGACTTCTGCCGGGTCGAGCGGTTTGTTCAGCTCGGCGTGCAGCCATTGCTGCAGTTCGCGGTCGCTGTCCAGACGGGTGAATTCACCTTCGATCAGCTCACGCTCACGCTCATCGATATGGCCATCGGACTTGGCTGCCGCGACCAGCGCACGCAGCACGGCCTGGCTGTGCAGCTCGGCTTCAGCCGGTGGCAGCCGGTCGAGCGTCTGCGGCTCGCGCACCTGGCCAGTGGCCTGCTGCGCCTGCCAGTTATTGAAGGCCTTGTAGGCGATCACCCCCAGCGCTGCCAGGCCGCCGTAGGTCAGCGCCTTGCCGCCTAACTTGCGCGCGCTCTTGTTACCGAGCAACAAGCCCATGGCGCCACTTGCCAAGGCGCCGCCGCCCATCCCGGAGAGCAGCCCACCGAGACCGCCTGCACCGAGCGACGGCTTGCCGCCAGCGCTTTTACCGGTTTGTTTGCTGAGCATTTCCTGGCCGGTCTTGAACAGTTGATCGAGCAAACCTCGGGTGTTCATGCGCACGTCTCCACGCTACAGAAAGGAAAACCCAGAGTAAGGCTTGGCCTGTCGTTCGCCATGGAAGTATTTGCTTCGGGATGTTGCACAAGCCGACCAAGTGCGCTGGCAAGGCGGCACGCTCGGCCTGATCATCGAATAGCCGCCAAGGGTCCAGCTCCATCGACCATGCATGGCCAGACCTTGCCCCGCGGTCAACCTTGCAACATTTTTGGGGCCATCCTGAATTTGCTCCGCGAGACCGCATAATCGGCGCTGAAACGATAATGGCCATGTGCAGCCATTGATATTAGGTGATGTTGCTAGCCATGAAACGAGCCGAACTGCTGGACTACCTGCATTTGACGATCAGCAACTTCTACCGGCTTGATTCCGATGCCGCGCTGGACCACCACCTGCAGTTGATGCTTGAGCAATACCGGCGCAAACCGTTCTTCTTCAAGAGCTTGCTCAAATACGACCGCCTGATGGTCGTGCTGTCGCTGTTCGCCTTTCATTTCCACGACCCTATGACACCGTTATCGCGGGTCAAGGCATTTTGCGAGCGGCGTGGCTACCTGACGCGCAACACCCTGGAGTCGTATTTCTCGTTCTTCCTGATATCGGGCTATATGCACGTATCGCCCCACCCGGATGATGCTCGGCAACGCATCTACAGACCCAGCAAAACCGCTATCGATCTGGCCACACAACTGATCAGCGCATACCTCATACCGGCCCAGAAGCTGATACCCGATGCCCAGCCTTGGCAGCGCACCGAGCCAACGGCGTTCCTGCGTCAATACTTCAGCGGATTCGCTCACCTGCTGGATGCGGACGTGCTGCTGGACGGGCTGCTGCCGGGGGCCAAGTGGATCATGAACCGCGACGGTGGTCATCTGCCGATGCTGAGCTTGTACCTTGATACCCGGGGCTTTCGCTCAAACGACGGCGGCTACAAGGTCTCCAGCTATGCCGAGCTGTCCTCCCGGCTCGGGGTATCCACCATGCACGTGGCACGGCTGGTCAAGGAAGGCGAAAGCAAAGGCTACTTCCGCACCCAGGGATCACTGGTCGAGATGCGCCCGGCGTTCGCCGAGCTGGTCAGGCACACCATGGCGATCTACTTCGCCGTCACGCGGGTCAGCATGGAGCTTGGTAGTTATGCCCTTGAATCGGAAATACCCCAGCCTGGAGCTGGATGTCTCGGCTGATCATCGCCCGCGCATCAGGCTGCTGCTGCGCGAAGGCATCATCGCCGTGCAACTGTTGGTTATCGCCAGCTGGCTTGCCGTTCACCTGGTGCTTGACGAACGCATCGCCACCCTCGGCGCCTGGGGACCGCTATTGATGATGATGGCTCTGTTCATCATCCAGACACGGACAAACTCGGACAACGTATGGCGGTATTCAGGCTTGCTGTTCATGCTGACGGTGGTGCTCGGCTTCAAGCTGATCTTTCTCGACTACCCGCCATTGCATCGCCAGTTCTCTCTGGCCATGACCGTTCTGGCGGTGGTCGGCGCATCGCTGCTGATCCGTGGGCCAATGGATTATCTGCTGGTCGCCGTGTTGAGCTGGGTGCTGGTGATGCCCCACATCGGTCACGATGACGTGAGCGACTACCGCTGGTATCTGGCTATTTTTTTTGCCTTCTCGATCAGCCTGGGCTGGATCAACAGCCGCACCTACCTGCGCGCACTGAGCATCACACTGCAGATCGAGCAGCACTATCGCACCCTGTCGGAAACCGACTACCTGACTTCGCTGTACAACCGACGTGCACTGATGGACCGCTTCGAGCGCGTCATCGAAAGCCACTGTGGCGGTTTCTTCATGATGATCGATATCGACGACTTCAAGCGGATCAACGACCAACTTGGCCACGCCGCCGGCGATCAGGTGCTGCGCGTGCTCGCCGCACGCCTGCGCAACATGGCCGGCAGCCACTGTGCCGGGCGGCTGGGTGGTGAGGAATTCGGCGTCATCATCGATGCCCAGAGCCCAGCCATCGCCCTGGCCATCGCCCAGCGCCTGCTGGAGGCGGTACGCAACAGCCGCGAAGCTCCCGCCCGCTTCACCTTCAGCGCTGGGCTGGTGCCCTTCAGCCACGATCAAGCCCTAGCCGACATCCTTATCCACGCCGACCGCTGCCTGTACAAGGCCAAACGCGCCGGCAAGGACCGGGTGCATTTCGGTGCAGGCGAGCATTTATCCTGACAATTACTGGAGTTCGCCGTGTTCAACCGCCGCTGCACGCAGGCACTGCTCGCTTGCCAACAACAACTGGACAGCCTGCAAGCCGTGCTCGCCCAACTGGAACAGCAACTGCTCAGCGCTCGCCTCGATGCCAACGGCTGCTTCACCGAGGTCAATGCGCCGTTCGCCAACGCGCTGGGCTTTTCCGCCGCGCAACTGCTCGGGGTCAAGCTCGAAGCCCTGCTTGAACCAGGCTGCAGTTTGCCGGCACCACTGACAGGCTCGCCGTCGCTCAGTTGCCGGGGCGCCGACGGTCGCCCGGTGCTACTTCAGCTATGCTGGTTGCGCGACGCGCTGGGCCAACATCACGGCTACGGCTGCGCCAGCCCCGGCACCAGCCGCCGTGACCGGGACGGGCTGGAGTTGTACAACGCCCTTGACCATTCCACCGCCATCATCCAGTTCAACCTCAACGGCATGGTGCTCGACGCCAACAAAGCCTTTCTCAACACCATGGGCTATGGCCTGACGCAGATTCTCGGCAAGCACCACCGCATGTTCTGCTCTGCCGAGGACGCCGCCTGCGCCGACTACACCCAGTTCTGGCAAGCGCTCAATCGCGGGCAGTTCGTGGCGGGGCGCTTTCGTCGTATCGACGCCCGCGGCAATAGCGTATGGCTTGAAGCGACCTACAACCCGATCAAGGACCAGCACGGTCGCCTCTACAAGGTGGCCAAGTTCGCCAATGTGGTAACCGAACAGGTGGAAAAGGCCGACCTCGTGCGCCGCGCTGCCGACCTCGCCCATGATGTTTCGCTGACCACCGAGCACAGCGCACAGCAAGGCCTGACAGTAGTCATGCAGGCCGCGTCGGCCATGCAATCCATCGCCGGGGAAATGGCCAGCGTTGGCCAGGACATGCAAGCGCTGCAGGCGCAGTCGCTGAACATTGGTGCGATCGTCGAGATCATCGGCGGGATCGCGGCGCAGACCAACCTGCTGGCACTCAATGCGGCCATCGAGGCCGCCCGTGCCGGCGATCAGGGCCGCGGCTTTGCTGTGGTTGCCGATGAAGTCAGGCGCCTGGCCGCGCGCACTACCGAGGCCACCCGGGACATTTTCGAGGTAGTGCGTCTGAACCGAGAACTGGCCGATGGCGCCTTCAAAGGCATTCAGAACAGCCGCGAGCATGCCTGCGCGGTGCAGGACTTGGCCAGCCAGGCCGGCAACGCGATGGACGAAATCAGCCGCGGCGCACGCCAGGTCGTCGAGGTCACCAGCCGGGTAGCCAATGAGCTGCAGTGAGTGGTCTACGCTATCGACCATCGCAAATGCCTCGGAGGATTACCCCATGCACACCCAGATGCTGATCAACGGCCAACTGGTGGCCGGTGAAGGCCCGGCCTGGACCGTACTCGACCCAGCCGCAGGCACTGCCCTGGCGCAGATCAGCGAGGCCAGCGAGGCGCAGGTCGACAGCGCCGTGCGCGCCGCCGACAGCGCCTTTGCCAGTTGGTCGCAGACCAGCCCGAAAGACCGCTCGCTGGCCCTGCTGGCGCTGGCCGATGCCATTGAGCAACACGGCGAAGAACTGGCCAGCCTCGAATCGCAGAACTGCGGCAAGCCCCTCGCCGCCGCCCTCAATGACGAGATCCCGGCCATTGTCGACGTGTTTCGCTATTTCGCCGGGGCGGCGCGCTGCCTGGGCGGTTCGGCGGCAGGGGAGTATCTGCCGGGGCACACCTCGATGGTGCGGCGTGACCCATTGGGCGTGGTCGCCTCGATTGCGCCGTGGAACTACCCGCTGATGATGCTCGCGTGGAAGATCGCGCCGGCACTGGCCGCAGGCAACACCGTGGTGCTCAAGCCCTCCGAGCTGACCCCGCTGACAGCGCTGCGCCTGGCCGAGCTGGCCCGCGAGATCTTCCCGGCCGGTGTGTTGAACATTCTGTTTGGCCGTGGCGCGACTGTGGGCACGCCGCTGGTCACTCATCCGCGCGTACGCATGGTATCGCTGACCGGCTCGATCCCGACCGGGGCGAACATCATCGGCGCCACTGCCGCCAGCGTGAAGCGCATGCACATGGAGTTGGGCGGCAAGGCGCCAGTGCTGATCTTCGATGACGCCGATCTCGATGCGGCCGTCGCTGGCATTCGCAGCTTTGGTTTCTACAATGCCGGCCAGGACTGCACCGCCGCCTGCCGGCTGTATGTGCAGGACGCCATCTACGATGAATTGGTCGAGCGCCTGGGCCAGGCTGTCGCCAGCATCAAGCCGGGACCTCAGGATGCGGCCGACACCGAACTCGGCCCACTGATCAGTGCGCAACACCGCGACAAGGTAGCAGGCATGGTGCAACGCGCCCTCGACCAGCCGCATATCCGCCTGGTCACTGGCGGCAAGGTGTTGGAGGGTGCAGGCTTCTTCTACGCGCCGACTCTGCTGGCCGACGTGCTCCAAGACGACGAAATCGCCCGTCATGAGGTGTTCGGCCCGGTGGTCAGCGTCACTCGCTTTGCCGACGAAGCCCAGGCGCTGGAGTGGGCCAACGACTCCGAGTACGGCCTGGCCTCATCGGTGTGGACCGCTGACGTGGGCCGCGCGCACCGCCTTGCCGCACGCCTGCAATACGGCTGCACCTGGGTCAACACGCACTTCATGCTGATCAGCGAGATGCCCCACGGCGGGCAGAAGCAATCGGGCTACGGCAAGGATATGTCGATGTATGGGCTGGAGGACTACACCTGTGTCCGCCATGTGATGTTCAAGCACTAGCCGTGTTGGCTGCCTTGTCGCCGTCTTTTATCGACGACAAGGCAGCCACATCAACGTCAGGCGTCGCGCAGGTCGGACTCGTGAATCGGGTTGGCGCGGTGGGTTGCCCGTTGGTATTGCGCTGGCCAAGTGGCCTTGTTGCCACCCAGATCGTCGTCGGCATGCAGCGGCCAGTACGGATCACGCAGCAGTTCACGGGCGAGGAAGATCAGGTCAGCCTGCCCCGTGCGCAGAATGTGCTCGGCCTGGGCGGGTTCGGTGATCATGCCGACGGTGCCGGTGGCGATCTCCGCCTCTTTGCGCACGCGCTCGGCAAAGCGCGTTTGATAGCCCGGGCCGGTGGGAATCTCGGCGTTGACCGAAGTGCCGCCAGACGACACGTCGATCAAGTCCACCCCTAGCGCACGCAGGCGGCGCGCCAGCTCGACGGTTTCGTCAGGGTTCCAGCCGTCTTCGACCCAATCGGTGGCCGACACCCGGACGAACAGCGGCAGCTCTTTGGGCCATACCGCACGCACAGCCTCGGTAATCTGAAGGGTAAAGCGAATGCGGTTTTCGAAGCTGCTGCCGTATTCATCGCGGCGCTGGTTGCTCAGCGGCGAGAGAAACTGATGCAGCAGGTAGCCATGGGCAGCGTGCAGTTCGACCACCTTGAAACCCGCAGTGAGCGCGCGCTCGGCGGCTTTGACGAAGGCGTCGATGATCTCCTGGATCTCGCCGGTACTCAGCTCACGCGGTGCAGTGTGCTCCGGGTCGAAGGCTATTTTCGACGGGCCGACCGGCTGCCAGCCGCCGTCCTCCGGTTTGACGCTGCCGTGCTTGCCCAGCCAGGGCCGATGAGTGCTGGCCTTGCGCCCGGCATGGGCCAGCTGAATGGCGGGTACCGAACCCTGGGCAGTGATAAAGCGGGTGATGCGCTGCAGCGGCGCGATCTGCTGGTCATCCCACAGACCGAGGTCTTCAGCGGTAATCCGACCATCGGCAGTGACCGCCACGGCTTCGGTGAAGACCAGCCCGGCCCCGCCTACGGCACGGCTGCCCAAGTGCACGAGATGCCAGTCATTGGCCAAGCCATCGGCGGCCGAATACTGGCACATCGGCGACACGGCGATGCGGTTGGGCAGGGTCAACTGGCGGAGGGTGTAGGGCTCTAACAGCAGGCTCATGGGGGATCTCCCTGGGACTCCAAATGGGTGACCGGCCCGGGCACTGATGTGCAGCCGTGGCCTGGTACCGGTTCTCTTGAGCCTAGACCAGTTTGCTGCGACCAGGGTTCAGCCCGGTCGCAGGAGTATCCCTGCAGCAGCCGGTTAGCGTGGTTCGATGTGCGCGATCATCAGTTGCACGCTTTCGTTGCCGCGAAACTCGTTGACGTCCAGCTTGTAGGCCAGCTCGACCCAACGCACGGTGGGGTTGGGCCAGACTTCGCGGTCGATACCGAAGGCAATACCGTCGAGCTTGACCGCACCGCACTCGCTCTTGAGCACCACCTTCAAATGCCGCTCGCCGACCACACGCTGCTCAACCAGCTGGAACACACCATGGAACAGCGGCTCGGGAAAATGCTGGCCCCACGGGCCGGCGTTGCGCAGGGCGCGGGCCAGGTCCAAGTGGAATTCTTCAACCGCCAGGGAGCCGTCGGTCAGCAACCGCCCGGTCAGGTCGTCTTCATTGAGCTGACGCCGGGTTTCTTCGTCGAACGCGGCGGCAAACGCCGGGAAGTTCTCTGCCGGCAGCGACAAACCGGCGGCCATGGCGTGGCCACCGAACTTGCTGATCAGTTGCGGGTGACGCGCAGCCACGGCATCCAGCGCATCGCGGATATGAAAGCCTGGCACCGAACGCGCCGAGCCCTTGAGCAAACCCTCACCGGCATCGGCAAAGGCGATGGTCGGGCGGTGGTAACGTTCTTTCAGGCGCGAGGCGAGGATGCCGATCACGCCCTGATGCCACTGGGCATCGAACAGGCACAGGCCATACGGCATCGACTCCAGCGGCAGGTCCTTAAGCTGGGCCAGCGCCTCGCGCTGCATGCCCTGCTCGATCGACTTGCGGTCCTGGTTGAGGCCGTCCAACTGCTCGGCCATGTCGCGGGCCAGCGCCGGGTCGTCACAAAGCAGGCATTCGATGCCCAGGCTCATGTCGTCCAGCCGGCCTGCGGCGTTCAGGCGCGGGCCGAGGATAAAGCCCAGATCGGTCGAGGTGATGCGCTGGTAGTCACGGCGAGCGACTTCCAGGATCGCCTTCAAGCCAGCGCGGGCGCGACCGGCACGAATTCGCTCGAGGCCCTGATGGACCAGGATGCGGTTATTGGCATCCAGCGGCACCACGTCGGCGACACTGCCCAGCGCGACCAGGTCGAGCAACTCGCCGATGTTCGGTTGCGCCTGGGTCTGGTAACGGCCAAGGCTGCGCAAACGCGCGCGCAAGGCCATCAGCACGTAGAAGATCACCCCTACCCCGGCCAGCGACTTGCTGGGGAACTCGCAGCCTGGCTGGTTCGGGTTGACGATGGCGTCGGCGTCCGGCAAGTGCTGGCCGGGCAAGTGGTGGTCGGTCACCAGCACCTTGAGCCCGGCCGCCTTGGCAGCGGCCACGCCCTCGACACTGGAAATACCGTTGTCGACGGTGACCAGCAGCTGCGGCTGGCGCTGCAGCGCGACTTCGACGATTTCCGGGGTCAGGCCATAGCCGTACTCGAAGCGGTTTGGCACCAGATAGTCGACATGCGCCGCGCCCAGCAGCCGCAGGCCCAGCACGCCAACGGTGCTGGCGGTGGCGCCATCGGCATCGAAGTCGCCGACGATGAGGATACGCTGGCGCTGGTCCAGCGCCTCGACCAGCAGATCGACCGCCGCGTCGATGCCCTTGAGCTGCTGATACGGCAGCAGACGGGCCAGGCTCTTGTCCAGTTCAGCCTCCGATTGCACGCCGCGAGCGGCGTACAGGCGGGTCAGCAACGGCGGCAAGGCTCCCAGAAAAGGCAGGGTGGGCGGCAACGGGCGGGGTTCGATACGCATGGGGTCTTCAGCAGTCTATAAAGGTTGAAATCAGCCGCGCTCGCCGAGCAGCCACTGCAGCTGCACTTCGTGCTGGCCGCGGTCGTCGGTGACGAACACCGTGCCTTCGCTGATCATCACGTCCCACTTGATCACCCGCGGCATGTCCTTGGCGATGACTTCCAGCACATCTTGCGGGACGGCGGCGATGTTGACGTTTTTCAGGTTCTTGATCGCGCCGAGCACTTTGGTTTCCCACACACGCAGGCTGCCATAGGCGAGCAGGCTGGTGCGCTCGGTGCGACGCGAGCACCAGGTCAGTCGATCAGCGTCGGGCTGGCCGACTTCGATCCAGTGCAGGACGCGATCATCCAGGCTCTTTTCCCACAGCGCAGGCTCGTCGACGTCCGACAGACCACGGCCGAACGACAGTTGCTCGTTGTACCAGAGCGCGTAGGCGAGTAGGCGCACGGCCATGCGCTCTTCGGTTTCCGAAGGGTGGCGGGCGATGGTCTGCTTGACGCTTTCGTAGACGTTGCGGTCGAGGTCGGTCAGGTTCAGTTCGAACTTGTAGGTGGTGGACGGCTGGGCCATGGGTGACGGGCTTCTAGCTGGAGAAAGTCGGCTAGTCTAACTGATCCTGCCCTGCTTGCGTCGCGGCAGTATCTGCCGCAGGCGAGCTGTGATAAAACCAGCGCTTTGTTTCTGCCGCCACGGATGCCCCCATGCCAACGCCCAGCAAACCCCTCGCCGGCCTTAAAGTCATCGAGCTCGGGACCCTGATCGCCGGCCCCTTTGCGTCGCGCATCTGCGCCGAATTCGGTGCCGAGGTGATCAAGGTCGAATCGCCCGACGGCGGTGATCCGTTGCGCAAATGGCGCAAGCTGTATGAAGGCACGTCGTTGTGGTGGTTCGTCCAGGCGCGCAACAAACAGTCGCTGACGCTGAACCTCAAGCACGAGGAAGGTCGCGAGATCCTCAAGCGGCTACTGGCCGAAGCCGACATCCTGATCGAAAACTTCCGCCCCGGCGTGCTGGAAAAACTCGGCCTGGGCTGGGACGTGCTGCATGCGCTGAACCCGCGTCTGGTCATGGTACGCCTGTCGGGCTTCGGCCAGACCGGGCCGATGAAAGACCAGCCAGGCTTCGGTGCGGTCGGCGAATCGATGGGTGGCTTGCGTTACATCACCGGCTTCGATGATCGCCCGCCCGTGCGTACCGGTATCTCCATCGGCGACTCGATTGCCGCCCTGTGGGGCGTGATCGGTGCATTGATGGCGCTGCGTCACCGCGAGGTCAATGGAGGTGCCGGGCAAGTGGTCGATGTGGCGCTGTATGAAGCGATATTCGCCATGATGGAAAGCATGGTGCCGGAATTCGACGTGTTCGGTTTTATCCGCGAGCGCACCGGCAACATCATGCCCGGCATCACTCCCTCATGCATCCACACCAGCGCCGACGGCAAGCATGTGCAGATCGGCGCCAACGGCGATGCGATCTTCAAGCGCTTCATGCAGGCAATCGGCCGCGACGACCTGGCCGATGACCCAACCCTGGCCAGCAACGACGGCCGCGACCTGCGCCGTGACGAGCTTTACGGCGTGATCGATCGCTGGGTCAATGGCTTGCCGCTGGAACAGGTACTGGAGGTTTTGAACACCGCGCAGGTGCCGGCCAGCCGGATCTACTCGGCAGAGGACATGTTCAGCGACCCGCAGTTTCTGGCCCGCGAAATGTTCCTGCAGGGCCGCTTGCCCGATGGCAAAGCGTTCAAGATGCCCGGCATCGTGCCGAAGCTGTCCGACACGCCAGGCTCGACTGAATGGGTTGGCCCGGCGCTGGGCGAACACACCACGGCGCTGCTCAGCGGGCTTGGCTACGATGCTGCAGCCATTGCCCGGCTGCGCAAGGACGGCGCGGTCTGAACCGCGCCGCCGTGGTGTTCAGGCTCAAGTTACGCTGGCTGCTGACGCTTGCAGTTAGCTGCGCGCTGCTGCCCGGCGTAGCCACGGCCAAGGAAAAGCTGCTGTGGCTGATCCGCGATCTGCCGCCCTTCACGATCTTTGAAGGGCCTGAACAAGGCCAGGGCGTGCTCGACCGCATGCTGCCGCTGCTGATCGCGCAGATGCCCGAGTACGAGCACAGCATCGTCCGGGTCAACCGCGCCCGCGGCATCCAGATGCTGCAAGAGCCCTCCTTCACCTGCGACCCTACCCTGCTGTGGACCCCGGAGCGGGCCAAGTACGCTTATTTCTCCAGCCCGACCATGGCCACGTTGAGCAGCGGCCTGTTGGTGCGCAACGAGGACCAGGCGCTGATCGAACCTTACCTGCAAGGCGGCAGCGTCGACCTCAAACGCCTACTGACCCAGAGCACGTTGAAGCTCGGGATTGTTGCCGAGCGCAGTTACAGCGCCTCGGTCGATAAGTTGCTCAGGCAACTGCCCGACAGCGCTTTCAACCGTCACTACGGCACCGAAGCGACCGCCAGCTTGCTGCAGATGCAGCAGTTGGGCCGTTTGCAGCTGGTGCTGGGTTACTGGCCAGAGTTGCGCTACCTGCTCAATCAGCAAGGCGCGGATACGCACAGTTACCGTTTTTATCCGATCCAGAGCGTGCAGCCCTACCAGCTAATGCATGTCGCCTGTTCCGACACACCGCTCGGGCGTGAGGCGATCGGCCATATCGACAAACTGTTGCCGGCGCTGCGCCGTGACACATTGCCGGATCTGTATGCCCGCTGGCTAGATCCAGAGCAGCGCGAAGCGTATATGCAGCGGGCCGCAGAGCTGGCCGACGATCAGGCCTACGCCACGCCCTGAGCCAGAAAAAAGAAACCCCGGTCGCTGGGGAAGACGACCGGGGTCAAGCGAAAGTCATCTGGACTTTCCGTGGCAGCTCAACGTCACCGGAGCAAAGCGCCGCTGGGCTGCCATTAGCAAATAAGACGCAATCAGCTGGCAAAGGTTCCGTGAATCGGTTGGCGCTGCTGCAGGGCAGCGATCACACAAGGCTGCAGGCGTCCTTCGGCAATCTGCACATCCCGATGCAGGCCATCGACCAGATCTATCAGCAGGCTCTGTTCCTGCAATTGTCGCGAGGTGACAGCCCGTTGCAGGGTGACATTGCCTTGAGGGTCACGCAGAACCAGTTGCCGATTGCCATTGGCATCGGCGGCGGCGAGGTGAGCTTGGTAAGGGGTCAGAGCATCATTGAGCAGTCTGCAAATTCTTTCCATCCGGCGCACTCACTTGTTTTTTGGCTATATGGGTACTGACCCTTGGCGGCCGCAGAAAGTTCGTTGCTGCGGGGTTCAGTGAGCATGCGCGCGCATCATGACAGTTTGAAAATCGCTCACAGCAGGCTTATGGCGGCTGCCACCTACTCGCTGCAGCGTTCGTTGCAATGCTGGCATCGACAAAGGCCAGGCCAGTTCGTTGACCACCCACAAGCCTTTTTGCCGGGCCTGCTGGGCGATATCAAGATGCGCGGGACGGGGCTGACCGATCAACAGCAACGCCGTAGATGGGCAGGTCAAGCTCAGGTGCTGCAGCAACGCCTTGCCGTCGGCACTGGGCATGGCGTGGTCGACGATCAGCAGATCAGGTGCACGCCGGCGAGCCAGCAAGGTTGTGGCGATGACCAGGTTGTCGGCGATGCGCACATTGAATATGCCCTGAGCATTGCAAGCCTGATGCAGGCTGATCTGCTGGGCGGGACGAGTGTGATAGATGACGACGTTGAGCCGGTACATAGGGCGCTCCTGAGCGCCGCGCGCCCGGGTTGAAGTAGCGCCAACTGTAGAAAGGGTCAAGTGCGAGGGATATAGGAAAAGGCTGAAAGTGCGAACAGGACAATCCGTGAATGGGGTCTGCTTCGCAGACCTTCGCGGGTGAACCCGCTCCCACAGGATGCGATGCTCTCAGCAGACCTTTGGTTCGACGCTCCAGCAACCTCGCTTCCATACTGCACACCACTCCTGGCAACGCGAACTCTGTGGGAGCGGGTTCAGCCGCGAAGCGGCCCCGCTGTTAATCTGCGCCAGCGCAGCGAGGCGTGCTTTTGATCTTGATCTGCTTTTGATGTTGATCCACCGGCGACTCAGGAGGCCGAGCGCAGGTCTTGCGAAGGGAGGTGACGGTCCATGGATGGCCGGCAAGCGCTGCGGGCCAGGATGGCCCGTACAGCGCGGTCCTCCCGGGAGCAAGACCAGAGCGAGGGAACCCCGCAGCGCAGGGCAGGGGCCGGATGTGGAGCCAAGTCCTTTTTTGGTTACTTTTTTGGGGCGTTTGCCAAAAAAGTGACTCGCCGTAAGGGCGAAAGGGGCCCGCATAACCAACATCGGAAAACGGATAAGCCCACAGCAATGGTGAACGAACCGGAGATCGCCGGGGCCGCTGCGCGACCCAATCGCGACACGAGGCCGCTCCTACAGAAATCGCGCTAGGCAAACCAGATGTAGAAGCGTCCCCCAGCTACCCCATCACAATGGCTTACCGCGATTGCCATGCTGGCTAACAAACCCCTGCACCACTTTCAGGTCATTGGCCAACACCGTACACCGCTCTTCCCGCTCAAACAGGTCAGTCAGGTGCGCCGGCAATTCCAACGCCTTGCCCACCCCAGCCTTCTCCACCGCCTCGGGGAACTTGACCGGATGCGCCGTACCCAACACCACCATCGGCGTATCCAGACTGCGCCGGCACTCACGTGCCGCATGCACGCCAATCGCCGTATGCGGATCAAGCACCTCACCCGTGCTGGCAAACACCTCGGCAATGGTCGTGCAGGTCTGCTCGTCACTGACCGCCAGCGAATCGAACAGCTTGCGTGCCTCGGTCCAGCGGTCTTGCTCGACGCTGAAGCCACCACCCTGCTTGAAGTTGGCCATCAACTCGGCAATCGCCGCACCGTTGCGCCCGTGCAGGTCGAACAGCAGCCGCTCGAAGTTGGACGAAACCATGATGTCCATCGACGGCGACAGGGTCGCGTGCAGGGTTTCCTTGACGTACTGATTGCCGCTCATGAAGCGGTGCAGGATGTCGTTACGGTTGGTCGCGACGATCAGCTGGCTGATCGGCAGGCCCATGTTGCGCGCCAGGTAACCGGCGAAGATGTCGCCGAAGTTGCCGGTCGGCACCGAGAACGCCACAGAACGCGCCGGCCCGCCCAACTGCAGGGCGGCGTGGAAGTAGTAGACGATCTGGGCCATGATCCGCGCCCAGTTGATCGAGTTGACTGCCACCAGGCGCGTGCCTTTGAGGAACGACTGGTCGGCGAAGCTGGCCTTGACCATCTCCTGGCAATCGTCGAAGTTGCCTTCGATGGCAATGTTGTGGATGTTTTCGCCAAAGATGGTGGTCATCTGCCGGCGCTGTACTTCCGATACGCGCTGATGCGGGTGCAGGATGAAGATGTCGACGTTGTCGCAACGGCGGCAGCCTTCGATAGCTGCCGAGCCGGTGTCGCCGCTGGTAGCACCGACGATCACCACGCGCTCGTTGCGCTTGGCCAATACGTGATCGAGCAGGCGGCCGAGCAGTTGCAGGGCAAAGTCCTTGAACGCCAGGGTCGGGCCGTGGAACAACTCCAGTACCCATTCATTGGAGCCAAGCTGACGCAGCGGCGCCACTGCCGCATGGGCGAAGGCGCCGTAGGTTTCTTCGAGGATCTTCTTGAAGTCGGCGTCGGCGATGCTGCCGGCCACGAACGGGCGCATCACCCGGAAGGCCAGCTCGTGGTACGGTAGGCCGGCCCACGAGGCGATTTCTTCCTGGGTAAAACGCGGCAGGTTCTCCGGCACATACAGGCCGCCATCACTGGCGAGACCGGCAAGCAGGACGTCTTCGAAGTTCAGGGCCGGTGCCTGGCCGCGGGTGCTGATATAGCGCATGGTGCAAACCTTCAATGCTGGGGCCCGGGCCGCAGACGCGGCCCGACGGCGAAATTAGTTGAGCTGCTCGACGCGGATGCGCACGACCTTGCCGACTACATCCTGCAGGCTCTCCAGAGCCAGGATCGCGTCGTTGATGTGCTCCTCGACCACGCGATGAGTGACCAGGATCATCGGCACCAGGCCGTCCTGCTCCTCGGCTTCCTTCTGCATGATCGACTCGATGTTGATCCCGCGCTCGGAGAGGATGCTCGCGACCTGAGCCAGCACACCGGGGTGATCCTTGGCCTGGATGCGCAGGTAGTAGGCGCTCTGGCAGGCTTCGATCGGCAGGATCGGGTGGGCCGACAGCGAATCCGGCTGGAAGGCCAGGTGCGGCACGCGGTTTTCCGGGTCGCAGGTCATCGCCCGTACCACGTCGACAAGGTCGGCGATCACCGACGAAGCAGTCGGCTCCATGCCGGCGCCAGCGCCGTAGTACAGCGTGGAACCCGCGGCATCGCCATTGACCATGACCGCGTTCATCACGCCATTGACGTTGGCGATCAGGCGGTCGCTCGGGATCAGCGTCGGGTGCACGCGCAGCTCGATACCGGCCTCGGTGCTACGGGCCACGCCCAGGTGCTTGATGCGATAGCCCAGTGCTTCGGCATAGTTGACGTCAGCAGTGGTCAGCTGAGTGATGCCTTCGGTGTAGGCCTTGTCGAACTGCAGCGGGATACCAAAGGCAATCGAGGCCAGGATGGTCAGCTTGTGCGCTGCATCGATGCCTTCGACGTCGAAGGTCGGATCGGCTTCGGCGTAACCCAACGCCTGTGCTTCGGCCAGCACATCGGGGAACGCCCGGCCTTTTTCGCGCATTTCGGTGAGGATGAAGTTACCGGTGCCGTTGATGATCCCGGCCAGCCAGTTGATGCGGTTGGCCGAAAGCCCTTCGCGGATCGCCTTGATCACCGGAATACCACCGGCAACGGCGGCTTCGAAAGCAACGATAACGCCCTTCTCGCGCGCCTTGGCAAAGATCTCGTTGCCATGCACGGCGATCAGCGCCTTGTTCGCGGTAACCACATGTTTGCCGTTTTCGATGGCCTTGAGGACCAGGTCACGGGCAATGGTGTAGCCGCCGATCAGTTCGATGACGACGTCGATTTCCGGGTTGCTGGCAACCTCGAACACGTCAGCGGTAATGGGGGTACCGGTAATCTGACAGTTCGGGTTCTGCGAGCGCATGGCAATCTGAGCAACTTCAATACCGCGCCCGGCACGACGGGCAATCTCCTCGGCGTTGCGTTGAAGTACATTGAAGGTACCGCCACCGACGGTCCCCAACCCACAGATGCCTACTTTGACCGGTTTCACTGTGAACTCCCCATAGAACGGCCGGCACTCGGCCGACCGTGAAAACTACCGCCGCCGCATGGCGACGGCGCACTGAATTGGATTACTTGCTGCCGGCAGCCAGGGCCAGCTTGGCCACTTGCGGGGCTGGCTGGTAACCAGGAATCACCTGCCCGCTTTCGAGCACGATGGCTGGCGTACCGTTGACACCGATCGACTGGCCCAACTGGAACTGTTTGCCCACCGGGTTGACGCACTTGGCCGCTTTGACGTCCTTGCCATCGGCCATCTTGTCCATCGCCGCGCGGCGGTCGCTGGAGCACCAGACGGCCTGCAACTGCTCGTCACCGGTCGAACCCAGGCCCTGGCGCGGGAAGGCGACATAGCGCACTTCGATACCGCGACGGTTGAGCTCGGGTACTTCGGCGTGCAGCTTGTGGCAGTACGGGCAGGTGGTGTCGGTGAACACGGTGATATGCGACTTGGTCTCGCCCTTGGCAGGATAAACCACCATCTCGGCAGCTGGAATGCCGTTGATGAGCTTGGCGATACCCTGGCGCTCGGTCTTCTCGGTCAGGTTGACCGGCTTGCCGTCGGCGATCTGGAACAGATAACCCTGCATGACGAACTGGCCGTCGGCGCTGGCGTAGAGCACGCGGCCGCCCTGCAGCTTGACTTCATAGAGGCCATTGAGCGGGCTGCTGGCGACGCTCTCGATCGGCACTTCCAGTTCGAGGGTCTGCAGGCTCTTGCGGATTGCCTGCTCGGCGGCGCCATTGTTGGTTTCGCTGGTTGCAGCCACAGCAAAGGTACTGGCCAGCGCCAAGCCGGCGGCGGCAATGATACGGGTCACGCGCATGGGGTACTCCTGAAGACGGACCGGGCCGAAGACGTCACCTGCGGGTAAAAACCGCGGCGACCGTGCGGCCCTTGGTGCAAACCGCCCAAGCCTACCACATCAGGCTGTGCTGAATGAGCCCTCAGCGACCGCTAGGCGCAACATGAATTTGCTTCATCCACGCGGATGGTGCTGTGCATGCAGCTGCTGCAGCCGAGCCTTGGCTACATGGGTGTAGATCTGCGTGGTCGACAGGTCACTGTGGCCCAGCAGCATCTGCACCACGCGCAGGTCTGCACCGTGATTGAGCAGGTGCGTGGCAAAGGCATGACGCAGGGTGTGCGGCGACAGGGCCTTGTCGATTCCGGCAACCTTGGCCTGGTGCTTGATCCGGTGCCAGAAGGTCTGCCGGGTCATCTGCTCGCCGCGCAGGCTGGGGAACAGCACGTCGCTGGGGCGCTCGTTGAGCAGCTCAGGGCGGCCATGACGCACATAGCGCTCCAGCCACAGCACAGCTTCCTCACCCATTGGTACCAGCCGTTCCTTGCTACCCTTGCCCATTACCCGCACCACGCCCTGGCGCAGATTGACCTGATCAAGGGTCAGACTGATCAGTTCGGTAACGCGCAAACCACAGGCATACAACACCTCGAGCATGGCCCGATCACGCTGACCAATAGCCTCGCTGAGATCCGGCGCCTGCAGCAACGCCTCGACGTCAGCCTCCGACAGCGACTTGGGCAGTGGCTTGCCCAGTTGCGGCATGTCGATCTGCAGGGTGGGATCGACGGCGATCAGCTTCTCCCGCAGCAGGTAGCGAAAGAAGCCACGCAGGCCGGAGATGAAACGCGCCGTCGAGCGCGGCTTGTAACCCTGATCGAGGCGCCAGGCCAGGTGATCGAGAATCAACGTGCGACCAGCATCTGGCAGGGCAACGCCATGCTCCTGCAGCCAGCCGTTGAACAGCGCAAGGTCACTGCGGTAGGACACGCGGGTGTTGTCGGACAGGCCTTTCTCAAGCCACAGCGCATCGAGAAACTGGTCAATCAAAGGGTGGTCAAGGGCGGGCATGCACAGTCGCTATCCAGGGAAGATGGGCTGAGTGTTTCACAGCCACCGACACGCTGTCATCGGCGCTCGGCGCTGCAGGCGTCAGAACCCGGCCAGCACCGGCACCGGGCGTTTGTCCTCGTCGATGGCGACAAAGCTGAAGACCCCATGAATGGCGCGCTCGCGGCCATCCAGATACATGTTCTCGACGAACACATCGACCTGCACCTGCAAGCTGGTATTGCCCACCTTGATCACAGTGCCGACCAGCTCGACGATGGTTCCGGCCGGGATCGGGTGTTTGAAGTCGATGCGATCGGTCGACACGGTCACCAACGGCAAGCGGCAAAAGCGCGTTGCGGCGATGAACGACACTTCATCCATCCAGGCCAGCGCGGTGCCGCCAAACAAGGTGTTGTGGTGGTTGGTGGTGTTGGGGAACACCGCCTTGGTCACGCGGGTTATCGACAGTTCGGTGCGGCGCTGGATTTCCTGCTCGCGGGTATTGGTCATGGTTATGTCACATCACTAAGGCAAGGTTGCAGAAAGCAAAAAAGCAGCCCGAAGGCTGCTTTTTTTCTCGCATGGCGGCCGCAGCCGCCAGTCAAACTGTACTCAGGACAGTTTTTCTTTGATGCGAGCGGCTTTGCCGGACAGGTCACGCAGGTAGTACAGCTTGGCTTTACGCACGTCACCACGACGTTTCACGGCCAGGCTGTCGATCTGCGGGCTGTAGGTCTGGAAGGTACGCTCAACGCCAACGCCGCTGGAGATCTTGCGCACGGTGAAGGCGCTGTTCAGACCGCGGTTACGCTTGGCGATAACAACGCCTTCGAATGCCTGCAGACGGGAACGATCACCTTCCTTCACTTTAACCTGGACGACAATGGTGTCGCCTGGTGCGAAGGTAGGGATTTCCTTGCTCATCTGCTCTGCTTCGAGCTGCTGGATGATTTTGTTAGTCATGCTGTGCTCCTAAGGTGGAAAACGTGATCCACCATCGATACGTTAACTATCGTTCCGCTCGCGGAGGTATTCCTCGAGCAGCTTTTTCTCTTCTCCAGAAAGTGAGCGACTTTCCAGAAGATCGGCGCGACGTTCGAAGGTCCTACCAAGGGACTGCTTCATCCGCCATCGCCGGATATGTGCATGGTTGCCACTTAGCAACACGTCGGGTACACGCTGATCCGCATACACCTCAGGTCGGGTGTAGTGCGGGCAATCCAGCAAGCCATCGGTGAAGGAATCTTCCTCCGCCGAGCCTACATGCCCTAAAGCTCCGGGCAGCAGCCGCGTAACCGCATCGATCAGTACCATGGCCGGCAGCTCGCCACCGGAAAGTACATAGTCACCAATCGACCACTCTTCATCGACATGAGCCTCAATAAAGCGCTCGTCAATGCCTTCGTATCGGCCGGCGATCAGGATCAAAGATTCCTGTTCGGCCAAGCCTTGAACCGCCTGCTGATCCAGCTTGCGGCCCTGTGGCGAGAGGTAGATCACCTTCGCCGTTGCTCCGGTCGCTTGCCTGGCGCTAGCCAGTGCATCTTCCAGAGGCTTGATCTTCATCACCATCCCCGGACCACCGCCAAACGGCCGATCATCCACCGTATGGTGACGATCTGTGGTGTAGTCCCGCGGATTCCAGCAAGTGACTTGCAACAAGCCCTGCTTCACCGCGCGGCTGGTAATGCCGTACTCAGTAATGGCCGAGAACATCTCGGGGAACAACGTGATGACTTCTACGCGAAGGTTACCCATCAGTTAGAAATCCGCGTCCCATTCGACCCGCATCACGCCGGCTTCAAGGTCGACTGCAAGCACGCATTGCGCCGTATAGGGCAACAGACGCTCACGGTCATCCAGGCTGCCTGCACAAGGCTTGACCACCATTACATCGTTCGCGCCGGTCTCCAACAGATGATCAACCGTGCCGAACAGATGCTCGTCCTGGTTGATGACTTTCAGACCTTGCAACTGGTACCAGTAGTACTCGTCGTCAGTCAGGTTGGGCAAAAGGCTTCGCGAGATGCAAATCTCGTAACCGCTCAGAAGACGTGCTTCGTCACGATCGTCGAGGCCCTTGAGCTTGGCGACCAGCTCCTTTTTATTGGAACGGCCACTGACCAGCTCGACCTGCTTGACCGTCCCTTCGCGCCGAAGCGTCCAGTTCTGGTAATCCAACAGGTTTTCAATCGGATCGGTAAAGGAATAAACCTTCACCTCGCCGCGAACGCCGTGTACCGAAAAAATCTTGCCAACGACGATGAGGTCGTCAGCCTTTTCTGGCGTCGCGTTCATACTGTTCAGGCAGCAGCCTTGGCAGCTTCCTTCAGCAGCTGAGCAACACGCTCAGACGGCTGTGCGCCAACGCTCAACCAGTGAGCAACGCGGTCTTGTTTAACGGACAGACGAACTTCCTGACCACGAGCGACTGGGTTGAAGAAGCCAACCTGTTCGATGTGGGAGCCGTCACGCGGGTTACGCGAGTCGGTTACGGTCAGTTGGTAGAACGGGCGCTTTTTGGAGCCGCCACGGGCAAGACGAATGGTAAGCATTGAACATCGTTCCTGTAGTCGGTGCTGCAAATCATGATGCACAGCGGGCACACGGGTGCCCGAAAGGCCGCATATTCTCAAGGAATATCCGGACATTTGCAAATGCCTTTTTTCACCGGGTTGTTCACCCTGAAAAAAGACCCGCCTGCCGATCTGCGATAAAGCTGCCTCTCGCAAGGCAGCGGTGTCCCCGCCGAAGCGGGATCCCGGCCAGCCGCGCCTTCGCGCCACTGGCCTGAGTAGGGTTACATCTTGGGCATGCCGCCACCTGGCATCATGCCGCCAAGGCCGCGCATCATCTTCGACATGCCGCCCTTGGTGGAAAATTTCTTCATCATCTTCTGCATTTGCTTGTGCTGCTTGATCAACCGGCCGACGTCCTGCACCTGAGTGCCGGAGCCGAGGGCGATGCGGCGCTTGCGCGAACCGCTGATCAAATCGGGATCGCGGCGCTCGGCCGGGGTCATCGAGTTGATCATCGCTTCCATCTGCTTGAACTGCTTCTCGGCCGCGCCCTGGGCATTGCCCATCTGCGACAGGTTGACCCCGCCGATGCTCGGCAGCTTGTCCATCAAGCCGCCGAGGCCGCCCATGTTCTTCATCTGTTGCAGCTGGTCGCGGAAGTCTTCGAGGTCGAAGCCCTTGCCCTTCTTCAGCTTCTTGGCCAGCTTGTCGGCCTTGGCCTTGTCGATGGTCTGCTCGGCCTGCTCGATCAGGCTGAGCACGTCGCCCATGCCGAGGATGCGCGAGGCGATACGGTCAGGGTGGAACGGCTCGAGCGCGTCGCTCTTCTCGCCCATACCGATGAACTTGATCGGCTTGCCGGTGATCGAGCGTACCGACAGCGCGGCACCGCCACGGGCGTCACCGTCGACTTTGGTCAGCACTACGCCGGTCAGCGGCAGCGCATCACCAAACGCCTTGGCGGTATTGGCGGCATCCTGACCGGTCATGGCGTCGACCACGAACAGGGTCTCGACCGGCTTGACCGCAGCGTGCAGCGCCTTGATCTCGTCCATCATGTCGCTGTCGATGTGCAGACGACCGGCGGTGTCGAGGATGACCACGTCGATGAACTTGAGCTTGGCCTCGCGGATCGCCGCTTCAGCGATTGCCACAGGCTTCTGGCTGATGTCGGACGGGAAGAAGGTCACGCCGACTTCGCCTGCCAGGGTCTCCAGCTGTTTGATCGCCGCCGGACGATAGACGTCGGCAGACACCACCATTACCGACTTCTTCTTGCGCTCTTTAAGGAAGCGCGCCAGCTTGCCGGCGGTGGTGGTCTTGCCCGCACCCTGCAGGCCGGCCATCAGCACCACGGCGGGCGGGGCGGCGTTCAGGGCAAGGTCTTCGTTGGCTGCGCCCATCAGGCTTTCGAGTTCGGCCTGGACGATCTTCACGAACGCCTGGCCCGGGCTCAGGCTGCGCGACACCTCGGTGCCGATTGCGCGTTCCTTGATGCTGTTGACGAAATCCTTGACCACCGGCAGCGCAACGTCGGCTTCGAGCAACGCCATGCGCACTTCGCGCAGCGTGTCCTTGATGTTGTCTTCGGTCAGCTTGGCCTTGCCGGTGACATGGCGCAGCGTCTGTGACAGGCGGTCGGTCAGGTTTTCGAACATGGTGATCCTTTCAGGCTTGGCAAAGCCGCGATTTGTCAGGCGCCCCGGCGGTAATCGACACGCACGGGGAACAGCAAGCCGGCGATTATAGCGGAGACTTGACGCCGCGCACACCATGTACAGGACCATCGGCCCAATCATCCGCAGCGCGAGGCCTGCGCTGGATCAACGGCAGAGCCGTGCTTCGGCCTTCCTTGGCACCCGCGTTCTATGCCAAACTCGCGATCTTCCCGGGCTTGCCTATCAGGACTTATGCTCTCTTCACCCAGCCTCATCCCCAATCTGCTCGCCGCCGGCCTTTATATTGCCGCTGCGATCTACCACAGCATGCGCCTGGCCCAGGGCACGCGTGCCGACAAGCGCCTGCTCGGTCTGCTCGGCACGATCGCGGTCATCGCCCAGGCCGGCGCGCTGTTCTTCCAGTTGATCACCCCGTTGGGGCTGAGCCTGGACTTCTTCAGTGCCTCGAGCCTGATCGCCGTCGCAGTGATCGCCCTGACCCTGCTGGCGTGCCTGCGCATTCCGGTGGAGAACCTGCTGGTCCTGCTGTTCCCGCTCGGCGCGATCACCGCCTTGCTGGCGCAGTTCGCCCCCGCAGGTACAGTGCCGCTGATCAACGAAGAACCGGGCATCCTTGCCCATATCCTGCTGTCGATCCTGGCATACGGGCTGTTCACCATCGCCGTGTTCCAGGCGCTGCTGCTGTTGCTGCAGGACTACCAGCTCAAGCACAAGCACCCGTCCGGGCTGATCCGCAACTTCCCGCCGCTGCAAACCATGGAAAGCCTGCTGTTCGGCTTCCTCTGGGCCGGCTGGGCACTGCTGTCGCTGTCACTGATCTCGGGCTGGCTGTTCCTCGACAACCTGTTTGCCCAGCACCTGGTGCACAAGACCTTGCTCGCCTGCGTGGCGTGGGTGGTGTTCAGCGTGCTGCTGTGGGGCCGCACCCGCCTGGGCTGGCGCGGGCACAAGGCGATCCGCTGGACCCTGGCCGGTTTCTGCCTGCTGATGCTGGCCTATTTCGGCAGCAAGCTGGTACGCGAATTCATCCTGCATATCTGACGGTGGTCCATGGATAGTCTGCCGCTGTTCGTCCAGTTGCATGCGCCACTGCTGGGTTGCCTGGCCCTGGCGCTGCTGTGGGCGGCATTGTTCACTGCGGTCGATAGCGCCCGCCAACAACTCAACGCGCAACCACGTGGCACAGAGCCTGCCGCACCTGCCTTGCCGGCTCAGGCGTTGGTGTTCGGCGCCAGCCTGGGCAAGCTACTGGTGTTTGGCCTGGGCTGCCTGTTGGGTCAGCGCTACAGCGGCGAGCACGGCTTCTGGCTGGGCGGTCTGATGGCTGCGGTCTTGGTGCTGGTACTGGCCGAATACCTGCCGCGGCGAATGGTACGGCGTAATCCGGAAGCGTTCGTCAGCCTTGGCGCCAACCTGCTGAAGTTGCCGCTGACTCTGCTGCAACCGCTGGCGTGCCTGCTCGACGGCATCGCCAAGCTCATCCTGCGCCCGTTCCGCCCGGCGCCGACTGCGGTTGCGCTGCACCCACAGAATAACGACGATGACGATCAGGACGAGTTCGAAGCCCAGCGCCACGGCCTGCTCGATGGTTTGCGTTCACTTGACGAGATCACCGTCAACGACATTCTGGTGCCACGCAACGAAGTCGATGGGATCAATCTCGACGACCCTATCGAACGCATCATCGAACAACTGATCGTCAGCCGGCATACCCGCCTGCCGGTGTTTCACAACGACATCAACCAGGTCGAGGCAATCCTCAACACCAAGCTGATCAGCCATCTGCTGCCACACGCCGAGCTGACCCTGGAGGCGATTGCCGCCGCCTGCTATGAGCCCTACTTCGTACCCGAAAGCACGCCACTGCAGATGCAGCTGCTGAACTTTCACAAGCAGCAACGGCGCCTTGGCGTGGTGGTCGATGAATACGGCGAAGTGCTGGGCATCGTCACTCTGGAAGACATCCTCGAAGAAATCGTCGGCGAGTTCGAGGACGAGCAAAGCCCGCAGAACCCGCACATTCATCCGCAGGCCGACGGCCGCTTCGTCATCGAAGGCGCCGCCTCGCTGCGCGAGGTCAACCGCAGCCTGGGCTGGCATTTGCCCTGTGACGGCGGGCCGAAGACCCTCAACGGGTTGGTCACCGAGGCACTGGAAAGCATCCCGGCCAGTGCCGTGTGCCTGAAGATTGGCCGCTACCGGCTGGAAATCCTTGAAACCGAAGACAATTGTGCGAGCAAGGTACTGGTCTGGACCGTGACCCGCTAGCTATACTCGGGTCACGCTTACCCAGCCCTGCCGTCGCGCCCGCTATCCGCATTTGGCGCCACACGGCCAGTCCGCTCCACTGATGTACCCCGCGCGCCTGCCTCACCATCCTGAACAGTGCCCGCTCCCCTCGCCTACCCCCAGGGCTTTGATCAGTCGAGCGACCCACAACCATTCGCTCCAGCGCCTGTGCGCGCGCAGCTGCCTGTCTGACCTGCGCCGGCCATGGAGCTTCGACTGTCAGGGATCTACACAGATGACCACCAGCAGCACCTATTCCGATTCGACCCCGGCAGCACCGGTCAACTCGCCAGCGAGGGTGGCTACCGCCAGCTTTATCGGCACCGCGATCGAGTTCTACGACTTCTATGTCTACGCCACCGCCGCCGCGCTGGTGATCGGCCCGGTGTTCTTCCCGTCCGGCTCGGGCACCGCGCAGATGCTCGCGGCGTTTCTGACTTTCGGCATCGCCTTCATGGCGCGGCCGCTGGGTTCCGCCCTGTTCGGCCATTTTGGCGACCGCATCGGCCGTAAATCGACTCTGGTTGCCTCGCTGCTGCTGATGGGCGTGTCGACCACGCTGATCGGTGTGCTGCCGGGCTACGACAGCATTGGCGTGTGGGCACCGATCATCCTGTGCATCCTGCGCTTTGGCCAAGGCCTGGGCCTGGGTGGCGAATGGGGCGGCGCAGCACTGCTGGCCACAGAGAACGCCCCGCCAGGCAAGCGCGCCTGGTTCGGCATGTTCCCGCAACTTGGCCCGTCGATTGGTTTTCTGGCGGCCAACGGGCTGTTCCTCGGCCTCGCTCTGGGCCTGAGTGACGAGCAGTTCCGCGCGTGGGGCTGGCGCATCCCATTCCTGCTCAGCGCCGCACTGGTGCTGGTTGGTCTGTATGTGCGCCTCAAGCTTGAAGAGAGCCCGGTGTTCGCCAAGGCCATTGCCGACAATCAGCGGGTGAAGATGCCGGTGGTGGATGTCTTTGCCAAACACTGGCGGCCAACCCTGCTCGGCGCCGCGGCCATGGTCGTGTGCTATGCGCTGTTCTACATTTCGACGGTATTCTCGCTCAGCTATGGCGTGAGCACCCTTGGCTACAGCCGCGAGACCTTCCTTGGCCTGCTGTGCTTTGCAGTGGTGTTCATGGCCTTGGCCACGCCGCTGTCGGCCTGGCTCAGCGACCGCTACGGGCGCAAACCGGTGCTGATCGTCGGCGCACTGCTGGCAATTGCATCGGGCTTTACCATGGAGCCACTGCTGACCTCAGGCTCGACCGCGGGCGTGGCGCTGTTTCTGGCGATCGAACTGTTCTTGATGGGCGTGACCTTCGCGCCGATGGGCGCGTTGCTGCCCGAGCTGTTCCCGACTCAGGTGCGTTATACCGGCGCGTCGGCGGCGTATAACCTGGGCGGTATTGTCGGCGCCTCGGCGGCACCGTTCTTTGCCCAGAAGCTGGTGAGCATGGGCGGTTTGAGCTGGGTTGGCGGGTATGTGTCGGCGGCAGCGCTGATCAGCCTGCTGGCTGTGCTGTGCCTGAAGGAGACGCGCAACGCGCACCTCTGATGGAAGTTGGGGCTGCAAGGCAGCCCCATTGCTGAATCAGAACTCGACCTTGACCGCCTGCGCTGAACGGGTCGCCTTGGCCCGTGCGGCCTCGATCGACTCGTCACGCGCCAGGCACACGCCCATGCGGCGCTGGCCGTCGATTTCGGGCTTGCCGAACAGGCGGATCGCCGTGTCAGGCTCGCTCAGGGCAGCGCCAAGGTTGGCGAAGCTGGTCTGCTGCGACTTGCCTTGCGGCAGGATCACCGCCGACGCCGACGGACCAAACTGACGCACCAGTGGAATTGGCAGACCGAGAATCGCCCGTGCGTGCAGGGCAAACTGCGACAGGTCCTGGGAAATCAAGGTGACCAGGCCGGTATCGTGCGGGCGCGGCGAGACTTCGCTGAACCACACCTGATCGCCTTTGACGAACAGCTCGACGCCAAACAGGCCACGCCCGCCGAGGGCATCGGTGACTGCCTGGGCGACGCGCTGCGACTCGGCCAAAGCCTTGGCGCTCATCGCCTGTGGCTGCCAAGACTCTTGATAGTCACCCTTCTCCTGACGATGGCCGACCGGTGCAAGGAAGGTGGTGCCACCGACGTGGCGCACGGTCAGCAGGGTGATCTCGTATTCAAAGTCGATAAAGCCTTCGACGATTACCCGACCTTTGCCGGCGCGGCCGCCTTCCTGGGCGTAGTCCCAGGCCTGTTGCAGGTCATCGGCGCTGCGCAGCAGGCTCTGGCCCTTGCCCGACGAACTCATCACCGGCTTGACCACGCACGGGTAGCCGAGGTCATTGACGGCGCTGGCGTAGTCTTCAAAGGTGTCGGCGAAGTGGTACGGCGAGGTCGGCAGGTCCAGCTCTTCGGCGGCCAGGCGACGAATGCCTTCGCGGTTCATGGTCAGCTGAGTCGCGCGTGCGGTTGGCACCACGTTGAAGCCTTCGTTTTCCAGCTCGACCAGAGTCGCGGTGGCGATGGCTTCGATTTCAGGGACGATGTAATGCGGTTTTTCTGCCTCGATCACTGCCCGCAGCGCAACCCCATCAAGCATGTTGATGACGTGGCTACGGTGCGCGACCTGCATGGCCGGCGCGTTGGCGTAGCGGTCGACGGCGATCACTTCGACGCCCAGGCGCTGCAGCTCGATCACCACTTCTTTGCCCAGCTCGCCGCAGCCGCACAGCAGTACACGGGTCGCGGTCGGCGACAGTGGAGTTCCGATACGGGTCATTTCAGGTCCTCGTGGGCGTGCGGGGCGGCGTCAGGCTGAGCGCTACCCGCTGAAAAAGGACCGGTATTCTACAACAGGCGCGGCGCTCAGCGCAGCAGCGCTGCCTTGCGTGCGCGCCAGGTCATCGCCAACCACACGGCGCTGACACCGGCAAACTTGGAGGCCATGGCGGTGCCGACCACAAGCGGCGTCAACGCGCCGATCATGCCGAAGAAGATAAAGGTGTCCACCGGAATGCTCAGCGCCGAACTCAGCCACAGGCGATCGCGCAGCGGCCGCTTGGTGATGCTGAACACCAGCCAGTCGATCAGTTCGGAGACAAAGAACGCGGTGGCGCTGGCCAGGGCGATGGCCGGTTCCGAGGTGATGTATGACAGCACCAGCGCGGCCAGCATCGCCACCAGCGCGCCGTGGCCAAAGCGGGTTTGCACCATGTCACGCAGAATGAACACCAGCCCGCCCCAGGCGGACCAGATCACGTCCAGATGCGGAGCGCTGGAAAACGCGTAGTTGATCAGCACTACGCTGCTGATATAGGCGAGCAGATAGAACATGGTGAGCGACCTTCGGGCAAGCCGCACAGATTACTTGATTTTCAAGTCAACGCCAGCCTCACAGGCCAACAATCATCCCGGACGCCAGCGCCCGCTCATGGCACAGCCTGAGTACCTGCCGACGTTCGTCGTTATCCATCCGCCCCCAGCGGCTGATCTCGGCCACGCTGCGCTGGCAACCGGTGCAGATATCCTGCTCATCCAGCGCGCAGATGTTCACGCAGGGCGAGCTGACCGGACGTTCGACTTCGCTCATGTCAGTCTTCCTGCACGGCCAGGTCGCGGGCATAGCGCTCGGCGTTGTGCACGTAGTGAGCGGCGCTGGCTTCGAGCATGGTTTTCTGCGCATCGGTAAGCTCGCGCACGACCTTGCCCGGCGAGCCCATCACCAACGAGCCGTCAGGGATTTCCTTGCCTTCGGCAATCAGCGCATTGGCGCCGATGATGCAGTGTTTGCCGATACGCGCGCCGTTGAGCACCACCGCGTTGATGCCGATCAGGCTGTGGTCGCCAACCGTGCAGCCATGCAGCATGGCGTTGTGGCCAATGGTCACGCCCTTGCCGATGGTCAGCGGCGAGCCCATGTCGGTGTGCATTACGGTGCCGTCCTGGACATTACTGCCCTCGCCGATGTCGATCAGCTCGTTGTCGCCGCGCAGCACCGCGCCAAACCAGACGCTGGCCCCGGCCTGCAGGCGGACCTTGCCGATCAGCGTGGCGGTCGGTGCCGTCCAGCTGGTGGGATGGGTCTCTACGTGCATGTTACCCAGGCGGTACTTCATGGTTGGCTCCTCACGGTCGGCGGCTTGGTGGGGTCGACCCCACTCAGATATTGATGAAACGCTCAGGCGGCTGATGCAGGCTGATACCTGCGTCATACAACAGGTTGACCAGTTCGACGATCATGATCGCCGACAAACCCCAGATCTTGTAGCCCTCATAGCGATAGCTGGGCACATACCAACTGCGGCCTTGATAATCGATGCGGTGGGTGTGGTCGCGCGGGTCCTGACGGAAGAACTCCAGCGGCACGCTGAACACCGCGGCAATCTCGGCGTCGTTGGGCCGATATTCGACGTAGTCAGGGATCAAACCGACGAACGGCGTCACCTTCAGGCCATGCAGCGAAATCAGCGGGCTGAGCGGCCCGATCACTTCCACCAGGCCCGGCGGCAGGCCGATCTCTTCATGGGCTTCGCGCAGCGCGGTGAACACCAGATCCGGATCTTCCGGGTCACGCCGTCCACCGGGAAACGCCACTTCGCCGCCATGGGTCGACAGGCCCTTGGCCCGCAGGGTCAAGACCAGCTCGGGCTCATCGCTGCGGGTGATGGGCAGCAGCACCGCCGCTTCCGGAAAACGACGGTCACCCGCCATGGCCGCGGGGGTATGGTTGCTCATTCGGCGCAACAGCTCGTCCAGCATACGCACTCTCGATTGCAAGGCCTGCCGTGCATGATGCACCAAAAGCTGCGGGCCACCCAAGCCCTGGCCGACGGGCACTTGCTGGCGGGCGGCAAGGCGCGCCAAGATAGGCGCATATAAAGGGAGCAAAGCATGAATTTCTGCAGCGCGTGCGGCAAGCCGGTCATCCAGCGCATCCCCGACGGCGACAGCCGCCTGCGCTACGTCTGCGATCATTGCCAGACTATCCATTACCAAAACCCCAACATCGTCGCCGGGGTGCTACCGACCCATGGCAGCCAGGTGCTGCTGTGCCGCCGCGCTATCGAGCCACGCCGCGGCTTCTGGACTCTGCCCGCAGGCTTCATGGAGAACGGCGAGACCATCGATCAGGCCGCTCGTCGCGAAACCGTCGAAGAAGCCTGCGCCAGGGTCGGCGAAATGAGGCTGTATCAGCTGTTCGACCTGCCGCATATCAATCAGGTACACCTGTTCTTCCGCGCCGAACTGGCCGATCTGGACTATGCCGTCGGCGTCGAAAGCCTGGAGGTGCGTTTGTTCGAGGAGCATGAGATCCCGTGGGACCATCTGGCTTTTCGCACAGTCGCACGCACACTAGAATGCTATTATCGCGACCGCATCGAGCAGCACTTCCCCATAGGCCATGAATACGTGGCGCCGATGACCGTTGCGCCGCCCATTACCTAGTCTGCAGGGATACCGTTTCATGCGTTGGTTGCTAGCCCTTATCTGCTGTGGTGTCGCTTCGGTGTCGCAAGCGGCGTTTACCGAAGTCATCATTCGCAAGCCCCAGGGCCAGGTGCAAACCCAGGCGCCCGCGCAGCAGCAGCAGCAGCAGCAACAGCAGCAGACCCAGCAACCGCTGATCGACAAGGTGTTGGTGCTCAAGTCCGAACGCCGCCTGCAACTGATCAGCCGCGGCGAGCCGCTCAAGACCTACCGCATCTCGCTGGGCAAGCAGCCCAAGGGCGCCAAGGAGCGCGAAGGCGACAAACGCACCCCGGAAGGTTTCTACTGGCTCGATTGGCGCAAGGCCAGCGACCGCTACAACCTGGCCATGCATATCTCCTACCCAAACATCACCGACGCCGCCAAAGCCCGCCGCGCAGGCGTATCCGCCGGCAGCATGATCATGATCCACGGTACGCCGCTGGATGAGGAATACCCGGAGTGGTATTTCCATACCCTGGACTGGACCGAGGGCTGTATCGCCATGCGCAATGCCGATATGCGCGAGGTATGGAGCATGGTCAAGGATGGCACCATGATCGAGATCCGGCCCTGAAGCGGCCGGCTCCTGACAAGAAATTTCCTACGCACTTCGCGCACTTGTCTGACGCTCCGGTCAGCAAGGTACGGCATATTTTCCAATAGCCAACTTCTTAGAATTTCCGCAAAGAAGCACGCAAACCGTGCCCTAGTTGCGGAAGTTCACCATGCCTACTTGCCTGCCCCGTGTAGGTCGACTAATCCTTTGCGCCCTTTTGCTGGGCCTGTTTGGCACAGTAGAGGCGCTCGCCAGCGACCCCGCCAGCCAGCAGATACGTGATCAACAACGCGCGCTGCAGCAAATCGAGCAGCACCAGCGTTTGCAGCAGTGGCAGCGCCGGGGGCGGGTCGACAGCACTGTCGAGTCGACCACGTCAGCCCCGCCTGATCAACAGTGCTGGGCGATCTCCGGTGTGCGCATCACCGGCAACAAACAGATCTCCAGCGCCGACCTTGAACAACACCTGCGGCCGCTGCTGCCATCCTGCACGGGCGTGGCCGATCTCAATCGCCTACTCAAGGCCATCACCGAACTCTATGTACGCGCCGGTTATCCGGCCAGTCGACCGTACCTGGCCCGGCAACCGGCGACTGGCAAGCCACTCGAGGTGGTCATCATCGAAGGCTTTGTCGAGTCGATCAGGCTTGCCGATCCCGACCTGCCATTGTCGTTACGCGGCGCCTTTCCCAATCTGCTGGGCCGGCCGTTGTACTTGCCTGATCTGGAGCAAGGCCTCGACCAACTCAATCGGCTGCGCGCCTACGACCTGACTGCCGCGCTGCTGCCGGGCACCCTGCAGGGCGGCACCCAGATACTCATCGAGCCGCGCGCAGTGGGTTCGCGCTGGCACCTGGACAGCCGCCTGGACAACCGCGGCAGCCCCCTTACCGGTCGCCACAGGTTGAGCCTCGGCCTCGGCGTCGACAGCCCGCTGCAGGTCAACGACGACCTGCGCCTGACCCTCAACGCCGCCGTATTCGACGCACCGGGGCAGAGCCAGGGCGCCAGCCTGTATTACAGCGTGCCCTACGGCCCGTGGACGTTCGCCGTCAACGCCAGCCAGCTGAGCTACCGAGCGCCGATCCCGGATACCCGTTACACCAGTAACGGCACTAGCCGCTTCCAAGGCGTGAGCGCCGAGCGCGTGCTCTGGCGCGGTCAGCACGGCATGCTCAGCGCCAGCGCGCGGCTTGACCACAAGCAACTGCAGAACCGCCTCGACGACAGCCTGCTGCAACTACAGAGCCCGACCCTGACCACGCTGGACGCCGGGGTCAATCTGCTGTGGCTGGAGGCAGGCCTGTGGCACGGCTACCTCGGCATTGCCCGCGGCTTGGCCTGGTTTGGCGCAGACCCACCGGCTAGCGCAGCCGCGCATCCACAAGCGCAGTTTCTCAAGTACCGGGCAAATCTGCTGCATGTGCGTCAGGGGCCAGCGCAAAGCCCCTGGCGCTGGCAGAGCGAACTCAATCTGCAGTACAGCCGCGATGTGCTGCCGGCCATCGAACAGTTGCTGCTCAGCGACGACTCGGCGGTACGCGGTTTTCGCGCCTACAGCGTCGCCGGCGCCAGCGGCGCGGTCTGGCGCAACAGCGTTAGCCAACCCTTGGCCATACCCCTGCCCTTCAACTTGCAGCTACGCCCACAACTCAGCCTAGACCTGGGTTGGGCCCGCCTCACCAGCGACAGCCCCTGGCAACGACTGGCCGGCGCCGCCGCTGGCGTCGAGGTCAGCCTGCCGGGCAGCCGTTTGCGCCTCGACTATCAATTTCCGCTGTACGCCAGTGACCGTTCTCGACAGGCCCTCGAGCCGGGATTCTGGGTGCTGGATTGGAGCCTGTCCCTGTGATTCACCCACCACCACGAGAAAAACAATAATGAAAAACCTTGCGCAACTCCCCCTGATCCAACCAGACACACTGCGCTGGGCGGTGTTTGTCGGCCTGTTCTGCACGGGCGCAGCCCTTGCCCAACCCGCATTGCAGCCCAGCAGCGGCCCCGGTGGAACGCCCGTGATCAACCCGGCCCATGGCGTGCCGGTGATCGAAATCGTCCCGCCAAATGCCAGTGGCCTGTCGCACAACCAGTTCATCGACTATAACGTCGGCAAGCCCGGGCTGGTGCTCAACAACTCGCTGCAGTCGGGCCAGTCGCAACTGGCCGGCGCCCTGGCGGCCAACCCGCAGTTTCACGGTCAGGCCGCTTCGACCATCCTCAATGAGGTGGTCAGCCGCAACGCCTCGCTGATCGAAGGCCCGCAGGAAATCTTCGGTCGCGCGGCCAACTACATCCTCGCCAACCCCAACGGCATCACCCTCAACGGCGGCAGCTTCATCAACACCACCCGGGCCGGCTTCGCGGTCGGTACTGCAGAGGTCCAGGACCAGCAGTTGAAGCTGCTCGATACCTTGCAGGCGAGCGGCTCGCTGCAGGTGCTGAGCGGCGGCCAACGCAACGACGGCGGTGCGCTGGACCTGATCGCACCGCAGATTCACAGCACGGGCGAGCTCGGCGCCAAGGACGACCTCAACATCACCGTTGGCCGCAATCGTATCGATGCGGTGACCGGTAACGTCGTCGAACACCTGGCTGCGACGCCTTCGAGCATCGACGCCCAGCTGTTCGGTGCGATGCACGCAGGGCGTATTCGGGTAGTCAGCACTGGCGAAGGTGCCGGCGTGCGCGTTGGCGCGGTGCAGGTCAACGGCCGTGACGGCGTCAGCATCGGTTCGGCAGGCGATCTGTTCATCAGCGGTGAACCCGGCCAGGCCGCCACGTTACGCAGTGAGCAGGGGCTGTTGAGGCTGCAGGCCAGGGACAACTTGACCCTGCGCGCTATTGATGGCCAGGCCAAGCGTATCGAAGCCAAGGCCGGGCAACAGCTGACCCTGGATACCACTACCCGCGAAACCATCGCCCGCGAGCAGGAGAACTGGGATAAAGGCTGGTGGTTCGTGACCACCGAAACTTACAACCGCGACCGCACTACCACCGAACGCACCGTGCAAGGCACCACGTTGAGGGCTGACGAAGCGGTCCAATTGCAGTGGGGCGGCGACCTGCGAATGGCTGCCGCAACGCTAACCAGCGAGGGCCAGATTAATCTCGCCAGCGGCGGCAAACTGGACATCGACGCAGCTGTCGACAGCACGCGGGTAAACCAAACCATCCGCCATCGCAAACACCTGTGGAATGGCGACAGTAACAGCGACGACTATCAGGAAACCGCCCGCGGCAGCCGCCTTCAGGCTGGCCAAGTCAGCGCCAGTGCCACCGGCGCGATAAACGTCCGCGGCAGTGAAGTGCATAGCCAGAGCGATGCAGTCCTGCACAGTGACCAGGGCAGCCTCGAGGTCACCAGCGGGCAGACCCAGTCAAGCTCCAACTCGCACAGCCGCGACAGCAAGTTGTTCGGCCTCATAAGCAAGAGCAAGGACGACGCCGAGCAACATGAACAAGCCCAGGCCAGCGAAGTGCAGGCCCAGAGCAACCTGCACCTGGCCAGCGCCGAGCAGATGCGCATTCACGGCTCCAGGCTCAAGGCTGGCCAGCAGCTGAAGGTCGAGGCCAAGGGCGACCTGCTGATCGACAGTGCCCAGTCTCGATCCCAACAGCAGACTTCGACTCATCAACGCGGCCTCACCGCATCTGCCAAGCAGACCCAGGAGGCTGAGGACGGCACGCCTGCTTCGCACCAGTACCAGGCGGGCCTGGGCTATCAGGTAGTCAACAGCCAGCATGAGCAGCAAGACACCACCCAGCTGGGCAGTGAGCTGCAAGCCGGCAACGTCGACCTGCGCAGCGATGCCCACCTGCAAGTCAACGGCTCACAGGTCAAGGCCACCCACGGCGACCTGAACATCAACGCAGAGCAAACCACCCTGAGCGCCACCCACAATCAGCACGAGTCGCTCGACAGCTCCAGCCAGAGCGGCGGCGGCCTGCTGTTGAGCGGCGGCATCGACAAGCTCGGTGCGGCCTTCGAAGGCCACCACAACCGCGATACGCAACAGCAAGAGGACAGCAAGGTGCAGCGCAGCGAACTCTCGGCCACAGACAACCTTCATATCAACAGCAAGCAACTGGTCACCGAAGCCGCACGGGTGACTGCCGGCGATACCCTGCAAATCGATGCCGAGCACATCGACAATCGGGCGGTGCATGACACTGAAGTGCGCGAGCACAACCGTAACGACTGGAGCGCCAGCCTGGGTGGCAGCCTGGAATACCGCGGGCTCACCCGGCCGATCGAGCAACTGATCGCAGGCGGTGAGGGTCAGCGCTTCCAGCAGGCCTCTGTGGAGGATGCGCTGGTCGCCCCGAGTGCCGGCGCCGACATGACTGTGGAGCACCTCAAACGCCTGGAAAACCAGCGCCGCGGCTATGCGCAGGTCAGCGAGCTGAGTGGTGGCTCGGTGGTGGTCAAGGCAGATCGCATCGATGATCAAGGTACGGCATGGCGAGCCAATACCGGCACCCTGCAGATCGATGCCGACCATCATCACATGGCGGCGGCGGTTGATCAGCAGCAGAGCAAGGTCGACCGCCTGGCCTATGGCGGCGACCTGCGGGTCGACACCAGCACTGGCGAAGACATCAATGTGCGCGCCTCGGCCAAGGGTGATTCACTGGCAAGTCTTGTCAGCAAGGACACGGCCCGCCCAGGCAGCCTCTACGGCAAGCAAGGCATTCAGGTTCAGTTGGGCAGCGAAGGCCGCTATGAGGGCAGCCGCTTCGACGGTGGCGATGCGGGGGTAAGCCTGCACAGCGGCGGGCAACTGAGCCTGGTGCAGGTCACTGATCGGCACAGCGAGCAGATCAATGCCATCGAGGGCAACGCCTGGGCCAAAGGCGGCAACCGCCCCGGCAGCACGGGGGGTGAAGTGCGCGGCTATCTCAAGAGCGAGCAACGCTCGCTCGACGATATGACTGCGCAGGTGGCCCAGATCGACGCCAAGGGCGATGTCAGCCTGAGCAGTGCTGGCGACCTGTTGCTGGAAGGCACACGTATCGGCAGCCGAGCGGCCAAGGTCGCCAACGTCGATATGAACAGCGCCGGGCTGTTACAGGTCAAGGCCGCTACCTCAAGTCACGAGGCCCACGGCAACGCCCTCGGCGGCGGCCTGGAATTGGCCCTCAAGCAAGGCGATAGCCGCGGTGGCGCAGTCGGCGGCCACTTCAACAGTGGTCGTGTGGATGAGTCCTCGCGCCAGGCAGTGGATGCGCAGATCGACGCCACCGGCAAGCTGGCCCTGGTCAGCAGCGCACGCGAAGAAACTGCCATGCACCTGCAAGGGCTGCAGGCGACGGCGGGGCAGATCGCGATCACCGCAGACAACGGCGGCCTGCTGCTGGAAGGCTCATCGAACAGCGAGCGGCGCGACAACCTCGCCGTCACTGCCGGCGCCGGCTTTGCCCAATCCAGCGGCAGCCTCGACAGCCAAGGCCTGCACGGCCGGGTCAAGGTCAACCTCGACCAACGCGACAACCAGACCTGGAACACCAGCAACCTGCGCGCCGACCACATCGTCCTGACCAGCAGCGGCGACAGTCGCTTGCTGAGCGCGCGCCTGGATGCAGGACGCATCGACGCCGACATCGGTGGCGACCTACTGGTCGCCAGCCGCAAGGACCAAGTCAACAACCTCAGCGTCGATGTTGATGCGCGCTTGAGCCGCGAGCGCAATCCGCAGGGCTTCAACAATGCCCTGGCTGCGTTGGCAGGTCCCGCGGGCGACAAGCTCACCGGCAAGTTCGGCAAGCAGGTCAGCAAGGTCGACCCAAGCCTGTCGCCTACGCTGAAACTGGACGTGTCGCAGGTTCAGCGCGACACCGTCAGCGAGCAAGCGAGTTTGAGTGGACGCGATGAAGTCCAGCTCAAGGTCGGCGGCAATCTGAAACTGGAAGGTGCCAAGCTGCAGTCAGGCAAAGGCCAGGTGGAGGTGCAGGCTGCATCCGTCACCGAGCAGACCCTATATGGCCGCGACTTCCGCCGCGATTTCGCAGTGGATGCGTCAAATTCGCCGGTCGACCTGGGCACGGCTTTGTTTGACGTGATCAAGAACAGCGTCCGCGCCGATGGCGAGAATGGCTTGGACCTGGGCCTGCTGCGTACCAGTGGGCATAGCCGCAGTGAAGAGTGGGTATCGAGTGTCGGGGGCAAGGGCGGGCGCCGATAGATGAATCAGGCGCGGGCCTGTCCCGCGCCAACCTCCAATAACGAAGCCAGTCAGGGCCTTAACCCTGAGGTCCCCACTAAAATCGCCAACAAATGAAACTGTAAGAGCCTGTTAACTTGGTGTTAACAGGCTTACGCGAGTGTGCGCTGCAACTACCACCTTACCTGCCGCTCGCCCTTGCCAGCCTGCGGCCCCAGCCATTGGGCGCCACGTAACAATGGCGTCAGCGCGGCTTCTGGCTGAACCTCAAAAGCGACCCGCGCGCGGCGGGCGAGCAGGTCCGCATCGAGATCAATCTGGTGTTGATTCTGCTGGGCCAGCGCACCCTGCAAGCGCCAGTCACCCGCACAGTGCATTGCAAGCCAGCCCTGCCCTAACTGCAGCGACCACGGCGATACCAGCGCCAGGTCGGTCACCTGCAAACGCCCCTCGGTACCGGCGCACTGTCGCCATGAACCCGTCACACTGACACGCCCCTGCCATTGCCCCGCCAGGCGATAAGCCACCGGCACACTCGGCGCCGCTTCGAGCGCCTCGACCTCCACCCGCCAGCGCCAGGGCCAACCGCTCAACCGCGCCAGCCAAGCCTGCCCCTGATAAGCCAAGCGGACCTCAGCCTGCATTCGCCACGGTCGCCACTGCCAACGCAGCGGCCCGACATCGCCCACCTGCTCGGCCTGTCCCTGCCAGAGGCTGCCGCTGACGACCCTGCCTGGCAGCAACCAGCTCGCGGGCAACTCCACAAGCAGGGTTACAGCACACACCAGCGCCGGCCACAACAGCACGCGCACCCTCATGGCCGAAACTGCAAGTCGAAGCGCAACTGCTTGCCAGCCTGCTCCATGCCCCATTGCAGCGGCTGCACGCCCTCGGCCTGCAGCACTTGCAACCACGCCAGCAGCGCCTGCTCGTCGGCGACCGCCCCGCGCACGTGCCAATCATCGTCCTGCAACTCGACCTCGGTCAGCTCGATATGCCGGGCCTGGGCGGATTGGCGCAAACGCTCCAGGCTCAATCCAGTGCCGCGCTCAAGGCTGACCGCCGCCTCGGCAAGCCCCCGCCACTGGCTCATCTGGGCCCAGCGTGCGTTCACCTCCCGTACCAGAATGACGACCAGCAACAACGCGATCAGCCCCAAGGCCAGGCGCATACGCAGGCGGGGCGAAAGTGCGCGGATCATGAACTGCTCCCCAGATCGAACACCACGCCCGCTGCCTGCACCTGTACCGTCGCGCCGACCGCAGCGGCCAGTTCCTCCCACGGCGGCAGCGCGCCCTCGCCATCCAGGAGCAGATGCCAGCGCTGCCCATCGAAGCGCACCGCGCGCAGACGCCACTGCGGATGCGCGTGCAACCAGTCCTGCAACTGCTCCTGCAAGCCATCGAGCCGGCGCAGGCGCAAGGCTCGCTCGCCGTCGGCAGCACGCAGCTGCTTGAGCTCCTGCGCCGCTTCACGCGGTGAGGCCTGGGGGCCAGTGACCGCCAGTACCTGCTCGCGATAGAGCTGGGCCTGACGCCATTGCTGGCTTAACCACAGGGCGCCCCAGACAGCGGCAAGCACCAGGCAGGCAGCGATCAAGCCTTTGTGCTGAGCCGTGACATTCAACGATTTGCGCGGGCGGCGCATTTCCCGCAGCCCCGGTGCTGCATCGAGATCCGCAACCCGCTTCGGCCAGGGTCCATCGACCTGCGCAAATACCTGTGTACCCCATGGCGCAGGCGCACCACCCATCCCCTGTGGCCAGGCCAGCCAGTGTTCGCAGCCCTCCTCGTCGACCCGCGCATACAAGGTCGCTTGCTCCTGTCGCCATTGCCATCCACAGCCCCGCTCGAGCGCCGGCAAGAGCTGAAACTGCGACCAGCAACGTTCCACCTCCAGACCCCACTCCACGCACTGAGCCAACCAGTCATCGAGCCGATCACGTGCCACCACCACCAGCCGTAATTGCCCTGTCGCGCGACCGATGCAGGCACAGTCAACCTCATCGCTTCCTTGCAGCAGGCGATCCTCCAACAGCAGCGGCCATTCCTCACGCTTGAGCCCGGGCGGCGCCGGCACCTGAAAATGGCTGCATGCGTCCCCCGGTACCACCACGCCAACCCGAGCGTTGAGGCCCTGCGGCGGGGGCCCCTGCCCTTCGTCACGGAGCACGCCGTTGTCCAGCAGGCACCAGTGCCAATGCCCATCAGCCACAGGCCGCACCAACAACCAAGGCCGCGCTGGCGAGCGCCACCGCCATTCACGCTTCATGAAAGCCCCCAGGGCAGGACGAACGTGCAGACATAAGGTGCTCCATCACGCTGCAGTTGCAGCCGTACACCGGCGCCGGGGTGTGCCGGTTGATCGGAAGGCCAGGCCAGCCAGCGGCCGCCCTGGTAATAGACAACGCTCCAACTGCTGACCCGCTGCAACCGCTCGCGCACGACCCAATGCGGCATGCCGACGGCATACAGGTCTGCCGAGCTTTCCAACAGCAACTGCTGCTCGCGCGGATCGAAGCGCAGGCGCTGACGTTGCAGCCGCGAGCCGCCCTCGGCCTGCGGCCAGGCGGCGGCAGCCACCCAGAGCAACTGCTGCGCCTGCGGTTGCCAATCGAGCCAGCGCACGGCCAAGGGCAAGCGCTGCTCATAGAGACGGCGCAGCACCGGGCTGTCGAAACGCCGCTCCAGGGCCAGGCAAAACTCCAGCACACCGCGTTCGTTGCTGGTGCTGTCGAGACGTTCGCGAACTTTGAGCCAGCCGTTGACCAGCGCGGCGAGCATGACCCCGAGCACGGCGGTCAGGGCCAGCGCGACCATCAGCTCGATCAGGGTCAAGCCTGCCTGGCGACGCTTCATGGCCGCTCCAGAAACACGCTGTACAAACCCAGCGGCAGGCGCTGCTCGCGGTCTGCGAACAACTGCAGCTCGCCACGGCGCAGGTCACGCACACCGGTGCTGCGCAATTGCAGTTGCCAATGGCAGGTCTGCCCGCCCTGCTGCAATTCTCCGCTGCCCTGATTGGCCGCAGGCCAGTACTGCTCGACGACAAAGCGCGCCTGCAATTCACGCGCGCAGAGCAGCCCGAGGCGATGCTGCTGGACGGTCTCCTGCACCGCCAGGCGCTGGCGCAGGACCTGACTGGCGATCACCGCCAGCACCGAGGCGATGGCCAGCGCCACCACGACCTCAAGCAAGGTGAAGCCCACCTGGCGCGACTTCACGGCGCGGCCTGGGTCAGCAAGCGACCGTCGCGCCCCCACTGCCAGCGCTGGCTGCCTTGCGGCCAGCGCCACAGCAGCGTGCCGGGCTGTGCCCAGCCCTCGGGAGTGAACAGCAATTGCGGCGTAGCACTGGCGGACCAGTCCGGGCGCAGCGTCTTTGGCCACTGGCCGAGGCGCACCGGTTCGACCACCCAGGCGTCGCCCTCGCGGCGGACAAACTCCGGCTGCTGGCCATTCCAACGCAGCCCGCGCAATTGCCCGGCATGGCGCGCCAGCGCAGCTTGCTCGCGGGTCTGTGCAGCCAGCCGCTCGAGCGTCTGGCTGACGTTGCTGTTGCCACTGTCGAGCCAGGCCACACTGAGGCCGCTCATCAAGCCGGCAATCGCCAGCACCACGAGCAGTTCGATCAGGCTGAAGCCACGCTGGGCGAGCATCGGTCACAGCGCCCAGTTGCCCAGGTCGGCATCCAGGTCTTCGCCGCCCGCTACGCCATCGGCACCCAGCGAATACACGTCGACCCGACCATGCTCGCCGGGCATGCGGTACTGGTACGGAGTGCCCCAAGGGTCTTCTGGCAAGCGGCGGATATAACCGTCGCTGCGCCAGGCCCGCGGGACAGGTTCGGCGACCGGTTTTGTAACCAGCGCCGCCAAGCCCTGCTCGCTGCTGGGAAAGCGCAGGTTGTCGAGCCGATACATGTCCAGCGCCTGCTCGAGCGTTGCCAGGTCGGCCATGACCTTCTGGCGCATGGCCTTGTCCTGATTGCCCAGCACGCTCGGAGCGACCACGGCGATGAGCAGGCCGATGATGAAAATCACCACCATGATTTCCATCAGGGTGAAGCCTTGTTGGCGCTTACGTCGATGCTGCATTGCCGGTTCTCCTTGTCACAGTTGCAGGCCCTGGTTGAGTTGCATGATCGGCAGCAAGACCGCCAGCACGATGAACAGCACCACGCCGCCCATCACCAGAATCATCAAAGGTTCAAACAGCGCCATCGCGGTATCGACCTGACGGGCAAAGCCACGCTCCTGGTCGTCGGCCACGCGCTCGAGCATGTCGGCCAGGGTGCCGCTGGCCTCACCGCTGCCGACCATGTTCACCAGCAGTGGCGGAAACTGTTGGCTGGCGTCCAGTGCCCGGTGCAGGCTGGTGCCGCCCTCGACCTGCTGGCGGACCTGTTCCATGGCTTGGCGAATGCGCCGGTTGCCAACCGTTTCGGTGGCCACCTGCAGCGCTTCGAGCAGGGCCACGCCACTGCTGCTGAGAATCGCCAGGCTGCGCGCCAGCCGCGCGCTTTCCAGCACTTGCAGCAGGCCGCCGACACGCGGCAGGCGCAGCAGCCATTGATCGCGGCGCAGGCACCAGTGCGCTTTGCGCAGCAGCCAGCGGCTGATCACGCTGAGTAGCAAGACCGCCGCCAACAGCCAGGGCCCGGCGCTGACCAGGCCCTGGCTGAGGCCGATGAGGATCGAGGTCACCAGCGGCAGACTCTGTCCGGAATGGGCAAATTGTTCGGTGAGTTTGGGCACCACGAAGGTCATCAGGCCGACCACTACGGCCAGCGATACACCCATCAGCACCGCCGGATAGATCAACGCCGTACGCGCCTTGTGTTGCTGGCGCTGGACCTGTTCGAGGTGATCTGCCAGCCGCGTCAGCACCTGCGCCAGCCGCCCGGAACGCTCACCGGCTTCGACCAGCGCGCAGTAGAGACCAGTGAACGGCGCGCCCTGCCTTGCCAAACTCCGGGCCAGCCCAAGGCCCTCGGCCAACGCCCCGCGCACACCGACCAGTACCGCTTGCAGCGCCGGCTGGCGCAACTGCCGCTCCAGTGTGGCGAGGGCATCGACCAGAGGGATACCGGCGCCAGTCAGGGTTGCCAGTTGGCGGGTCAGCTCGCACAGCTGCGCCCGGCTGAGGCGCTGGTGACGGGAGCGACCGGTCGCGTTGTCGTGGCGCTTGAGGCCTTTGGCGAACAACCCCTGCTCGCGCAACAACTGCCGTGCATGGCGCTCGCTGTCGGCCTGCAAAGTGGCGGCGTGGCGTTTGCCGGCAAGGTCGACGGCCTGGTAGCGATAGGTCGGCATAGGTTAGCCCTGGACCACGCGCAACACTTCGGCAAGGCTGGTCTGGCCGCGCTGCAGGCAGTCACTGGCCATGCTCACCAGGCTGCGCCGACGGTCCGCCAGGTAGGCGTGCATGGCCACTTCGCTGGCGCCCTCGTACAGCAAGGCAATCAGCCCGGCATCCAGTTCAACGAATTCGTACAGGCCCATCCGTCCGGCATAGCCGCTGCCCTGGCAGGCTTCGCAGCCGACCGCGTGAAAGGTCTCGCGCAACGCGCCCAGTTCAGGGAACAGTTGTTTTTCTGCGGCCTGCAGCGGCTGCGCGACAGCACAGCTGCACAGTTGCCGGACCAGCCGCTGGGCCAATACGCCGCGCAGGCACGAGGCAATCAGAAACGGCTCGATGCCCATGTCGCGCAGACGGGTAACGGCGCCCACGGCGCTGTTGGTATGCAGGGTCGACAGCACCAGGTGGCCGGTGAGGCTGGCCTGCACGGCAATCTGTGCAGTCTCCTGGTCGCGGATTTCGCCGAGCATGATCACGTCCGGGTCCTGACGCAGAATCGCCCGCAGGCCGGCGGCAAAGGTCAGCCCGGCGCGTGGGTTGATCGCGGTCTGGCCAATGCCGGCGATGGCATATTCGACCGGGTCTTCCACGGTGAGGATGTTGCGGCTGCCGTCGTTGAGGCTGTTGAGGCTGGCGTACAGGGTGGTGGTCTTGCCCGAGCCGGTCGGGCCGGTACTGAGGACAATGCCATTGGGCCGCGCCAGGCAATTGCGCAAGCCCTGCAACACGGCGGTGGGCATGCCCAGGTTGTCCAGCGCCAGCAGACTGGCCTGCTTGTCGAGCACGCGCATCACCACCCGCTCACCGTGGATGCCGGGCAAGGTCGAGACCCGCACATCGATCTCGCGACCAGCTGCGCGCAGGGTGATCCGGCCGTCCTGTGGCTGGCGTTTTTCGGCGATATCGAGGCGGGCCATGACCTTGATCCGCGACACCAGCATCGCCGACAGTGCCCGCGGCGGGCGCAGCACTTCGCGCAGGTGGCCGTCGACGCGCAGGCGCACCACCAGGCTTTGCTCGAAGGTTTCGATGTGGATGTCCGATGCACGCAGGCGCATGGCCTGGCCGAACAGGCCGTTGATCAGGCGGATCACCGGCGCTTCGTCATCGCTTTCGAGCAGGTCTTCGATGCGTGGCATTTCGCTCATCAGGCTGTCGAGATCGACCTGCTCGCCGATGCCTTCGATCAACGCCTGATTGGCCGCGCTGCCGGCTTGATAAAGCTGGCCGAGGCGTTGATCGAAGTCTGCCGCCGGCAGGTACTCGACCGCTGCCGGCTGGCCGTGCACGCGCAGCAGTTCCTGCAACTGCGCGCTGTCGGCGTCGGCCCGCAGCCACAGCTGCCAACCTTCGGCGAGTGGCGCCAGGGCCAGGCCGGACTGGCGCGCCAGGCGATAGGGCAGCATCACCAGTTACCGCCTTCGAGCCGCGCGCGGCTGGCCGGAAACACCTGCAACAACTGCGAGCCTTCGGCCAACGCTGGCAATTGCAGCGGCGTGCTCTGCTGCAGGCTGCGGTACTTGTCCTGGCTCAGACCGGCGAGGCTTGGCCCGTCACGCAGGATGCGCGGGCGGATGAACACCATCAGGTTCTGCTTGGTATTGCGGCTGGCATCGGAGCGGAACAAGCGGCCCAGCACCGGGACATCACCAAGCAGCGGCACACGCTGGTTGCTGCTGCTCAATTCATCGCTGATCAGGCCACCGAGAATCACCAGGCCGTTGTCCTCGACCATGACCTTGGTCTTGATCTCGCGCTTGTTGGTAATGACGTCACTGGCGCTGCTGCTGTCGGCAATCGACGAAACTTCCTGGACGATATCCAGGCGCACACTGTTGTCGACGTTGACCTGCGGTTTGATCCGCAGCTTGACCCCGACCTCCTTGCGCTCGATGGTCTGGTACGGGTTGGCGTTGTTCTGGGTTACCGAGCCGGTCACGAACGGCACCTCCTGACCGACCAGGATCGACGCCTCGGCGTTGTCCAGGGTCAACAGGGTTGGCGTCGACAGCAGATTGAAGCCGCTCTTGCCCTTGAGTGCATTGACCAACATGGCGAAGTTGAAGCCGCCGCCGAAGTTGCCGATGCCGGCAGTCACCCCAGTGGTAGCCGACAGCAGCTTGCCCAGCGCACTGGTATCGCCCTCGGCGGCCGCGCCGGCAATACCAGCGATGTTCACTCCGTTGCTGCCGAAGTTGACCACGCCAGCGCCAAACTTCTCGTCAGCAAACAGCCACTGCACACCCAACTCCTGGGCTTGAATGTCCGAGACCTCGGCAATGATCGCCTCGACCACCACCTGCGCACGACGGATGTCCAGCTGCTCGACAATGTTGCGATAGGCCGCCAGCTCGCTGTCCGGGCCGACCATCACCACGGCGTTGGTGCCCTCCTCGTATTCCAGGCGAATACCGGAGTCACTGGCCATCGCCACCGGCTGATCCTTGCCCTCGCCCTGCCCTTCGGCCGGCACCGCGCCGGTCTGGCTCAGGCCGCGCAAGACCTTGACCACTTCGCTGGCATTGGCGTGGCGCAGGTAGATCACCTGGGTATTGCTGCTGTGCAGGTTGTCGCCGGGCCGATCCAGCTGCGCCAACAAGGCGCGCACGCGCTCACGGCTGTCGGCGCTGCCGCGCACCAGCAAGGCATTGCTGCGCGGGTCGGCCACCACCTGGGCACGGTCAGCGGCCTGTTCACTGGCCAGCAGCCGCGTGACCAACTGGGCAGTATCGGCAGCGCTGGCGTGCTGCAGTTTCATCACCTGCAGTGGCTCCTCGCTGACCTGGTCGAGTTCGCGCAGCAGGCTGTCGATGCGTTCGAGGTTGCTGCGCCAGTCGGTCACCACCAGCAGGTTGGCCGCAGGGTACGGCGTGATCACGCCCACCCGGGGATCGATCAGCGGCTTGATGATGCCAAGTATCTGCTCGCTGCCGGCATTGCGCACATTGAACACGCGGGTGGCGACACCATCGCTGCCGGTATTCTTGCTGGCGGCGTTCTCGACCGGCACCGGCTCGAGCCGCGCGGCTTGATCGGGGACGATCTTGACGCTGCCATTGGGCAGGTCGACGGCGGCGTAACCCTGCGCACGCAGCTGGGCGAGGAAGATATCGTAGATGGCGTCAGCGTCATGCCGGTCGACGGTGCGCACGGTGACCTTGCCTTTGACCCGCGGGTCGACGATGAACGTGGTGCCGGTGATCCGCGACACGCTGTCGATGAACTCGACCAGGTCAGTGTCGACGAAATTCACTTCGTACATCGGCGTGCCGCCTTCGTCGAGCACCTCGGGCTCTTCAGCCCAGGCCAATGACAGGCTCAGGCTCAATGCAGCCGCTGCGCAGTATCTAGCAAACATCAACTCATCCTTGCCGCTTGAAGCCGGTCACGGCGGGCCGTGGCGGCCAGGGCAGGCGTTCGCGCCGCCCCTGGTTGTCGATAATCAGGCCTGCGCCATCGATGTCCTGCAGCACGATCCCCGGCGCCAGCCGCTGGCCGCGGCCCAAGGTGCGAATCTGCTCGCCGAAACGCAGCACCACCACCGTCGCCGACAGCGGCTGGGCACGCAGCCCGCCGAGGTACTGCAAGGGCAGCCGGGTCAGAGGGATCTCGCCGGTGTCGAGCGGGGCTTGCCAGTGCCCCGCCATCAGCCCTGGAATGGCCGCGTGTTCAGGCTGCGCCGTCGTGGCCGGCAGCGGCTGACGGCTAAGCTGCAGCACACATTGCGCCGCCAGCCAGCCGGCGAGGGTCAACAGCAAAAAGGCGCCGAGGCGACTGCTCCAGCTCACGTCTTAGCCTGCCGTGGGTGCCAGCCGGGATGCCCCTGTACATAGCGCACCTCAGGCAACTGCAGCGGTGCCAGGCGCCAGTCGCTGGGCTGACGACGCAACCAGGCTTCGAGGGTTTGCCACAGCGGCTCACCGGCATCGGCGGCGAACTGCAGGCCGAAGGTACGGCACTGGCCCTGCACGGTCGCAAAGTCAGCGATACGCTTGCCTTGCGGGCTATAACTGACGCGCCAGGCCTGGTCTTGCCAGCGTGGTAGATCCTGGCTGTTGTCGAGCAGCAGCGGGTCGCCGAACAACTGCTCGGCGGCGTTTTCCAGCACCTGTTCAACCTGCCGTGCCGGCGCCTCGACCACGGGCGCTGGGTAGCCACCGGTAAGGCTTATCAGGTGCTCGCGGGTGATCATTTCACCGCCTGCCAACGGATAGTCGTAGCGCAGCCCCGGCAACAACACCGGCATGGCGCTGCTGTCAGACAACGCTTGCTGGAGCAAGGCATCCCAACTGCCGCCGCGCGTATCGCGCCGCCACAGGGCTTGCGGCGCTCGCGCCAACGGTAGATCGAGCCAAGCGGCATGGCCGGCACGCTGCGCCCGCACCACACTGCGCAGTTGTGCGGCGCGCGCCTGGGCAACGGGCGTCAACTGCTGCTCGAAGGCGGGAAAGAAACGCGCCTGAAACTGCCATTGACCCGCCACCTGCTGGCAACGCAAACGGAACGCGCCGCTGCCACGGCAACCGGCGAACAGCACCGGCACCTGCCGGCCGCTGGCCTGGCTGGCCAGCACTGGCGCCGGCCACAAGTCCTGGCCACGGGCGCACAGCAGCACGTCGATTTCAGCCACGCGCTCGGCCAGCCACAGGCCCGGGCCGGTGCCGACATCGGCCAGCGCGACGACCAGATCAGCCTCGCCCCGCGCCTGCTGAAAGACCGCTTGCAGTGACTGGTACCACTGCTTCAGAGAGGCTTTTTGATCCTGCGCATAAGGATCGGTCACCCCCACCACAGCAATCCGCACACCTGCGCGCTGGAACACCCGCAGGCTGTCGATGCCGAGCGCCTTGCTCTGCTCGGCAGACAGGCCTGCACCCAGTGTCGCCGCGGCAGACTGCTGATACAGCGCCGCACAGCGCTGTGGCCAGAGCACACGTTCATCGCTGCTGACGCGGACATCGCTGCCCAGTAGCTGGCTGCCCTGCACGCCGCTTTCGCCCTGGCTCAGATAAGCCAGGCCGCTGCCATTCCAGCCCTGGCCGTTCTCCAGGGTCAGGCAGTTGTCTGCGCCGGCTTCGTTGCGCAGTTGCTCGAGCAACGCGGCCAGCACCGGGTACCCACCCAGCTGTGCGCGGCTGCTCTGGCTGGCATCCAGCAAAGGCGCAAGCTCCGGGGATGCGGCACTGGCGCTGGCGCCGGTCATCCACGGCGCGCGGCCGAGGTGGCTGACCGGCCCCAGGCGCGTCGCCGGCACCACCGCCTGGCCGGGTTGGCGGGCATCCAGGGTGTCGGCGAGATACAGCAGGTCCAGCGGCGCACCGCCGCCACGCTGGCCGGGCAGCGCCGAGCAGGCGCCAAGCAACGGCGTCAACGCCGCGACACCCATCCAGCTGATTACCTCGCGTCTGCCCACACTGCTAACCATCAGGCCCGCATCCTTTTCCGAGTTCACGTTGGGGTTCGGATATTGCGGCGCTCAGATGACAGTTTCATGGCAGATATCCGACAGTAATCGCCGATTGTTCTGTCAATACGTACTGGTAAGAACTGCTAGTTTTAAGCAGACCTTAATATTTCTGCCAAGGAATCATCACACTTGAGCACTACAGTCGCGGTTTCCTCCAACTCAGCCACTATAAGGACACCCTGATGAGTCGAGACACCGGCGACAACCTGGACCGCAACCAAAGCGGCAACCTGCCGATGGCCAGCGTCATGGACACTTACCTGAGCCGTCGCACCGTGATGCGCGGCAGCCTTGGCGCAGCCATCGCAATGATCGCCGGCACCGGTCTGACAGGCTGTTTCGACAGTGGTGGCGGTTCCGACAACGACTCGCCGTCTACCCCGGAGCCGGTCAAGCTCAAGCTCGGTTTCGACTCCATCGCCGGCTCGCGCACCGATGCCTGCGTCGTCGCTGCCGGTTACAGCGCCTACGTGCTGGCGCCCTGGGGCACTCCGCTGAACAGCAACGCCAATCCGTGGAAGTCCGATGGCAGCAACACCTCCACCGACCAGGCCAACGCGATGGGCATGCACCACGACGGCATGCACTTCTTCCCTATCAACGGCAGCTCGGATGACGGCCTGCTGGCGATCAACTTCGAGTACATCGATGCCGCCGCACTGCACCCGGCCGGCCCCACCACCGACGGCAGCGGCAAGCGCCCGGTGGAAGAAGCACGCAAGGAAATCAACGCCCACGGCGCCGGCGTGGTCCGCCTGAGCAAGGTCAGCGGGCGCTGGCAGGTGGTCGACAACGACCCGCTCAACCGCCGCTTCACCACGGTGTCGCTGATGGATATCGCCGGACCACTGCGCGGCAGCGACCACGTCAAGACCAAATTCTCCCCAGCCGGCACCCAGTGCCGCGGCACCAACAACAACTGCGGCAATGGCTACACGCCGTGGGGCACCTACCTGACCTGCGAAGAAAACTGGCCAGGCATCTTCGTCAACACTGCGACCCGCCCGGCGGATCAGGTGCGCATCGGCGTCAGCGCCACCCGTGGCCAGTACCGCTGGGAAACCTGTGCCGGTGATGCCAGCGAAGTGGACGATGAGTTCGGCCGTTTCAACATCACCCCAAGCGGCGCCAGCGCCACTGACGACTACCGCAACGAAGCCAGCACCTACGGCTACATCGTCGAGATCGACCCGTACAACGCCAGCACCCTGGCAGTGAAGCGCACCGCATTGGGCCGCTTCCGCCACGAGGGCTGCTGCCCGGGCCTGCCGGTCGCGGGCAAGCCGCTGGTCTGGTACACCGGCGACGACTCCAACAACGAATACCTGTACAAGTTCGTCTCCGACGCGGTCTGGGACCCGGCGGACGCCACCCCGGCCGACCGCCTGGCTACCGGTGCCAAGTACATGGACCAAGGCAAGCTGTACGTGGCTCGCTTCAATGCCGACGGCAGCGGCAACTGGCTGCTGCTCGACGTGGCCACCGCCACCACCGGCGGCAGCACCCTGGGCGCGCTGTTCGGTGACCTGCCGGGGATCATCATCAATACCCGCGGCGCCGCCGATGCCGTTGGTGCAACGCCGATGGACCGTCCCGAGTGGACCGCGGTACACCCGGTCAACGGTGACGTCTACCTGACCCTCACCAACAACAGCGCGCGCACTGCGGACAAGGTCGATGCTGCCAACCCACGCGGGCCGAACCGTCATGGCCACGTGATCCGCTGGCACGACAGCGACGACCAGTTGAGCTTCAACTGGGACATCTTCGTGTTTGGCGCCAACGCTGCCGGCACTGCCGATATCAACCGCTCCGGTTTGACCGAACTGAACCAGTTCGCCAGCCCCGATGGCATGAGCTTCGACAGCCGCGGCGTGCTCTGGATCGAAACCGACAACGGCGAGTCGACCCTCACCGACTACACCAACGACCAGCTGCTGGCGGTGATCCCGACCGATCTGGTCGATGCTGCCGGCAAGCAGGTCCCGGTGAACGCGCAGAACCAGTCGGCCCTGCGCCGTTTCTTCGTCGGCCCGAACGGCTGTGAAGTGACCGGGATTGCCTTTGCCCCAGACAACAAGTCGATGTTCGTCAACATCCAGCATCCGGGCAACTGGCCGTACAACGACGTCGCTACCGACGCCACTCCGGCAGGTGCCACGGTGCGCCCGCGAGCTTCGACGGTAGTCATTCAGCGTAATGATGGCGGCGAGATCGGCACTGCCTGATCGAACCTGATCAACGCCCCGGTTGCAGCGCCGCCCTGGCACTGCGACAGGGGCGTTCTCGATTGTGGGCTCACAACAACGGTTCGCGCGCCCTGACGCGCACCTGCTGCGCCGGCACCCGCGCATGCCACTGCACCACACCCAGAGCCTCGATCTGCAACTGACTGCGCAAGCTCAGCCCCTCTTCCTCGAACGACAGCTGCAACAGGTAATGGCCGCTGTTGAGCAGCAAGCCCTCACTCAAGCGCTCGAACGTTTCATCATCGACCGCACCCAGCGCCTGGCGCAGATCCGCTGCATCGGCATAACCGGTCGCAGGCCGGCCACTGACAATGCGGCTGAGCAGTGAACGCGGATACTTGCCTTCATACAACGCATCGAGCAGCTCCAGGTGTTCCAGGCCCAAGGCGTTGGCGTTCAAGCGCCAGCCACTGGTCTGCGCGATCGCACACAACATCGGATAGCGGCGCTGGCGGGTCGCGTCCGGCTCCAGCAGCAGGTTCAGCTCGCTGCTGTCGAGCATCGGCTGATTGGCCGCCAGCCGCGGTGGCTGCTGGCGCAGGTACTGGGCACTTTCGGCGCCTTGCAGGCGGGCATCGCTGTCACTGTCGAGCCAGTCCGCCAGGCCGTGCACCAGCCGTTCGGCCGCCATGTTGTCGCCCAGCAAGTAGCGCAGCTGGCGCTCGGCGCGCTCGGCGTCGTTGCCAAGCAGGGCATTGACGTTGAAGCAGGTGTGCTGATCGCGTACCCGCAACTGCGCCGTACCGCCGGCAAAATCGTAATTCAGTGGCTGCCCGCGCAGGGCCTGCCAGAACAGCGGGCTGAGCCGCCAAGCGGGATCGCGCAGGGCTTGTTTGGCATAGGCCAGACCGGCCTGTTGCATCGCCCGCGCCTGCACCCGCTGCTGCAGCAGGCGCACTTCATCGACCTGACGACGGCCACCTTCGACCAGCCAGGTCAAGCCCGCAGCCAGCATCGCCAGCGCCACCATGACCATCAACAGTGCCGCGCCCTGCTGTTGCTTACCGCCCATTGCCGCCTGCCTTTTCATCACCGAAAGCCGCCAGTCAACACCGTGCGTGTTGCAGGCAGATGGCAGCCGTTCCACCGTCATCCAGGCGTCATCTAGGACAGGCAGGATTGCTTCTCTTTTCATGGCCTTACAGGAGTGCGCTGACATGGGTGGTATTGGAATCTGGCAACTGGTGATCGTGCTGTTGATCGTGTTTCTGCTGTTTGGCACCAAGCGCCTCAAGGGCCTGGGCAGCGATGTCGGCGAGGCGATCCAGGGCTTTCGCAAATCCATGGGCGGCGATACCGATGCCAACAACGCTGCCAATGTTCAGGCCGAGCAGGCGCCAACGCTGAACGGGCAGAGCGTGCCGCAGGCGCACACGGACCGTCAGGCCTGATGTTCGAGATCGGCTTCACCGAGCTGATGCTGGTCGGCATCGTCGCCCTGCTGGTGCTCGGCCCCGAGCGCCTGCCGGTGGCGGCGCGCGCGGTCGGCCGCGTGCTGGGCCAGGCCCGTCGCGCGATGCACACGCTGCGCACCCAGGTCGAACGCGAGATCGACCTGCCGGCACTGGACAGCGCGCCGCTGCAACGCCTGGAACAGGACCTGCGCCAGGGTATCCGCCTCGACACGCAGCCGGCCAATGACGCCGCTGCGCCGGTCATCGCCAAGGAGAATGCATTATGAGCATTGCTGTGCCTGAGCAGCCTCGCATGCCGATCACCGAGCATCTGCGCGAACTGCGCAAACGCCTGCTGCGCGCCCTGCTGATGATCGGCCTGCTGTTCGCCGCGCTGTTCCCGTTTGCGCAGACGCTGTACACGCTGATTTCCGAGCCGCTGCGCCGGTACCTGCCGGAAGGCACCAGCATGATTGCCACCAGCGTCACCTCGCCGTTTCTGACGCCGTTCAAGCTGACCGCGATGTGCGCGTTGTTCGTGGCCATGCCGTTGCTGCTGCATCAGGCCTGGGGCTTCATAGCGCCCGGCATGTACCAGCGCGAGCGGCGCATCGCCCTGCCACTGCTGCTGTCGAGCATCGTCCTGTTCTACAGCGGCATGGCCTTCGCGTTCTTTCTGGTATTTCCGATGATGTTCGGCTTTTTCGCCAGCGTGACGCCTGATGGCGTGGCGATGATGACCGACATCAGCCTGTATCTGGATTTCATCATGGCGCTGTTCCTGGCGTTTGGCCTGGCGTTCGAGATCCCGGTGGCGACCTTCATCGTGGTCTGGGCCGGTTTGACCGATGTGGCGACGCTGCGCAAGAGTCGGCCCTACGTGATCGTCGGCTGCTTTGTGGTGGGGATGATCCTGACGCCGCCGGATGTGTTCTCACAGACGATGCTGGCGGTGCCGATGTGGGTCCTGTTTGAAGTCGGGCTGTTGGCCTGCACTTCGCTGCCCACGAGGCGCAGTGGCGACTGAGGCACGTGCAGCAGCGTGTCACTGTAAATTGAAAAGCCCCGGCAGTGGCCTGCCGGGGCTTTTCGCGTGTAACGGTGCGACAACAACAGCTCAGAAGTCAGCCAACGGCCAAACCTCATAAGCAGGCGTTTCGTACGGGTGGCTGTGCTTCAAGGCAGTGACAACCTGCTGAATCAGCTCGTCGGCCACCACCAGCTCGACCTTCCACTCCTCGACCTGCTCGACCTCGCCAGCCTGCCCGAGAAACGGCTGGCTGCCGGCCATCGGCCGGAACTGGCCTTGGCCAAGGGTCTGCCAGGCGCAGTGCTCATAGCCACCGATACGGCCGCCACCGGCGGCAAACACGGCGGCCTTGACCACTTCGACATGGCTGGCCGGGACGAAGAAGGCGAGCTTGTACACCGCTTAGTTCACCCACACCCGCGCGTTGCGGAACATGCGCATCCACGCCGCATCTTCCTGCCAGTCGTCTGGACGCCACGAGTTCTGCACTGCGCGGAACACCCGCTCAGGGTGCGGCATCATGATCGTCACGCGGCCATCGCGGCTGGTGAGACCGGTGATACCACGCGGTGAGCCGTTCGGGTTGGCCGGGTAGGCTTCGGTGACCTTGCCGTGGTTGTCGACAAAGCGCAGCGCCACGCAGCCAGACTGGTCGGCTGCAAGCAGCGCGGCCGGGTCGGCGAACTCGGCGTGGCCTTCACCGTGGGCGATGGCGATCGGCATATGCGAACCGGCCATGCCCTGCAGGAAGATCGAGTTGGACTTCTGCACCTCGACCATCGCCACACGGGCTTCGAACTGCTCGGAGCGGTTACGCACGAAGTGCGGCCACAGCTCGCTGCCCGGGATCAGCTCGTGCAGGTTGGACATCATCTGGCAACCGTTGCACACACCCAGGGTGAAGCTGTCGTCACGCTCGAAGAATGCCTGGAAGGCATCCCGCGCGCGGCTGTTGAACAGCGCCGACTTGGCCCAGCCCTCACCGGCACCGAGCACGTCACCGTAAGAGAAGCCGCCGCAGGCAACCAGGCCTTTGAACGCTTCCAGGTCAACACGACCGGCGAGGATATCGCTCATGTGCACGTCGACGGCGTTGAAGCCGGCACGGTCGAACGCCGCAGCCATCTCGACCTGGCCGTTGACGCCCTGCTCACGCAGGACTGCCACTTGCGGGCGGATGCCTTTTTTGATGTACGGCGCCGCGATGTCATGGTTGACGTCGAAACCAAGCTTGACGCTCAGGCCTGGGTTGTCTTCAACCAGCAGGCCGGCGTATTCCTGATCAGCGCAGTCGGCGTTGTCGCGCAGGCGCTGGATCTGATAGCTGGTCTTGGCCCACTCGCGCTGCAACTGGCCGCGATCACCGGTGAATACCGCTTCGCCGGCGAGCTTGATCAGCACTTCGCTGTTGTTGATCGGCTGACCGATCACGGCCACGCAATCCTCGCCCAGGCCAGCAGCGCTGAACTGCGCCAGCACGTCCGGGGTGGCATCCTGGCGAACCTGGATGACCGCGCCGAGCTCTTCGTTGAAGAGAATCGCCGCGACTTTTTCGCGCTTGCTGGTCAGGGTGTCGAGTTCAAGGTCCAGACCGCAATGGCCGGCGAAGGCCATTTCCAGCACGGTGGTCAGCAGGCCGCCGTCGGAACGGTCGTGGTAGGCCAGCAGGTGACCATCGGCGTTGAGGCCCTGGATCACGGCGAAGAAGGCCTTGAGGTCTTCAGCGTCGTCGACGTCCGGCGCTTGCGCAGCCAGCTTGCCGTGGGTCTGCGCCAGGATCGACGCGCCCATGCGGTTTTTGCCGCGGCCCAGGTCGATCAGGATCAGGTCGGTTTCGCCCTTGTCCATGCGCAGTTGCGGGGTCAGGGTCTGGCGTACGTCGACCACCGGGGCGAAGCCGCTGATGATCAGCGACATCGGCGAGGTCACGCTTTTTTGCGCGCCCTGCTCGCTCCACTGGGTCTTCATCGACATGGAGTCCTTGCCCACTGGAATGGTCAGACCCAGCTCAGGGCACAGTTCCATACCGACGGCACGGACGGCGTCGAACAGGCGGGCATCTTCACCCGGGTGGCCGGCAGCCGACATCCAGTTGGCCGACAGTTTGATGTCGGACAGCTTTTCGATGCGTGCGGCAGCCAGGTTGGTCAGCGCCTCGCCGACCGCCATGCGGCCGGAGGCCGGAGCATCCAGCAGGGCCAGCGGGGTACGCTCGCCCATCGCCATGGCTTCGCCGGTGTAAACGTCGAAGCTGGTCGCGGTCACGGCGCAATCCGCTACCGGAACCTGCCATGGGCCGACCATCTGGTCGCGGGCAACCAGGCCGGTGATGGTGCGGTCGCCGATGGTGATCAGGAAGCTCTTGCTGGCCACCGCCGGGTGGTGCAGCACGCGCTCGACCGAGTCGGCCAGGTCCAGCGTGCTTGGGTCGAACTCATCGCCAAGCTCTTCTTCGCGAGTGACCGAACGGTGCATGCGCGGCGGCTTGCCGAGCAGGACGTCGAGCGGCATGTCGACCGGGGTGTTGCCGAAGTGGCTGTCAGTAACGGTCAGGTGCGGTTCGGCAGTAGCTTCGCCGACCACCGCAAACGGGCAGCGCTCACGTTCGCAGATGGCCTTGAAACGCTCGAAGTTGGCTGCATCGACCGCCATCACGTAACGCTCTTGCGATTCGTTGCTCCAGATTTCGTGCGGGGCCATGCCCGGCTCGTCGTTGGGCACGTTGCGCAGTTCGAAGCGGCCACCACGACCACCGTCGTTGACCAGTTCCGGGAAGGCGTTGGAAATGCCGCCCGCGCCGACGTCATGGATGAAGGCGATCGGGTTGTCGTCGCCCAGCTGCCAGCAGCGGTCGATGACTTCCTGGCAACGGCGCTCCATTTCCGGGTTTTCCCGTTGAACGGAAGCGAAGTCGAGGTCAGCCGAGCTGGCGCCGGTGGCAACCGACGACGCCGCGCCGCCACCCAGGCCGATCAGCATGGCTGGGCCGCCGAGCACGATCAGCTTGGCGCCCACGGTGATCTCGGCCTTTTGCACGTGATCTTCACGGATGTTGCCCAGGCCGCCGGCCAGCATGATCGGCTTGTGGTAGCCGCGCACTTCTTCGCCGTGCGGGGTCTGGATCGACTGCTCGAAGGTACGGAAATAGCCGGTCAGGGCCGGACGGCCGAATTCGTTGTTGAACGCGGCGCCGCCGAGCGGGCCTTCGACCATGATGTCGAGGGCGTTGACGATGCGCTCTGGCTTGCCGTATGGCTTCTCCCACGGCTGTTCGAAGCCTGGGATCCGCAGGTTGGACACGGTAAAGCCGGTCAGGCCAGCCTTGGGCTTGGCGCCGCGACCGGTCGCGCCTTCGTCACGGATCTCGCCACCAGAACCGGTGGACGCGCCGGAGAATGGCGAAATGGCGGTCGGGTGGTTGTGCGTCTCGACCTTCATGAGGATGTGCACCGGCTCCTGCACCGCGCCGTATTGGCGGGTTTCAGGGTTCGGGAAGAAGCGCCCGGCCACGCTGCCGACGATCACCGAGGCGTTGTCCTTGTAAGCCGACAACACGCCTTCGCTGTGCATCTGGTAGGTGTTCTTGATCATGCCGAACAGGCTCTTGTCCTGCGCCTGGCCGTCGATGTCCCAGGTGGCATTGAAGATCTTGTGTCGGCAATGCTCGGAGTTGGCCTGGGCGAACATCATCAGTTCGATGTCGTTCGGGTTGCGCTTGAGGCCCTGGAAGGCGTTGACCAGGTAATCGATCTCGTCTTCGGCCAGGGCCAGACCGAGGTCGATGTTGGCCTGCGCCAGAGCTGCACGGCCACCGCCAAGCACGTCGACCGAGGTCATCGGCTTGGGCTGGGCATGGCTGAACAGATCGCCTGCCTGCTCCAGTTGGGTCAGCACGCGCTGAGTCATGCGGTCATGCAGCGCGGCGGCAACTTCTTGCGCGTCGGCCTCGCTGAGGTCGCCGGCCACGTAGAAGGCAATGCCGCGCTCCAGGCGCTGAATGCTCTGCAGGCCGCAGTTGTGGGCGATGTCGCTGGCCTTGCTGGCCCAGGGCGAAATCGTGCCCAGGCGCGGCACTACCAGGAACAGGCGGCCAGTCGGCTCTTGTACCGGCACGCTCGGCCCGTACTTGAGCAGACGGGCCAACACTTGCTGCTGGTCGGCGGTCAATTCACCATCGACGTCGGCGAAGTGGGCGAATTCGGCATACAAGCCGGTAACAGCGGGGACTTTCTGGCTCAGTTGCTCGAGTAGCTTACCGTGGCGAAAGGCAGAAAGGGCAGGAGCGCCGCGCAGGATCAACATCGTCGGGACAGCCTCAGGAAGGGGTGTGCTTAGAGGCCGTGCATTCTAGCGTAATTCGCGCGATTGGGCACCCGCTGCAAGGCAATGCTGCCGGGCGGCTGAACCGGACTCCGGGGTCAGAAAAGTCGGGGCTTTTTACCGATTTTGCTCGGCCATCAACAAATCCCTGGCCAATCTGCTAGCAGACCTGCCCAGCGTTGTCGAGATATGGCAGTTGCGGCCCTTTGCGTATACTGCAAGCTATGTTCGCCCCCACTGCTTTGCGCAAGCGTTGCGCCCAATGGCTCTTCGCAACCGGCCTCTTCCTGATGCTCGGTGCCTGTGTTGAAAAACCCAGCACCCTCGAGCGCGTCAAGGAAGACGGCGTGCTGCGCGTGATTACCCGCAACAGCCCGGCCACTTACTTCCAGGACCGCAACGGGGAAACCGGCTTCGAATACGAGCTGGTCAAGCGTTTTGCCGATGACCTGGGGGTGAAGCTGGAGATCGAAACCGCCGACAATATCGACGAAATGTTCGATCAACTGGGCAAACCGTCCGGCCCGGTGCTGGCAGCGGCGGGCCTGGTCAGCAGCGAAAAGCGCAACATCCAGGCAAAATTCTCGCATCCGTACCTCGAAGTCACCCCGCAGGTCATCTACCGCAATGGGCGTTCGCGGCCGACCCAGGCCAAGGGCCTGATCGGCAAGAAGATCATGGTGCTCAAGGGCAGCAGCCATGCAGAGCAGCTGGCAGCGCTGAAAAAACAGTTCCCGACCCTGGAATACGAAGAATCCGACGCCGTTGAAGTAGTCGACCTGCTGCGCATGGTCGATGAAGGCCAGATCGACCTGACCCTGGTCGACTCCAACGAGCTGGCGATGAACCAGGTGTACTTCCCCAATGTACGGGTTGCCTTTGACCTGGGCGACAGTCGTGATCAGCGCTGGGCAGTCGCCGCGGGCGAAGACAACAGCCTGCTCAACGAGGTCAACGAGTTCCTTGACAAAGCGCAAAAGAACGGCACCCTGCAGCGCCTCAAGGATCGTTACTACGGCCACGTCGACGTCCTCGGTTACGTCGGCGCCTACACCTTCGCCCAGCATTTGCAGCAGCGCCTGCCCAAGTATGAAAAGCACTTCAAGGCCTCGGCCAAGGTCGAGCAGGTCGATTGGCGCCTGCTTGCGGCAATCGGCTATCAGGAGTCGATGTGGCAGCCTGAGGTGACCTCCAAGACCGGCGTGCGCGGGCTGATGATGCTGACCCAGCGCACCGCGCAGGCGATGGGCGTGTCCAACCGGCTGGATGCCAAGCAGAGCATCACCGGCGGCGCCAAGTACTTCATGCTGGTCAAGGAACAGCTCGACGACAGCATCAAGGAGCCGGACCGTACCTGGTTCGCCCTGGCCGGCTACAACGTCGGCAGCGGCCACCTGGAAGACGCCCGCACCCTGGCCAAGCGCGAAGGCCTGAACCCGAACAAATGGTTGGACGTAAAGAAGATGCTGCCGCGCCTGTCGCAGAAGCAGTGGTACAGCAAGACCCGCTATGGCTACGCCCGCGGCGGCGAGCCGGTGCATTTTGTCGCCAACATCCGCCGCTACTACGACATCCTGACCTGGGTGACCCAGCCGCAGCTCGAAGGCCAGGTCGCCGAAGGCAACCTGCATGTGCCAGGGGTCAACAAGGACAAGCCAGCGGAACAGTCACCGCCGATGTAACCGGCTCAGCTCGAGGCTTTTGCCCGCCGCGCCTTGAAGAAATCGCTGAGTATCTGCCCGCATTCCTGCGCCAGCACCCCACCTTCGAACAGCACCCGATGGTTGAGAAAGCCCTGGGTAAAGAACTGCCCCTGGCTCTGCACGATCCCCGCTTTCGGTTCCAGCGCCCCATACACCACCCGCGCCACCCGCGAATGAACGATCAAACCTGCGCACATACTGCACGGCTCCAGGGTCACGTACAGCGTGCTGCCGGGCAGCCGGTAGTTGCTGGCCGCCTGCGCTGCAGCGCGAATGGCGACCATCTCGGCGTGGGCGCTGGGGTCGCTGTCGGTGATCGGTCGGTTGAAGCCGCTGCCGATCACTTCGCCACCCTGCACCAGCACCGCGCCAACCGGCACCTCGCCCAATGCCGCACCTTGCGCAGCCAGCTCCAGGGCCATCTGCATAAAGGCCTGATCACGGCTGCGATCGATAATCTGCGCGCGCATCAGACCACCGCAATCGCGGCCATCAGGCCGGTTTCCATGTGGTCGATGACGTGGCAATGGAACATCCAGGTGCCCGGGTTATCAGCCACCAGGGCCACCTGGGCGCGCTCGTTCTTGCCCAGCAGGTAGGTATCGGTGAACCACGGCTCGGTGATTTTGTGCCGGTTGGAGCTGAGCACCTTGAAGCTCATGCCATGCAAGTGAATCGGGTGCTGGTACTGGGTCATGTTCTTCAGCTCGAAGATGTAGCTCTTGCCCTTTTCCAATGTGGCGATCGGGCGGTCGGCGCAGGTCTTGTCGGTAATGTCCCAGGCCTTGCCGTTGATCTGCCACAGGCTTGGCGGGCGGCCGCTGTCGGTGTCGACCGAAACCTTGCCGACCCACTCGAAATTGAAGTTGATCTTCTCGGCGTTGGCCAGGTCTGGTTCGGCGATCGGGTTGGCCGGTAATGCCGGCGGCCATTCGCCGGGGGCGTCGCTGCTGGCAACCGAGCGCAGGGTGCCGAGGCGCACAAAGCCATCGCGCAGGGAGATCTCCTCGCCGGCTTCAGGGATGCGGATCGCCAGGCAGATGCGCATGCCAGGGCCCAGCCAATAGTCATCGTCCAATGGCCGCGGCGTGACCGGGTTGCCATCGAGGGCGTAGATCATCGCCTCGCAGTTGCCACGCAGGTTGATGCGGTAGGTCCAGGTATTGTCGAGGTTGAGCAGGCGCACGCGAACGACCTGCCCGGCCGGCAGCTCGGTGACCGAATCGGCCTGGCCGTTGATGGTGATCAAGCGCCCAGCGGTGCCATTGCGCGCAGCTTCACGAGGAATGCTGAACGGCAGCCACCCGCCCTGCTCGTCGACGTGCCAGTTTTTCAGGCTCAGCGTGCGCTCATGCTTGAAGCCGGTGGGCTCGCGCTCTTCGACGATCAGTGGGCCGACCAGGCCCCGACCAAGCTCCTCGGAGCTGCTCACGTGCGGGTGATACCAGTAGCTGCCGGCGTCCGGCACGCGGAACTTGTAGTCGAAGTACTCGCCGGGCTTGACCGGCAGTTGCGAGACATAGGGCACGCCGTCCATTTCCAGCGGCAGGCGGATACCGTGCCAATGGATGGTGGTTTCGACCGACAGGTGGTTGATGAAGCGCACCCGCAGCCAGGTGCCCTGGCGGACCCGCAGCTCGGTGCCCGGCGCCGATGGGCCAAAGGCCCAGGCCTCGGTCTTGAAGCCCGCTACCAGCTCGACTTCAAGCGGCGCGGCGATCAGCTCGTAGTCATGTCCGGCGTTGTCGTCCTCGACCTTGCCCAGCCAGTAGCGCGCTGCGCCTCCAGCGCCCAGGCCAACCACGACCAGGCCAGTCAGGCCCTTGAGCATTTGTCGACGGGTAAAGGACATCGGTGCAGGTACCTCGTTATACGCGATCAGTCTGCCAGCACCGGGCTGGCAATGAAGGGCGAATACGATACACCTGCAAATGCGAAAGATTAAGTGAAGTGTTGATGGTCTTAACCTTCGAACCCCAGCTGGTCAGGCTTTACAACTTCATGTTGAGCGAGACAAACGCCGAGCGGCCCGGTGCTGGCGAAAACATCGGCTGATCGTCGCCGCCCCAGAAGAAGTTGTCGTACCAAACGTATTCGTACTCGCGATCAGTAAGGTTCTTCAGTTGCAGGTCGACACTGGTCGCGCTGGAGATACGGTAGCGCACGCTGGCATCCAGCACGGCAAAGCCACCGTACTTGCCTTGCTGATTCTGCGCATCGATGTAGTAGTCGCCCTGGGCCCGGGCCTGCAGGCCAAAGCGCCAGTCATCGTTGTACTGGTAGTCGGCGCCGAGGTTGCTGATGTAACGCGGCGTCGAAAACACCTCCTTGCCCGCCAGCGACTCGCCAGTGGCGGCGAAGGCCTTGACCACCTTGGCCTCCTGAATCGAGTGCGAGCCCCACAACGTCCACTGTTCGTTCAATTGCGCGTTGAGCTGCAGGTCGATGCCGCGCCGACGGGTTTCACCAAGCCCCACCGAGGTGCCGGTGGCCGGCATGTTGGCCACTTCATCGGTAGCATCCTGCTGCCACACGGAAACGCGCGCCTCAGCGCCGTCGGACGGGCGGAACTTGACCCCCAGTTCTTTGCCGGTATTGATCGACGGGTCATAGCTGGCCTGGCCGGCGCTCAAGTAGGCCGGGAAACTGCTACCGGTAAGAATCTGGAACGTGCGTCCCCAGTTGGCGTAGACGTCGACGCTTTCGCTGACGCTGTAGACCACGCTCAACTTCGGCTGCTGGATCCAGCCGTAGTCCTGCAACGAGGCCTTCTGGCCGCCGAGGGTGGTGGTATTGCCGTCGAACTTGTCGACACGCATGGCCGGGATGATCTTCAGTGACTCGATCGGCTGGATGATCGCCTGCACATAGCCACCGAGGTTGCGCAAGGTGTAGTGGTCGTCGTCCTGAATGCGCGCGGGGGCTGCATCGAAATCGGTCGGCACGCCAAAGCTGTAGCGTTGCCGGCGATAAGTGTTGTCCTGCTCTTCAACGTTAATACCGCCGTCCAGGGTCAACAGGTCGTTGGCGCGCCAGGTCAGCGTGCTCAGCAGGCCGGTCTGCTGCTCGTCCCACATGCGGCGCTGGCGCGGGGCGTTGCCCAGCGGGTAGTCGGTGAAGGTGATGGTGCGATCATCGTTGTAACTGTTGTAGTAGAGCTTGTTGCTCATGCTCAATTGATCGCTGAGTTGCCAGTCCATGTGCAGGCTCAGCTGCTTCATGTCGCGGTCGTCGCCGTCGTTGGCGTTCTTGGCGGGCGACTGGGTGCGGCTGGCGCGCAGCTCATCGCGGGTGAGAAACCCGCTCTCCTCGGCCTGGTGGTGATACAGCCGGGCGATCAGACCAACGCGCAGGGTCTGCGCGTCATCAGTAACGAACCATTTGCCGCCGAGGGCGTATTTATTGGAGTTGCTGTTGTCGCGAAAGCCGTCCGAGTCCTGCTTGGCCAGAATGTAGTTCTGGGCGAAGTTACCCGCTTCATGGCCGATCGCCAGCTGTACTTCACGGGTATCGAAACTGCCGTAAGTGACTCGGCTGTCGATGTAGTTGCCACCCTGGCGGGTGACGTAGTTGATGTTGCCGCCGATGTTGTGCAGGCCGTAGCGCGGGTCGTTGGTACCGCGGACCACTTCGATGTAGCTGATGTCGAGCGGGAACACCATGTCGACAAAGCGCTGGTTGCCGCTGTTGACGTTGCTCGGGATGCCATCGATGAGCATCTTGATGCCGTTGATGTAACCCTCACCGTTGAAGGCGCGGAAAGTCGCCTTGCCCGACTCGGCGCCCTGCCCTGTCTCAGTCAACTGGATGCCCGGCATCTGCCCGAGCAACTGCCAGCTGTTCATCACGTTCTTGTCTTCGACCTGATCGCCGCCCAGCACATCGACCGAGGTCAGCACGTTCTCGGTGCGCAGCGCCGTGCCGGCTGCCTGCGAGACCTTGATCTCGCCCAGGGTGATGATCGAGCTACCGGTTTGATTGGCATGAAGGTCGGTCATGACCAGCGCGGTCAGCGCGGCAAGTGATAGCGGGGCGGTTCTCATTACAACTCCTGATCGAGCACAAGTGCGGCTAAAGACGAGGCGCGATTCTACGGTTGTTATAACGTAACAATCCACAATAAATTTTATGCCTGCACACCGTCCCCTGTAGGAGCGGCCTTGTGTCGCGAAAGGCCCGCAAAGCGGGCCCGGCGATTTTGCGGTGCTGCACAAATCCTGAGGCCGCTACACAGACCGCGTACCGCTGGCAAACGCGACCAACGCCTCCCCGCTCAAGCGATAGCCAATCCACTCATCCTGCGCCTTGGCGCCAATGGCTTCGTAGAATTCGATCGCAGGGGTATTCCAATCCAGCACCGACCATTCAAAGCGTCCGCACCCGCGTGCCACTGCCATCTTCGCCAGATGGCGCAGCAATGCTTTACCCGCGCCTGCACCACGCTGTTGCGGCGACACGTACAGGTCCTCCAGATACAAGCCGTGCTTGCCCAGCCAGGTCGAGTAATTGAAGAAATACACGGCAAAACCAATCGGCTCGCCGTCCAGCTCGCAGATCAGGCCATGGGTCGTACTGTGCTCGCCGAACAGGCTGCTCGCGATCCCGGCGACGTCGGTCTTGACCTCGTGTTCGGCCTTTTCATAGATCGCCAGTTCAGTGATAAAACGCAGGATCAGCGCAGCATCGGCGCGCTCGGCAGGGCGGATTGTCAGCGTCATTGCGAGGGTTCCGGTAGGGAGTGGCGGCTCAAGCTTAATTGAAAACGCTGCCGACAAGCGCTTGCCAGTCAACTGCATGCCTCCATGCAAGTGACTGGCAAGGCTCAAGCCCTGATGTTCGCGGCTTACAGCTTGAAGGTGCTGACCAGCTGATTGAATGATACCGCCAGGCGCGACAGCTCCTGGCTGGATGCGCTGGTCTGGTTGGCGCCTGCTGCGGTCTGGGTGGAAAGATCCTGAATGTTGACCAGGTTACGATCCACTTCCCGCGCGACGTTGGCCTGCTCTTCGGATGCGGTGGCGATCAGCATGTTGCGGTCGTTGATGCCAGCGATGTTCTGAGCAATGCGCTCAAGCGATTCGCCAGTGGCCTTGGCCAGTTCCTGGGTATTACTGGCCAGGGCACGGCTGTTGCCCATGGCCTTGACCGCGTCGTCGGCGCGCGATTGCACGCTGGCGATCATCGCTTCGATCTCGCCGGTGGAGGCTTGGGTGCGCGCGGCCAGCGCTCTGACTTCGTCGGCCACCACAGCAAAACCGCGGCCCTGCTCACCTGCCCGCGCCGCCTCGATGGCCGCGTTGAGTGCGAGCAAGTTGGTCTGCTCGGCGATACCACGGATGACGTCAAGGACTTTGGCGATATCGCGCACGCTGCCTGCCAACTCATCGACAATCACGGTCGACTGGCCGATCTCGGCATTCACACTGGTGATCGCCTTGACCGCCTCACGCGCCTGATCGCGGCCGCTGGCTGCTTCATTGCTGGTGTGGCGGGAAGCCTCGGAGGTCGATGTGGCGTTGCGCGCCACTTCGTCAACCGCAGCGCTCATTTCGGTGACGGCGGTAGCCGCCAGCTGGATTTCATCATTTTGACGGATCAGGCCGCGGCTGCTCTCTTCGGTCACCGCGTTGAGCTCTTCGGCCGCCGAGGCCAGTTGATCTGCCGCACTGGCAATCTGCTGGATAGTGCCCTTGAGCCCGCTTTGCATCGCGCCTAACGCCGCGAGCAACTGGCCGCCTTCGTCACGATGGCCGCTTTCAATGGTTTTGCTCAGATCGCCACCGGCAATTCGCTGCGCGTTGCCAACCGCCAATGCGATCGGCGCACTGATCACCCGGCTGATGAAAATACCCAGCAGCAGCGCAGTGATGAAGGAGGCACCGATGCCAAGGTAGAGGTTGAGCTTGGCAGCAGCCTCGCTGTCGCGAGCATCCTGTGCACCTTCACCGATCTGCCGGTTGTTGGACTTGACCATGATCTCCAACTCGTCCATCACGGTGCGATACGCCTGGTGCATTTCTCCAGCCATCAGCTGCTTGGCTGCGGCCAGATCACCACGCTCAATGGTCGCCGCCACACGCTCAATGATGGCCTGATACGCTGGCCAGTCCTTTTCCATGCGATCGCCCGCGGCACGCTCGTCATCCGCCAGCGGTGTGGCGCGGTAAACGGCGAAGGCGCGCTCGCTGGTTTGGCGGTTTTCATTCATGGAAGCAACAATGGCGCTGCGTTCAGCGGCGTCGCTGCCTGCGATGGAAGCTGCCAGCAGACGATACAAATCGCGGTTTTGGGCAATGGCATCGGACCGCGCCTCTGCGGTCTTGGCCACCGACACCAGGTTGTTGCTGAAGACCAACTGCAAGTTTGTAGACAACGAGCCAATTCCCTGGCTACCGATAATCCCAACGATCAACGTGATGGAAGCGCATAGCGCGAATGCAACATACAACTTGGTTGAAATCTTGGCGTCGTGGAACCAGTTCATATACGGACCTGCACGGGGAGAACGAGCTGCGATCGCCGCGGCGGGCGCATCGTCAGGCTATCGACCGTTCCCAGCAAGCCTGAAGGCCGTGGCGGGCTGTTTATTTCATCCTGAGCGGGGCGTGTTGGCGTGCCAGGGATCATCTGGCTCTGTAGTATCGGTAGACGTCGCGCAACTTGCACCAACCGAGCCAGACTGCCACTCCAAGCAACCATAGAAGTATCAATATCTTGGCTACGGCAGAGGCCACCTCGATCTGGAAGCCGGCGAGCTATTAAATATCAGCCATGGTAATCCACAACCGATGAGCAATAGATACGCCCCCTACTCTCAGGCACTGGTCTACCTCGGTAAAGCCTGGCTAGTGGTCATAAGCGCGCTGCTTGTGGCCTGCCAATCGCCACGCGAGGCGTTGCAGCACCTGGCTGACGCACAGGGTCGCCAGGTTGAGGTGCTGCCGGGACGCGCCTTCCCGCTGCTGGTACTGACACCGCACGCTGCAGGCAACCAGACTCGCCTGCGCGTCTACCTCGAAGGCGACGGCCATGCCTGGGCCACGGCCAGTCAACCCAGCCTGGATCCGAGCCCGCACAATCTGTTGGTGGCCCGGCTGGCGCTGGCCGACCCGGCACCAAACGCCTACCTGGCACGCCCTTGCCAGTTCGTCATGAGCGCGGCGTGCCGCCCAGAACTGTGGACCAACAAACGGTTTTCTCAGGACGTGGTCACTCGCCTCAGCCAGGCGCTGGACCAATTGAAACAGCGCTATGGCAACCAGGAATTCGAACTGGTGGGGTATTCAGGTGGCGCCGCGCTTGCCTTGCTGTTGGCAGCCCAGCGGACTGATGTGACCCAGGTGCAGACACTGGCTGGCAATCTCAGCCCGCGCTTGTGGGCCGCAATGAAAAACCTGTCGCCACTCGACGGCTCGCTGGAGCCACTGGACTACCGGTCTCAGCTCGCCTCTGTTCCACAGCGGCATCTGGTTGGAACAGCGGACCAGATCATTCCAGCGACTCTGGCTGACAAATACCAACAAGCGCTTGATTCCCCACTGTCCCACACAGTCCGCATTTACGGCGCCAGCCATGACCAGGGCTGGGAAGCGGCATGGTCTGAGTGGCTTGAAACTCCGCTGAAAAATGAGGCTTGGCAAAAAAAGACTACTGTTGACCATCTCACGAACAGCAAAGTTCCGGTTATTGCTGATTAATCCTGTATTTCTCTAGAAAATAGCTAGCTGGTCGCATTTCTTGGATTTTTCCCCTTAAAAAACCCGATCAAGGATGAATCATTCTAATGGTTTGGTGTAAATTCGCTCGCGCTTGACTCAGCACTTCACTGACAAGCTGGCAGGGATGCCTGAAACAGACGCTGACGCGTAGGTCCTCCCATGTCAGTTTCTGCCCTGTAAGGATACTGCCTTGAACATTTCTCCTATGCGTCGCTCATTGCTCGCGCTCGCCATTGCGGCTACCACGACTACCGCAGCCAATGCCGTTCCCGTGGCCGACGTCAATTACGACCTGAGCACCGGCCAATTCATCAGCATCGATGAGACCTTTGGCAACGCCACTTTCACCGGAACGTCGACGGGCGCGGGTGTATACCTGCAAGATGTGACCCTGGGTGGCAATCTGGTCAATCAGGGCAATATCAACCTGACAACCAAGAGCCTGACCGACTACGCGGGCGGTGTCTCCATGACCCTGAGTTCCACCGTCGCTGGTGACGTGGTAAACCAGGGCAACATCACGGTGGACGGCCCCGGCGCGATGGGCTTGGATCTGTACGGAGCGGTCATCGCCGGTGAAGTGAACAACAGCGGCAACATCAGCGTCACGGGTGAAAACGCCAACGGCATGATGATCACCTCGACTCAGGCACGCATCAACAACACCGGCATCATTACCGCGCGCGGCCTCGACTCGGCCGGTATCGAGATCGACCATGCTCAGTTCACTGGCCAGATCAACGACGTCTTCAAGACCGACGTCAATAATAGCGGGACCATCTCGGGCGAAGGCTTTGGCATTCACTTCGTCGGCCTGGATCCCGCTGCCGGTTTCGATACCTTCGCCATCACCCAGACAGCTGGCCTGATCGAAGGCGGCGAGGCTGCAATCAAGGCCAATGACGGTGCCGCTCCATCGTATTTTTACTGGCAAGGCGGCCAGGTAAAGGGTGATGTACTGGGCTTGAGTGGCGTGCTGGTGCAAGGCGAGGCGATGTTCGATGGCTCGACCATCCGCGCCGGCTTCGTCGATATCGACGGCGGCCGCCTGACCCTGCTGCGCCCGCAGACGACGATTGACGGCGACCTCGACATGGACAGCGACACCGCCCGCCTGCGCCTGCTGCTGGACAACGACACCCTGCCGAACAGGCCGATCCTGACTGTCACCGGCAATACCTTCTTCTCCGCCGGCAGCCAGATCGAACTGCAGGCGCGCTCCGACGACTTCCGCACTTCGGCCCAGGGCACCCGCTACACCCTGCTCAACTCCGGCACTTGGGAGGACCCAGAGAACCTCTCGGTGGTCTCCTCCTCGGCGCTGCTTGAAGTGAAGAACTTCGGCATCGAAGGCCAGGATGTGAAAGCTCTGGTTGCCACCCGCAGCGATGAGGTGATCACGGAAAACCTGCTGGAAGCGCGTGGTTCGCGCAACGCAGTGAACGCCATCAAGCCGTTCAAGAACACCGTCATGGGCCAACTGGACGAAAGCGACCCAGTGTTCCAGCGTTTCGCCAACGCCGCCACCAGTGAAGAGCTGGCCAAACTGGCCGAAACCCTGACCCCAGACGTCAGCGGTGGCGCAATCCACGCCGCCACCAACAGCCAGAACCTGGTCGCCGGTGCCATCAACCGCCGTGCCAGCAAGGCGCGTAGCGGCCTGTCCTCCGGTGACGTGCTGGCCGAGCAAGGCGTATGGCTGCAAGCGCTGACCAGCGATGCCAACCAGGACCGCCGCCACGGTATCGACGGCTACGACGCCAACACCAACGGCATCGCCGTGGGTGCCGACGGCAAGCTCAACGCCGACACCACCGTGGGCCTGGCCTACAGCTACCTGACCAGCGACGTCAAATCCGACCTGGGCAGCAAAACCGATGTCGAAGGCCATGCACTGACCTTGTACGGCAACTGGACCCACGACAACTTCTTCGTCGACACCTCGCTGATGTATGGCTGGAACGACAACGAGTCCAAACGCTACATTGCCGGCACCCGCGCCAAGGCCAGCTTCGACAGTGACATCTTCGGCGTCAACGCCCTGGCTGGCTACACCTTCCAGCTCGACAAGCAATGGCTGCTGGAACCTCAGGTCGGTGCACGCTATGCCAACGTGTCGATTGATTCGTACCGTGAAAAAGGCAGCTCGGCCGCCCTCAACGTCGGCAGCCAACGCTACGAAATCGGCGAAATGGGCCTCGGCGCTCGCCTGGCAGCAGCCTTTGATGTAGGTGTGGGCACGCTGGAACCAGAAGCCAAGCTGATGGCCTGGCACGACTTCATCGGCGACAAGACCGCCACCACTTCCACCTTCGTCCTCGGCGGTACGCCGTTCACCACCACCGGTGCGACACCTGCGCGTGATAGCTACGAGCTGGGCCTGGGCGCCAACTACCGCGTCGGCGCGTGGAGCGTGGGCGGTAACTACAGCTACCTGACCAGCAGTGGGTTCGACGCGGATACCTTCACCGCAAACGTGCGTTACGACTTCTGATAGAGGTCTGCGCCTGAAACGACAAAGCCCGCGAATGCGGGCTTTGTCGTTTCAGGCTGTGGTTGACTTGAGGACGCCAGGGCTGCTTCGTAGCCCTCGCTTACCGCCCGCAGATAGAGAAAAACCGGCCTAAGCCGGTTTCTCAATCGCTGCGCTAGCAGATCATTCCCACTCAATCGTCGCCGGCGGCTTGCTCGACACGTCATAAGTAACGCGCGAGATGCCTTCGATCTCGTTGATGATCCGCCCGCTGACCGTTTCCAGCAGCTCGTAAGGCAGGTGTGCCCAACGTGCGGTCATGAAGTCCACGGTCTCGACGGCGCGCAGGGCCACGACCCAGGCGTAGCGACGGCCGTCACCGACCACACCAACCGACTTGACCGGCTGGAACACTACGAAGGCCTGGCTGGTCTTGTGATACCAGTCGGCTTTGCGCAGTTCTTCGATGAAGATGTGGTCAGCGCGACGGAGGATGTCGGCGTATTCCTTTTTCACTTCACCAAGGATACGTACGCCCAGGCCCGGGCCTGGGAACGGGTGGCGGTAGACCATGTCGTACGGCAGGCCGAGTTCCAGGCCGAGTTTGCGCACTTCGTCCTTGAACAGCTCACGCAGTGGCTCGACCAGCTTGAGGTTCATTTCCTCTGGCAGGCCGCCGACGTTGTGGTGCGACTTGATCACGTGGGCCTTGCCGCTCTTGGCGCCAGCCGACTCAATCACGTCGGGGTAGATGGTACCTTGGGCGAGGAACTGGATGTTTTCCAGTTTGCTGGCTTCGGCATCGAACACGTCGATGAAGGTGCGGCCGATGATTTTGCGTTTTTTCTCCGGGTCGGCTTCGCCTTCCAGGTTGCCCAGGAACTGAGCTTCGGCGTTGGCGCGGATCACCTTGACGCCCATGTTCTCGGCGAACATGGCCATCACTTGCTCACCTTCGTGCAGGCGCAGCAGACCGTTGTCGACGAATACGCAGGTCAGCTGGTCGCCAATGGCGCGGTGCAGCAGCGCAGCAACCACCGACGAGTCGACGCCGCCGGACAGGCCGAGCAGAACGTTGGCAGTGCCGACCTGGGCGCGAACCTGAGCGATGGCATCTTCAACGATGTTGGACGAGGTCCACAGCGCTTCGCAGCCGCAGATGTCGAGGATGAAGCGCGACAGGATGCGTCCGCCCTGCTTGGTGTGGGTCACTTCAGGGTGGAACTGCACGCCGTAGTAGCCGCGGCTGTCGTCGAACATGCCGGCGATCGGGCAGCTTGGGGTGCTGGCCAGAACGTGGAAGTTCTCTGGCATGCGGGTGACCTTGTCACCGTGGCTCATCCAGACATCGAGACCGAATACGCCGTCGGCGTCTACATGGTCTTCGATGCCGTCGAGCAGGCGGCTCTTGCCGACCACGTCGACGCGGGCGTAGCCGAATTCGCGCAGCTCGGAGCCTTCAACCTTGCCGCCCATCTGCTCGGCCATGGTCTGCATGCCGTAGCAGATGCCCAGCACTGGTACGTTGAGGTCGAACACCGCTTGCGGTGCACGCGGGCTGTTGGCTTCGTGGACCGACTCTGGGCCGCCAGCGAGGATGATGCCGCGCGGGTTGAATTCGCGGATCGCTTCATCGTCCATGTCGAACGGGTGCAGCTCGCAGTAGACACCGATCTCGCGCACTCGGCGGGCGATCAGCTGGGTGTACTGGGAACCGAAGTCGAGGATCAGGATGCGGTGAGCGTGAATGTCGAGGGCCATGACTCAATCTCGTCAGTGGAAATCGGAAACAACACGGGGCTGTCGTAACAGCCCCGCTTGCTAATGATGCTGGAAGCCTCAGCCTACGCGGTAGTTTGGCGCTTCCTTGGTGATCTGCACGTCATGCACGTGGGACTCGGCCATGCCGGCACCGGTGATGCGTACAAACTCCGGCTTGGTGCGCATCTCTTCGATGGTGGCACTGCCGGTGTAGCCCATGGACGAACGCAGACCGCCCATCAGCTGGTGAATGATTGCAGCCAGTGCGCCCTTGTACGGTACGCGGCCTTCGATGCCTTCCGGGACCAGCTTCTCGGCGCCGGCCGAGGAATCCTGGAAGTAACGGTCGGACGAACCTTGCGCCTGAGCCATTGCACCGAGCGAACCCATGCCGCGGTAAGCCTTATAGGAACGACCCTGGAACAGCTCGACTTCGCCTGGTGCTTCTTCAGTACCGGCAAACATCGACCCCATCATCACGCATGAGGCGCCAGCGACGATAGCCTTGGACAGGTCACCGGAGAAGCGGATGCCGCCGTCGGCGATCAGTGGTACGCCGGTGCCTTCGAGGGCCGCGGCAACGTTGGCGATAGCGCTGATCTGCGGCACGCCGACACCAGCGACGATACGCGTGGTGCAGATCGAGCCTGGGCCGATACCGACCTTGACTGCGTCAGCGCCGGCGTCAGCCAGGGCCTTGGCGGCAGCACCAGTGGCGATGTTGCCGCCGATCACCTGCACGTGTGGATAGGTTTCCTTGACCCAGCGAACGCGGTCGATCACGCCTTTGGAGTGACCGTGGGCGGTGTCGACCACCACCACGTCAACGCCGGCAGCAACCAGCGCAGCAACGCGCTCGCCGGTGTCCTTGCCGGTGCCGACCGCAGCGCCGACGCGCAGACGACCCTGGTCGTCCTTGCTCGCCAGCGGGTAGGCCTTGGCCTTTTCGATGTCCTTGACGGTCATCATGCCCTTGAGGCTGAAGTTGCCGTCTACGATCAAAACTTTTTCCAGGCGGTGCTTGTGCAGCAGCTCGCGGACTTCGTTCTTGTCGGCGCCTTCGCGGACGGTGACCAGACGCTCTTTTGGCGTCATCACATCACGCACCTTGGCGTCCAGACGGGTCTCGAAGCGCACGTCACGGGAAGTGACGATACCGACCAGGTCGCCATTGGCCAGCACCGGAACACCAGAGATGTTGTTCAGGCGGGTCAGGTCGAACAGGTCACGCACGGTGGCGTCGGCTTCGATGGTGATCGGGTCCTTGACCACGCCAGCCTCGAACTTCTTGACCTTGCGCACTTCGCTGGCCTGTTGTTCGATGGTCATGTTCTTGTGGATGATGCCGATACCGCCTTCCTGCGCCATGGCGATGGCCAGGCGGGCTTCGGTAACGGTGTCCATGGCAGCGGATACCAGCGGAATGTTCAGCTCGATGCCACGGGTCAAACGGGTCTTGAGACTGACTTCATTGGGCAGTACCTCGGAATAACCAGGTACAAGGAGAATGTCGTCGAAGGTCAGTGCTTCTTGGCTGATACGCAGCATCGCGGGGGCTCCCGGGCGGGAAAATTGGAAGCGCGCCATTATACTCATCCACGGCGCGCCACTCAATGCAAAATAAGGGCCTTCGGTCAGGCCTGTGGCAGTTTTACCTGCACCACGGCTACCGGATGGTCGAGCCAGTCGGCAAACGCGGCGAGGAAGGTCGAGGTAAAACCGGCCTCGCCCCAGTTGTTGAAGATGAACCCCAGGTTGGAAAAGGCACATGGCTGCAGGAATAGAAAGCCATTGATATCGTCTTCGAAGGCGCACAGCGGGCAGGTGAAGTTGTCGCTCACCCCCGGCATCCACTCCTCCAGGCTGTCGAACAGCGGCTCGCCGACTTCGCGCCGGCACTCCGGGCAGCCGGCTTCTTCAAGAAAGCCTTCGGTCGGCGTATAGATGCAGCGCTTGAGCATGACTTCCAGGCCGTTGACCGGCTGATCGAACGGCAGCAGGTCAGGTCGCAGGGCGATCTTGCGCGCGCCTGGCGCCAGCGCGTAGGCCATGCGGTTGCCGCTGCGCCCACAGGTGCTCAACTGCTCCTCGACGATTTTCTCCCTGACCAGCCAGCGCAGGATCGCCCGCGCGCGGGCCTCGTGCACCGGGACGGTGGACAGTTTGGGGACGATGATGCTCTGGGTGTTCATGAACAAGGCAGGCCTGGGACTTCAATAATCGGCCAATTCTACCCCCTGCTCAGCTCGTCAGGTAGCGAACAATCAAGGCCACACCGCTGGCCAGTACCAGCCAGGTCACCAGCCGCACGAAGGCTTCGCGGGAGAGTTTGAAGCTCAACCGACGGCCAATCCAGGTGCCCAGAAACATCACTGGCAGCAAGCACGCCGCCAGCAACAGCAGGCTTAGGTCGGCATACACCCCGGCGATAACGAACAACGACAGGCGCACGATGGTGCTGCAGCTGATCAGGGCGCACTGGGTCGCGCGGGCCTCATCCTTGGAATCCAGCCGTGCATTCAGGTAGATCGCATAAAGGAAACCACCACTGCCGAACATGGCGCCGAACAGCCCGCCGACGGTTCCCATGGGCACCGCCCAGAGCGGATTCAGACGTGTCGGCCGGGTTTTGATCGCCAGGCCATAAATGGCATAGGCCGTAACAAACACGCCCATCAGCAGCAACAGCAGGTCTGATTTCAGCTGCAACAAAAACACCACGCCCAAAATGCAACCGATGGCCATGAACGGCAGCAGCCGCAGCAACTCGGCGCGGGCGACGTCCTTGCGCGACGGCAGCAAGTTACCGAACGCCGCGATGAAGTCGAGCAGCACCAGCAGCGGCACCACCTTGGACAGCGGCATGAAATGAATCAACACCGGCGCTGCAATCAACGCCGTACCAAAGCCGGCAATGCCGAACACAATGTAAGCCGCGCTGACCGCGAGCAGCACGGGTAGCCAGTCGAGGCCGGTAAACGGCAATTGAGCGAGCATGCAAGTCCCTCCCTGGGCAATGCGCAAAGGTAGCATTCCAGCGCATGCTCGGTGCAGAGGGCGATGCACAAGCTGGCCTTGTCCTTTATGATGCCGAACATGATCAAAGACCCTTTCGAACGACTCGGCCTCGACCGCGAGGTCCTCACCGTCAGCCAACTCAACGGCCGCGCCCGCGTGCTGCTCGAGGACGTGTTCCGCAACGTCTGGGTTGAGGGCGAGATTTCCAACCTGGCCCGGCCCGCCTCTGGCCACATCTACTTCACCCTCAAGGACAGCGGCGCGCAGGTGCGCTGTGCGCTGTTCCGGCAGAACGCCACGCGCGTGCGTCAGGCACTGCGCGATGGCCTGGCAGTGCGCGTGCGCGGCAAGGTCTCGCTGTTCGAGGGGCGTGGCGACTATCAGCTGATCCTCGATACGGTCGAACCGGCTGGTGACGGCGCCCTGCGCCTGGCCTTCGAAGCGCTGAAAGAGAAACTCAGCGCCGAAGGCCTGTTCAGCACCGAGCGCAAGCAGCCACTACCGGCGCACCCACAACGCATCGGTATCATCACCTCGCCGACCGGCGCGGTGATCCGCGACATCATCAGTGTGTTTGGCCGGCGCGCGCCGCAGGTCGAGCTGAACCTGATCCCGACTGCCGTGCAGGGTCGCGAGGCGATCAACCAGATCGTGCGCGCCCTGCGCCTGGCCGACAGCCGCGGCTTCGACGCCCTGATCCTGGCCCGTGGCGGCGGTTCTCTGGAAGACCTCTGGTGCTTCAACGAAGAAGCGGTAGCGCGTGCGATTGCCGCCTGCGTGACGCCCATCGTCAGTGCCGTAGGCCATGAAACCGACGTTTCGATCAGTGACTTCGTCGCCGACGTGCGCGCACCCACGCCGTCCGCTGCCGCCGAGCTGCTGGCCCCGGACAGCAGCGGTTTGCAACTGCGCCTTGAGAGCCTGCAACGGCGGCTGTTGCTACGGATGCAGAACCGCCTGAGCCATGACCGCCTGCGCGTCGAAGGCCTGGCCCGCCGCCTGCGACATCCCGGCGAACGCCTGCGCCAACAGGCGCAGCGTCTGGACGATCTGGACATGCGCCTGCGCCGCGCCTTTGCGCTGAACATGCGCGCACGTCAGGAGCGCCTCGGCCGCCTCGACACGCGCCTGGCCGCGCAGCACCCTGGACGCACGCTGAAGTTGCTCGGCCAGCGCCTGGACAGCCTCGCCGAGCGCCTGCCACGAGCCATGCGCGAAATCCTCAAGGACCGCCGCCAACGCTTCCAGGCCCAGTTGCAGACCTTGCAGGTGGTCAGCCCGCTGGCGACCCTGGCGCGTGGCTACAGCATCCTCCTGGATGAGCGCGGCCAGGCCATCCGCAGCGCGGCGCAGACGCGCAACGGTCAACGCCTGACCGCTCGCCTCAACGAAGGTGAGCTACAGGTGCGGGTCGAAGACAACCACCAGACTCCGGTCACCCTTTCGCTATTGGATTGACACATGCCCCGTTTGCTCGCCCCGCTGCTTGCCCTGTCCTTGCTGCTGCTGACCACTGCGGCCCAGGCCAGCTACATCACCCGCACCCTCAACAAGCCAGTGCCGGGCGGCGTCGCCGTGGTCGACCTGGGCCCTGCTGCCAACGCCCCACAAGCGCGCTTTGACGGCAAGCCGGTGCTGGTGGTCAAGGAGCAGGACAACTGGCTGGCGATCGTCGGCATCCCGCTGACACAGAAACCCGGCACTGCCACCCTCAGCCAGGGCAACCGCAGCCTGCCGTTCACCGTCGGCAGCAAGAAGTACCCCGAGCAGCACATCACCCTGAAGAACAAGCGCCAGGTCAACCCAGACCCGGCCGACCTCAAGCGCATCGACCGCGAGCTGGCCGAGCAGATCAAGGCCTACCGCAGCTTCAGCCCGGCCCTGCCGAGCAACCTGATCCTCGACAAACCGGTCAACGGGCCGCTGTCTAGCAAGTTTGGCGTGCGCCGCTTCTTCAACGGTGAAGAGCGCAATCCGCATGCCGGGCTGGACTTTGCCGTACCCGCCGGGACGCCGATCAAGACCCCGGCCAACGGTACGGTGATCCTGATCGGTAACTACTTTTTCAATGGCCAGACCGTGTTCGTCGACCACGGCCAGGGCTTTATCAGCATGTTCTGCCACATGTCGAAAATCGATGTGAAGAATGGCCAGCAGCTGCGCCGTGGCGACGTGGTTGGCCGGGTCGGCGCGACCGGTCGCGCCACCGGCCCGCACATGCACTGGAACGTCAGCCTGAACGATGCGCGGGTTGATCCGGCGATTTTCATCGGGGCATTCCAACCCTGAGCGCAGGCCAGGCAAGAGCTCCCCTGCCACCGGGAAGCTCTTGCGCTGATGAAATGGACTGCGCAATTTAATCGGGCTCTGAATTTGATCGCGGCGATTCAATCTCGCCAACTGCACATTCTTGAACATTTATCTCAATTTTTTTTCAAGGCTTGCCAACCCTCACCGCTGTGGTTAGGGTTGAAGCCATGAAAACCTCTAGCACCCTCATTTTGCTCCGCCAACACCGCAGCCTCTGCCTGGTCAGTGCCCGACTACCAGGGTGAATCGCGTCGCCTCGCCTATTCATCTCGTTATCGTCCGGCAGGCCCGATCTCGGCCGCACCCAAAAGGATTATTCGCATGACCATGCTCAAAGACCCGTCGAAGAAATATCGCGCCTTCCCCACCATCGATTTGCCCGACCGCACCTGGCCATCCAAGACCATCACCGAAGCGCCGATCTGGTGCAGCTCGGACCTGCGTGATGGCAACCAGTCGCTGATCGAGCCGATGGACGCGGAGAAGAAGCTGCGTTTCTGGAAGACGCTGGTGCAGGTTGGCGTGAAAGAAATCGAAGCGTCGTTCCCGTCTGCCTCGCAGACTGATTTCGACTTCGTGCGCACCTTGATCGAAGGCGGCCACATCCCGGATGACACCACCATCCAGGTACTGACCCAGGCCCGCGAAGACCTGATCGCACGCACCTTCGAGTCGCTGCGTGGGGCGAAAAAGGCCATTGTCCACCTGTACAACGCCACCAGCCCGTCGTTCCGCCGCATTGTCTTCAACCAGGACAAGCAAGGCGTCAAGGACATCGCCGTCAACGCCGCCAAGCTGTTCGTCAAATACGCAGCGCAGCAGCCCGAGACGCACTGGACCTTCCAGTACTCGCCAGAGACCTTCAGCGCCACCGAACTGGAGTTCGCCAAGGAAGTCTGCGACGCCGTGACCGAAGTGTGGAACCCGACGCCTGAGCACAAGATCATCTTCAACCTGCCAGCTACCGTTGAAGTGGCCACGCCGAATATCTACGCCGACCAGATCGAATGGTTCTGCCGCAACGTCAATCGCCGCGACAGCGTGATCATCAGCCTGCACTGCCACAACGACCGTGGCACTGGCATTGCTGCCACCGAGCTGGGCCTGATGGCCGGTGCCGACCGCGCCGAAGGCTGCCTGTTCGGCAACGGCGAGCGCACCGGCAACGTCGACCTGGTGACCCTGGCGCTGAACCTCTACACCCAGGGTATCGACCCACAGCTGGACTTCTCCGACATCGACGGCGTACGCAAGGTCGTCGAGGAGTGCAACCAGCTGCCGGTGCATCCGCGTCACCCGTATGTTGGCGACCTGGTCCACACCGCGTTCTCCGGCTCGCACCAGGACGCCATTCGCAAAGGTTTCACCAAGCAGCAGGAAGGCGAGCTGTGGGAAGTGCCGTACTTGCCGATTGACCCGGCCGACATTGGCCGCAGCTACGAGGCGGTGATCCGCGTCAACAGCCAGTCGGGCAAAGGCGGCATCACCTACCTGCTCGAGCAGGAGTACGGCATCAGCCTGCCACGCCGCATGCAGATCGAGTTCAGCCAGGTCGTACAGGGTGAAACCGATCGCCTGGGCCTGGAAATGACCGCCCAGCAGATCTACAAGCTGCTGCACAAGGAGTACCTCCAGGCCAACGCCCCGTACGCCCTGGTCAGCCACCGCCTGCAGGAAGAAAACGGCAGCAGCAAGGTCGAAGTGGAAGTAGCCGGTGAAGGCGAAACCAACCTGCACTGGCACGGCAAGGGCAACGGCGCGCTGGAAGCGCTGGCTGCCTGCATGCCGGTTGCGGTAGAAATCATGGACTACAACGAGCATGCCATCGGTGCCGGCACCAACGCCAAGGCTGCCGCCTACATCGAGCTGCGCGTTGCCGGTGGCCGCCCGGTGCATGGTGTAGGTATCGATGAAAACATCACTACTGCAAGCTTCAAGGCGCTGTTCAGTGCCCTGAACCGCTCACTGAGCCAGGAACAGGCGCAAGCCGCCTAAGGCCACGGCCTGTGCAAAAGCCCGCAGCGATGCGGGCTTTTTTGTGCGCTTGGGTTTTATTGCCGGGGCCATCATTTTGCCGCGAAGACTGGATATAATGCTGCAGCCTTTTCCCACTCATGCAAGGACCCCCATGAGCCAGCTGCAGGACTGCTACCGATGAGTGTCTCGCTAAGCGATCAGATGGCGGCAATGGCAATTGTCGACCAGCTTCGCCATCGCGAGATGGAAATCCAGGAGCACCTCGACCTGCCGCAACGCCGCACCGATGTGGCCGAGCGCATCCGTACCTACTACAAGAACAACGGCATCCGCTTTAACGACGCCCAGATCGAACAAGGTGTGCACCAGTTCTTCTCGAGCAGGCTGATGTTTGAAGCACCGCCCCTGAGTCGCAAGCAACGCCTGCTGGTGCGCCTGATCATGGCACGGCGGTTGCTGCTAACCTGGGCCTTCACCCTACTGCTGTTTGGCCTGCTGATCCTCGGCGGCAACGCCCTGATGGAGCAGCGCGAGAATCTCAGTGCGCTCAATGTCAGCGCAAGCCAGGACTATCAGCAGCGACTGCTTACCCGGCTCAACGCCACGGCGCTGCCCGCCAGCGACCGCCAGCGGATCTTCAGATGGAGCGAGAAAGCCAGCGAGAACATCGCTGCGGGACGCCTGAAGGCAGCCAACAGCAACCTCGATTCGCTCAAGTATTACCTCGATTACGCTGCCCAGCCGCTGACTATCCAAATAGTTGATCGCCCTGGGGTCAAGTCTGGGGTCGAACGCTGCTACGAGGCGGCTGGCTGCAGCAGCAACAGCACGCGCGGCAAGGCCTGGTACTTGGTGGTCGAGCCGCTCGACGTCGCTGGCAAGCCGGCGCTGATGGAGGTGACCAGCATAGAAACCGGTGAGACCCGCTGGAGCAAACTGTTCGCCGTGCGCGTCGGCTATGACAGCTACCTCAAAGTGCGCGAGGACAAGCTCGACGACGGCCATATCAGCGACCTGATGATGGGCATAAAACCCGTCAACAGTCTGGTGCCTTACTTCCCTAAGGGCACCATTCCCCTTCAAATGATCCTGGAGTGGTAACCATGACCCCGAGCGAACTCGCGCGCGCCCTCGAAGACAACTCACACCGGGCCGAACAGCGACTGCGCGAGGCCGAACAGGCGCTATATGCAGGGTCCGAGCACGAGGCCCAGCTCGAACACCAGATAGCCTCGAAGCTGGGCGACATCGCCAGCCTGCAATTGCACGACACCGCCGCACTGGATGCACGCACCCGCCAGCAGCTGGAACAACGCGAGCAGGCCCAGACCGCACTGGTTCAGGCCTTGAAGCAGGCTGAGCAAGTCATCGGCAATACGCTGCCCAAACACGATGCGCTGCGCCAGGATATCGCCCAGCTCGAAAAGCAGGTGCAGGAGCAGCTTGAACAGAATCCTGAGGCGCGCCTGTTGCTCACGCAGCTTGAGGCCGCCCAGCAGGCCGAACAAGGCGGCCGCAGCAGCTACGAAGAGATTCGCGATGAGTGCGAGACCAAGTTGCAAGGCTACGCCGGCAGCCGGCTGTACAGTTACCTCAAAGCGCGCGACTACGGCACCGACCGCTACCGCCCCAAGCCACTGCAGCGCCCGCTCGACAACTACCTGGCCAGGTGCGTCGACTTTCAGCGCAACCAAGCCAACGAGCAGATCCTGCTGACCATGCAGGCGCGCAACGAAAGCGCGCGCCAGGCCCGCAGCGCGATACGCGAGCAACTGCAGGCGCAGTATCAACCGCACCTGGAGCAAGCCTGCGAAAAGCTCGGCATGCCAAAACTGCAGACCGAGGAGCAGGCGCTGAGCACTCTGCTGAGCGAATCCAAGGCCCGCGCCACGTCCCTGCAGGCGCAGTTGATCGAATTCGCCGAACAGCGCGACCCCTACCTGACGGGCATCCGCCAGACCATCACCGAGCGGCTCAAGGCGCGCCCAATGGCCGAGCTGATCGCCGCCGCCGCACAAACGCCGGACCCTCGTGACGACGTGTTGGTGAGCGAGCTGCAACTGCTGCACGGGCGCCTGAATGCGTTCCGACAAGGCCAGAAAAGCCTGCAGGACCGGGTAGCGGATCGACGCCACTACTACGAACGCGCCAAGGCCATCGAGCACGGCCTGCGCGACCAGGACTTCCTGGACGATGAATGCGAGTACACGCTGGATCAGCCAATCAAGCACATTCTCGGCGAATACATGCGCGGCGCGCTGGATCAGGAGGCGGTTGAAGAAATACTTGATGAGGGCCGCGACTACGAGACGCAGTACTCTCGTAAATCTTCGTACATCTCGAACTCGTACTCCTCCGGAGGCTTTGCCGGCCGCTCCAGCAGCAGCGGCAGCGGCTTCAGCACCTCGCGCAGTTCCGGTGGCGGCGGATTCCGCACCACCGACAGTTTCTAGGCTATCCCATTCAGACCCCTACTCATGCAAGGACTCCCATGAGCCAATACCTCGAACGCGCCCTCGAAGGCCTGCGCAAACTTGGCATTTCCTTCGGCCAGCCAGCGCAACCTGCACCGGTACTGATGCTGCTGAACAAGGTCGCGCACTATGACAACCAGCGCATCACCGGCATCGCCGCAGTGTTGCAGCAGGCCACCCTGTTCAACCAGACCGTGCGTGAACAGATCGCCGGCATGGACATCTCCGACCGCTACATGAACGTCACCGACAGCTTCACCTCGATTCGTGAAGATGCCGCCGCCATGGCGTCGTGGATGGACGACGGTCGCCTCGACACCCTCGAGCGGCTGAAGATGGGCTGGATGCACATGGTCCGTGGCTCGATCCCGAGCCGCTTCGAGGACATCCGCAAGCACTACCTGGACGTCAGCGCAGCCGCCAGCGACCAGATCAGCCGCGAAAGCCAGATTCTGGAGTCGTACACGGACTTCCGCCTGGCGATGAAAACCGCCGAAGTGGACGCACAGGAAGTGCTCACCCTGGCCGCCAAGGCACTGCAGCAGCGCACCGAGGCACTGGACGCAGCCAACGTCAGCGTAACGGCCGCCGAAGGTGCAGAACCTGCCCGCCGCGCCGCGCTGGAACTGAGCCGCGACGAGGCAGTTCGGGCGTTGCAGGACGAAGACAAGCGCTACCAGATCATCAAGGACATCGCCGATGATCTGCGCGTGGGCTACAACACCGCCGAGATGGTGTTTGCCCGCATCAGCCAGGTGCATGTGGTCAAGGAGCGCCAGTACCAGCGCATGGTGTCGTTCTTTGCCACCAACGAAGTGGTGCTCACCAGCCTGGCCGTGTCGTTCACTGCCAACAAGGGCATGGCCGAAGCCACCCACACTCTGAACGCCACCACCGACGGCATCAACAAGGGCCTGGAAACCTTGGGCGAGTCGGGCAGCAAGCAACTGGAAGCAGCAGTCAAAGCCAGCTATGGCTCGACCCTGAGGGTGGAATCGGTGCGCGCCCTGGCCCAGGCTACCCTGGAGTTCCAGAGCGAAATGAAAGGCCTGACCGCCACCTACCGCGCCGAGTCGACCAAAGCCGCGCAGGAAATCGCCGACGCCGTCGAAGATGCCAAGCGTGCGTTCTCTGCGCTGCTGACCAAAGCAGCGCAGTAACACCCCGCTACCTGGCGGCCCCGTCCGGGGCCGCTTCTGGATTTGTCTGGAAACACCGCCCGCGCGCATACCCTGGCAGCGCTAAACGTCCAGCTATTTACTGTGACACGACAACTAATTAAACATGCACTGACATGGATCAACACTTTGTTTATTGCACTAAAGTTGGGCAGCAAATTCTCCGACGAAATACGTCGCTTATTACCTTCGCTTTATTTGATTAAACATTTAACATAGTGGCTGCGTGCCACCAATGACAACAACAGCTTCGGCACTCGCCATATTTACTTCTGCTCACAAGTATATCGAGGCCAAAGCCAATGTTGACCAACGCACCGCTACGCCAGAAACTGTTGTTGATATTGCTGTTCCCCCTGCTCGGCTTTCTGGTGCTAGCCGGCCTGTTTCTGAACGACAACCTGCGCACCCTGCGGGACATGCAGGCCACGGTCAGCGCCAGCGGCACCGCCCAGTCGATCAGCCAGCTGATCACCCGCCTGCAACGCGAGCGTGGCGCCAGCGGCGTGTTCATCGGTAGCCAGGGCAAGAACATGGGCGATCGCCTTGGTCAGTTTCGCCAGGACAGCAGCGCTGCACTGGAAACACTGCGCAACCTGCCGGAAAAATCCGCTGAGTTGAGCCAGACACTAAGCAGCCTCGAGCAACTTTCAGCGCTGCGTGGCCAGGTCGACGGTTTGAGCATCGACAGCACGCAATCCAGTCTGCGTTATACCGAACTTATTCAACAGCTGATCGGCTATACCCATTCATTGGAAAACCGCGTCACCGATACTGCCGTGGTACAAGCGCTCAGCGCGCTCAATCAATTTATCGAACTCAAGGAGCGCGCGGGCCGTGAGCGCGTTATCCTCGGCCTGGCATTCAATCAGGATCACTTCGATGCGGCACTGTTATCGCGCTTTAGCCGTAACCTGGGTGAATTCACCGCTTATAGCGAAGGTTTTATGCGCAAGGCACCCGCCGGCGTATTGAGCCAATACCAGAACGCTCTGCAAAGCCCGGCAGCTCTGGAAGTGGCAAAACTGCAGAAACTGGGTTTCGACGTACCGCTGGGCCAGCCTCTGAATACCAAGCCTGAAGCCTGGTTTGAACTTGCGACCCAACGCATCGACCAAATGAGCGAAGTCGAAACCAGCCTGGCGCAGACCGTCGGCCAACTTGCCGAGCAGGCCCGCAGCGGCGCCGCCCGCGCGCTCTGGCTGACCGCTATTGGTGCAGCGCTGGCGCTATTCTGCGTGGCTCTACTGGCATCGCTGATCATCCGCAGCATGGGCCGGGCGGTGCATGACATCAACGCCACCCTGAATGCCCTGGCCGGCCGCGATCTGACCGCACGCACCCACTATCGCAGCCAGGACGAATTCGGCCAGATCGCCGCCAACCTCAACCGCATGGCCCAGGAGATCACCGAGATCGTCCAGGAGATCGGCAGCGCGACTGCTCAGGTGGCCACGGCTGCCGAAGAGTCGTCGGCCGTCACCCTGCAAACCAGCCGCAGCGTCGAACAGCAACGCCAGAGCACCGAACTGGTCGCCACCGCGATCAATGAAATGAGCGCCACCGTGCGCGACGTGGCCCAGAGCACCAGCGATGCAGCCAACCTTTCCCAGCAGATCCATGGCAGCACCGTGGTGGGCCGCGAGGAGATCGAAACCACCATCACGCTGATCCGCGAGTTGTCCAGCCAGGCCCAGCAGACCGCCACCATCATCGATGAGCTCAAGGACGAAAGCGACGCCATCACCTCGGTGCTGGACGTGATTCGCGGCATCGCCGAGCAAACCAACCTGCTCGCCCTCAACGCCGCCATCGAGGCCGCCCGCGCCGGCGACCATGGCCGTGGCTTTGCTGTCGTCGCCTCGGAGGTGCGCACGCTGGCTCAGCGCACTCAGGAGTCGACCGGCAATATCCAGCAGATGATCAGCAACCTGCAGGCAGGCTCGGACCGCGCCAACGCCTCGATGCTGGAGACCCTGAGCAAGGCGCAGTCAGGCGCCGAACGTATCGGTCGGGCCGGCGAATTGCTCGGCAATATCGCCGAAGGCGTGGCCACCATCAACGACCGTACTATCCAGATCGCCTCGGCCGCTGAAGAGCAGAGTGCGGTCTCGGAAGACATCAGCCGCAACGTCAACGAGATCAACGACCTGGTCATCCAGGTCAGCGCCGGCGCCCAGCAGACCGCCGTCACCAGCCAGGAACTGGCGCGCCTGGCCGAGCATCAGCAGCAACTGGTCAGCCGCTTCCGCCTGGCCTGACCAATCCGCCCGTAGGAGCGGCCTTGTGTCGCGAAAGGGCTGCGCAGCGGCCCCTCGATTTGCGCAGCGCCGCGAGATTGCTGGGCACGCTACGCGCGCCTTTCGCGACGCAAGGCCGCTCCTACACAGAGCCGTTCGGCCCAAAAAAAAGGGGCGCTGACCAAGCGCCCCATAAGCCGTGCAGCACACAACGAATTCAATCAGTCGAACAATGCCAGCGCCTCGGCGCTGCATTCGGTAATGCGGTTCCAGTCGCCGTTCTTGATCCAGCTGCTGTCAAGCATCCAGGTGCCACCCACGCACATCACGTTGTTCAGCGCCATGTAGTTGCGCACATTGCCTGGATTGACGCCGCCGGTCGGGCAGAAGCGGATATCGCCAAACGGCCCGCCAAAGGCCTTGATCGCTGCCACGCCACCGCTGATCTCGGCCGGGAACAGCTTGAAGCGGCGGTAACCGAGGGCGTAGCCCTGCATGATCTCCGACGGCGTGCTGATGCCTGGCAACAGCGGAATGTCACTCTCTACACCGGCAGCGAGAATGTCGGCAGTGATCCCCGGGGTCACCACAAACTGCGCGCCTGCGGCCTGGACAGCAGTGAACATACCGCGATCGAGCACAGTGCCGGCGCCGATGCACAGTTCCGGGCGCTGCTCGCGCAGCACTTCAATGGCCTTCAAGCCATGCTGCGAGCGCAGGGTTACTTCCAGCGTGCGAATGCCGCCAGCGGCCAGCGCATCGGCCAGCGGCAGGATGTCCTGCTCACGGGCGATGGTAATCACCGGCAGGATCCGTGCAGCGGCGCAGATCACATCGATCCGCGCGGTTTTTTCGGCCATCGACAGCAAAGGCTGGGGGCGTTCAAGGGTGGTCATGACAGTGGATCCTTGGCTCATGGGCACCAGTAGATGCTCAGGGGGTCGTGAAGAAAGGCGCGAATCGGCATTTCGCTGGGGTCATCGCCCGCCAGCGCGGCGCGCAGGGTCGCCAGCTTGCCGGCCCCCTGCACAGACAAAGCAGTAAAGGCAGCGCTGGCCAGCAAGGCGCGGGTCATGCTCAGGCGCTGATGCGGGACGCTGGGCGCAAGCATCGGCAACACTCGCTGCTCGCCGACCTTGGCCAGGCCCTGGCGCAACAACGGGCTGGCCGGGAACAGCGAGGCGGTATGGCCATCGTCACCCATGCCCAGCACCAGTACGTCGATCGGCGGCAACTCGGCGAGGGCTTGATCGGCCTGCTCGGCGGCGGCCTCAAGGTTGCCGGCGTTTTGATACAGGCCGATGAAACGGGCCTTGGCCGCCGGGCCTTTGAACAGGTGCCGGGCCAACAGGCCAGCATTGCTGTCGGCATGCTCGACCGGCACCCAGCGCTCGTCGGCGAGGCTGACGGTGACTTTGCTCCAGTCCAGCTCGGCGCTGGCCAGCTGTTCGAGAAACGGCACCGGGCTACGCCCGCCAGACAACACCAGGCAGGCCTGGTCTCTACTGGCAATGGCCTGGCGCAGACGCTCGGCGACATCCGCCGCCAGGCGTGCAGCCAACGCCTTGGCATCAGCCAGTTGGTGCGTCGTGACGACGCTTGGCAGTTGCAGTTCAGATATCGCCATACCATGACCTCCCATCACGTGTGATCAGTGCAATCGAGCTCATCGGCCCCCAGGAACCGGCCGCATAGGGCTTGGGCGCGTCGCCGGCGTTTTTCCAGCCAGCGATCAGCTGATCGCACCACTTCCAGGCATATTCGATTTCGTCCTTGCGCACGAACAGGTTCTGGTTGCCGCGCATCACTTCCAGCAGCAAGCGCTCGTAGGCATCCGGAATCCGCGCACTGCGCCAGGTGTCGGAAAAATTCAGTTGCAGCGGGCCGCTGCGCAGTTGCATGCCCTTGTCCAGGCCCTGCTCCTTGGTCATCACCCGCAGCGAAATACCTTCGTCCGGCTGCAGGCGGATGATCAGCTTGTTGCCGATCTGCAAGCGCTGTTCCGGAGCGAAGATATAGTGCGGGGTTTCCTTGAAGTGGATGACGATCTGCGACAGCTTGCCGGGCATACGCTTGCCGGTGCGCAGGTAGAACGGCACCCCCGACCAGCGCCAGTTGCGGATATCGGCACGCAGGGCGACGAAGGTTTCGGTGTCGCTCTGGGCGTTGGCATTGTCTTCTTCGAGGTAGCCCGGCACTGGCTTGCCATCGCTGTAACCGGCGATGTACTGGCCGCGGACCACGGCGGTGCTGAGGGCCTCGCCAGTGATCGGCGCCAGAGCCTTGAGCACCTTGACCTTCTCGTCGCGGATACTGTCGGCCGAGAGGTCGCTGGGCGGGTCCATGGCAATCAGGCAAAGCAGCTGCAGCAAGTGGTTCTGGATCATGTCGCGTAGCTGGCCGGCCTTGTCGAAGTAGCCCCAACGGCCTTCGATACCGACCTTTTCGGCCACGGTGATCTCCACATGAGAGATCGAATTCTGGTTCCACTGAGTCTCGAACAGGCTGTTGGCGAAGCGCAGGGCGATCAGGTTCTGCACCGTCTCCTTGCCCAGATAGTGGTCGATGCGATAGACCCGGCTCTCGGGGAAGAACCGCGCCACCGCGTCGTTGACCCGCCGCGATGACTCAAGATCGTGCCCGATGGGTTTTTCCAGCACCACCCGGGTGCGCTCGACCAGGCCGGCCTTGTCGAGGTTCTCGCAAATCGCGCCGTACACCGCCGCCGGGGTGGCAAAGTAGGCGATCAGCGGCACGCCTGGGGCGGCCTGTTCAGCGAGGGTCTGATAGCCCTCGGGTTGGAGGAAATCCAGATGCAGGTAGCTCAGCCGGGCCAAAAAGCGCCCAAGCGTAGCCGCTTCAATATCGGCATCGGGCACAAACCGGCGCAGGTGCGCTTCGATGTTGGCCAGGTGCTGCTGGCTGTCACCGGCCTCGCGGGCCAGCGCCAGCAAGCGCGAATCGGCGTGCAGGAGGCCGGCACGGTCGAGCTGATAAAGCGCGGGGAACAGCTTGCGCAGTGCCAGGTCGCCCAAGGCGCCAAACAAGGCAAAGGTGCAAGGTTCAACACTGATCGCAGCCATGATGTTGGTTCTTTCCTAAAGTTGGCCTAGGAATATCGTTTTCAACCGCACTTTTCAAGAGGTAATGTAGTAAAAACCACAACATTACCGACAAGTGTTACAGACAAGTGGTAGATCAACCCCTACCGACAGTACGATAGACAACCCTGCAAAAAGCCTGCTGTAACGCCAGCCGGCTGTCTTCTCGACCCAAGGACATACCATGGACCGCGTGCGCAACCTCCTGGAACAGATCCAGGGACGCCTCGATGAGCTGAACAAGGCCGAACGCAAAGTCGCCGAAGTCATCCTGCTCAACCCGCAACAGGCCACCCGTTTCAGCATCGCCGCACTGGCCCAGGCGGCCAAGGTCAGCGAGCCGACCGTCAACCGCTTCTGCCGCTCGTTCGGCGTCAGCGGCTACCCGGAACTCAAGCTGCAGCTGGCGCAGAGCCTGGCCAGCGGCGCCGCCTACGTCAGCCGTGCGGTCGAGGCTGATGATGATCCGGCTGCCTACACCCAGAAGATCTTCGGCAGCGCCATCGCCTCGCTCGACAGTGCCTGCCAGCAACTCGACCCGCAGCAGGTCAGCCGCGCCGTCGACATGATGATCCAGGCCCGCCAGATCCACTTCTTCGGCCTCGGCGCCTCGGCCCCGGTGGCACTGGACGCCCAGCACAAGTTCTTCCGCTTCAACCTGGCCGTGTCGGCCCACGCCGACGTGCTGATGCAGCGCATGCTCGCCTCGGTAGCACACACCGGCGACCTGTTCGTGATCATCTCCTACACCGGACGCACCCGTGAGCTGGTCGAGGTTGCCCGCGTCGCTCGCGAAAACGGCGCCTCGGTGCTCGGCCTGACCGCCGCCGGCTCGCCGCTGGCCAACGCCTGCAGCATGAGCCTGCATATCCCGCTGCCGGAGGACACCGACATCTACATGCCGATGACTTCGCGGATCATCCAACTGACCGTGCTCGACGTACTGGCCACCGGCATGACCCTGCGCCGCGGCGTCGACTTCCAGCCGCACCTGCGCAAGATCAAAGAGAGCCTCAACGCCAGCCGCTACCCAATCGAGGACGACGAGCTCAATTGAGCCGGTGCGCCTGCAGGCTCAGGTGCGCCTGCTCGCCCGGCGCCAGGCTCAGGCCAGCGGTGCTGCCGCTGGCGGCTTCGACACAGACGAAGCGCTGACTCTCGCGGCCACTGACGCCCATCAGCGGACGGCTGCCGGGGTGCCAGACCACGGTGTCGTCGCTGTCGCCGGTATCGATGCACAGCTCGCGGTCCCAGGTCGGGTCGTGCAACTGCACCGATGAGGTGCCTGGATACACTCGCTGGCACCCGCCACCGACCTTCAAGGCGCCCTTCTGCCGGCAGCTCTGCCGGCTCAGCTGGTCATAACCTTCAATGTTTTCGAGCCCAGACAGCGCTATCTTGGCAACGTCACTAATACGCCAGTAAGCCAGCAGAGCATGACTCAATTGGCAGGTTTCACTGTCCTGATGCACGGTGCTGAGCTTGAGCTCCATGTTCTTGCCGAGCCGCGCGTGCAGGTCGACCTGCCACTCACACAGCTGCAACTGCCACACCAGGGTCACACCGTCATCGTCGGATGTGCTGCTCAGCAGCTTCCAGTCCAGTAGCCGGGCCCAACCATGGGTAGGCCACAGGTCTTCGCTGGGGTGACGCCCGTACCAGGGCCAGCACACCGGCACTCCCCCGCGGATCGCGCCAACTTGCGGCCATTGCTCGGCGCACCACAACCACGGCCGTTCGCCGCTCGGCTGAAAGTGCAGCAATTGCGCACCCTGACGGCTGAACACCGCCTGGCAATGCGGGTGATCGATGACAAGGACATCGCGCTGTTGATGACGCTCCCACTCGAAGACGGGCCTGGGCCGCTGCGGGGTGAACAAGCAGTGGAGCGGATGTTCGGGCATGGCTGGTAACTCTTGTTGTCATTAGGGCCGCGGTTGCCGGCCAAACGCGTCGCCACGCACTGCTGAAACAGCCTGCGTGACAACGGCTGGGCGACAAGCGACCGCAGTGCGGTCGCTACGATGGCGTAAATTTACAACATTTAGCCTCAGAATGACGACTGAATCTTCAGCCCTGCGACCAGCGCGTTGTCGACTTCATCAACCCCACCTGGGCTTTTGATGTACTGCAGGTTGGGCCGCACGGTCAGCCAGTTGGTGACGTGGAAGCCGTAGTACAGCTCGGCGTTGTACTCGGTGCGCTGCAGCGGCACAAAGCCCATGTCGTTGTAATCACTGATACCGCTCTGTGCGTTGAGCTGCTCGGCGCGCTTTTTCACGTCATCGTTGACGTGGATCCGAGCGATGCCGAAGCCGATGTCATCCTTGGGCCGTGAATCGAAAGCGCCTTTGTAGACCATGCCGACTTGCTGGTAGTTGTCGACCACGTTGGTGGCCTTGTCGTGCACGGTGAAGTTGGCGAACAGGCTCAGGCCGCGGTTGACGTCACCGGCATGTGCAGTGACTTGCTGCTGGGCCACCACCCACCAGCCGTGCTTGCTCGAGTGCGACTTGAAGCCGACGCCGCTGATGCCCTGGGCGTTGCCGTTGACATCCTTGTAGACGTCATCGGCCGAGGCCGTGCTGTAGTAATAACCCAGGCGGTATTCACCCGGTAGGCCATTGACCTTGGGCTGCCAGACCGCCTCGACCGGAATGATCGCGCCTTTGGTGCCACTGCCGCTGAGCTTGAAGCCGTTGCCGGTTTCGAGGTTGGACGGGTTCTGCTCGAACGCACCGACCTGCACGAAGACTTCCGGGGTGATGTTGTACTTGACCCGCAATGCCCACTGGCTGACCGGCCAGTTGTACCAGATGCCGCCGACCCAGTTACCCACCTGCGAGCCGCAGAACGCCAGGTTCTGGAAGTCGCAAGGGAAGCTGTTGAAGTCCTCGCCCGGGCCGTAGCGGCCGAATTTGACGTCCAGCGCGCCATCGAAATACTTCTGCTTGATCCACATCTGGGTCAGCCGCCAGGTCTGGCCGCGGCCCCAGACTTCCTGCACCGAACTGAACTGACCGGCGCGCGGGTCGCTGATACGGTCGTTGGACAGGTTGCGGCCGCTGCGCTCGGTGACCGCCAGCTTGAACTCGGTGTCGTGCCAGCCAAGGATTTTCTCCAGGTCCAGGTGCATGCCGAGGGCGAACTGGTCGCTGTAGCGCGCAGTCTTGTCGTCGTTGTAACCGCCATTGAGGTTGCCGGCGACCTCACCGACGTAGTCGAGGGTGAAGTCGTAGCCCTTGTCGAGCAGCTCGGTGCGGGTGCCGCCCCAGTCGCCACTCATCCATTTCGATTCGCTGGAGAAGGCCTCGGCGGCCTGTACGCTGCTGCTGCCGACCACGGCCAGCAAGGCCAGCGAACCCAACGTGCTGATGCGATTGCGATGTTCCATCCCTGTGCGTCCTCTTTTCTTGTTATGAAGGGTCCAATCAACGGCCCGCGATGTGGGCAACGTTGTCTTGCAAGGGTGCGGCGTGGCGAGCCAGGTGCAGGCGCTCACCGGTTTGCGCGTCGAACAGCAGCACCCGTGCCGGGTCCAGCTGCAGGTTGAGGGTGTCGCCGACCTGGCAGCTGATATCCGGCGCCAGCCGGCAGCACAGCTTGGTCTGGTTGACGGTGACGAAGACCAGCAGGTCCGGCCCGGTCGGCTCGGTGATCTGGACTTCGGCGCGCAACAGCGACAGGCCGTCGCACTCCCCTGCACCGAGGCTGATCTGCTCGGGACGAATGCCGAGAATCACTTCACGGCCATCGAAGCCTTGGCTGGCCGCGCCCAGCACCAGCTCGCAGCGCGCCTGGCCACTGTCGAGCAGCGCCAGCACACGCCCGCCCTGCTCGCGCAGGTGCACCGGCACGAAGTTCATCGGCGGCGAGCCGATGAAGCTGGCGACAAACTGGTTGGCCGGGTCGTTGTAGATCTGCTGCGGGGTGCCGAACTGCTGGATAATGCCGTCCTTCATCACCGCCACCTTGTCGCCCAGGGTCATCGCCTCGATCTGGTCATGGGTGACGTACACCGTGGTGGTTTTCAGCCGTTGGTGCATCAGCTTGATTTCGGTGCGCATCTCAACCCGCAGCTTGGCGTCGAGGTTGGACAGCGGCTCGTCGAACAGGTAGATCTTCGGCCGCCGTGCCAGCGCCCGGCCCATCGCCACGCGCTGCTGCTGGCCGCCGGAGAGCTGGCCCGGCTTGCGCGTGAGCAGGTGTTCGATCTGCAGCAGCTTGGCTACCCGCGCCACTTCTTCGTCGATGGCTGCCTGGGGCAGCTTGCGGATCTTCAGACCGAAGGCGATGTTGTCGCGCACGCTCATGGTCGGATACAGCGCGTACGACTGGAACACCATGGCGATGTCGCGATCCTTCGGGCTCATGCCGCTGACGTCGTCGCCATCGATCAGGATCGCCCCGCCGCTGATGCTCTCCAGGCCAGCGATGCAGTTCATCAAGGTCGACTTGCCGCAGCCGGAAGGGCCGACCAGGATCAGAAACTCACCGTCCTTGATCGCCAGCTGGATGTCTTTCAGTGTGTCTGGCACACCAGTGCCGTAGGTCTTGTTGACGTTGCGAAGTTCGAGTGTGGCCATGACTTACCCCTTGACTGCGCCGGCGCTCAGGCCGCGCACGAAATACTTGCCTGCGACCACATAGACCAGCAGGGTTGGCAGGCCGGCGATCATTGCCGCGGCCATGTCGACGTTGTATTCCTTGGCCCCAGTGCTGGTGTTGACCAGGTTGTTGAGGGCCACGGTGATCGGTTGCGAATCGCCGCTGGAGAACACCACGCCGAACAGAAAATCGTTCCAGATCTGGGTGAACTGCCAGATCAGGCAGACCATGATGATCGGCGTCGACATCGGCAGAATGATCCGCCCGAAGATGGTGAAAAACCCGGCACCATCCAGCCGCGCCGCCTTCACCAACGCATCGGGGATGGTCACGTAGTAGTTGCGGAAAAACAGCGTGGTGAACGCCAGGCCATACACCACATGCACCAGCACCAGGCCAGCGGTGGTGTTGGCCAGGCCGAGCTTGCCGAGGGTGAACGAGGCTGGCAGCAGCACGGTCTGGAACGGCAGGAAGCAGCCAAACAGCAGCAGGCCGAAGAACACCTGCGAGCCACGGAAACGCCACATCGCCAGCACGTAGCCATTGAGTGCGCCGAGCGCGGTAGAGATCAGCACCGCCGGTACGGTGATCATGATCGAGTTCCAGAAATAGCCACTGACCGTGGCCCAGGCCTTGGCCCAGCCGATGCTGGTGACCACCGCCGGCCAACTGAGCAGGTTGCCGCTGCCGATGTCTTCCGGGGTCTTGAAGCTGGTCAGCAGCATCACCACCAGCGGCACCAGGTACAGCAGCACGGCAAACAGCAATACCGCATGAATGGCCAGCCGACTGAGGCTGATGGCCGGTTTGTCGAGGCGGCTAGTCATGGCGTTTGTTCCTCAGTTCCGAGTACAGGTAAGGCACCAGAATCGCCAGGATCGCGCCCAGCATGAGGATCGCGCTGGCCGAACCCATGCCCATCTGGCCACGGCTGAAGGTGAACGAGTACATGAACATGGCCGGCAGGTCGGACGAGTAACCCGGGCCGCCAGCGGTCATCGCCGCCACCAGGTCAAAGCTCTTGATGGCGATGTGCGAAAGGATCATCACCGCACTGAAAAATACCGGGCGCAGGCTGGGCAGAACCACCTGCCAATAGATCCGCGGCAAGCTCGCACCGTCGATCTGCGCCGCGCGGATGATCGACTGATCGACCCCGCGCAGGCCGGCCAGAAACATTGCCATGATGAACCCGGAGGCTTGCCAAACGGCAGCGATCACCAGGCAGTACACGACCCGGTCGGGGTCGATCAGCCAGTCCAGGCGAAAGCCTTCCCAGCCCCAGTCGCGCATCAGCTTGTCCAGGCCCATACCCGGGTTGAGCAGCCACTTCCAGGCGGTGCCGGTGACGATCATCGACAGCGCCATCGGGTACAGATAGATGGTGCGGATAAACCCTTCGCGGCGGATACGCTGGTCCAGCAGGATCGCCAGCAGTACTCCGATGACCAGGCTGATGCCGATGAACAGGCTGCCGAACACCAGCAGGTTCTTGCTCGCCACCCACCAGCGGTCGTTGTCGAGCAGGCGTGCGTATTGCGCCAGCCCTGCCCATTTGTAATTGGGCAAAAAGGTCGAGGTGGTGAACGAGAGGACAAAGGTCCACAGGATATAACCGTAGAAGCCCACCAGGATGATGACCATGGTTGGCGCCAGCACCAGTTTAGGTAACCAGCGCTGCACGGCGTCCAGGGGTGAGGCCCGCAGTTGCGCGGTCGCAGTAGTCATGGCAGCGATACCTGTCAGTACAGAACGTTAACTGAGGGTGGCGTACAGCCGCCGCGAGGACGGCTGCGCCGGACCAGCCGTTACTGGGCGGACTTGATCGCCGCGCCGAGCTTTTTCGCTGCATCGGCCGGGTCGGCCTTGGGGTCGTTGATGTAGTTGGTGACCACATCGAAGAACGCGCCCTGCACTGCCAGGTTGGTCGCCATGTTGTGCGCCATGCTTGGTTGCAGGCCGCCGGTCTGGGCGTCGGCAAGGAAGTCCTTGGCCGAGGTCTGCGCGCAGGCATCGAAGCCATGCTTGGCCATGTCGACGAGCATGTCCTTACGTACCGGGATCGAGCCCTTGTTGCTGCTGAACAGCTTCTGGAAGTCCTGGCTCATCACCACTTTGGCGATGTCCTGCTGGCCAGCCGAAGTGCCGGCGTCCTTCTGCTTGAACACCACCAGCGAGTCAATGTTGTAGGTAAAGGCCTTGTCGGTACCCGGGAACGGCACGCACTGGTAGTCCTTGCCGGCGACCTTGTTGGCCAGGGTCCACTCGCTCTTGGCCCAGTCGCCCATGACCTGCATGCCGGCCTTGCCGTTGATGACCTTGGCGGCTTCCAGGTTCCAGTCCTGGCCTTTGCCGTCAGCGTCCATGTAGGTAGCGACGCGCTTGAGTTCGGTCAGCGCCTTGACCATGCCCGGCCCGGTCAGCACCTTTTGGTCAAGATCAACCAGCGCCTGCTTGTAACCGTCCGCGCCCATTACCGACAGCACCACCGCTTCGAACACGGTGCTGTCCTGCCATGGCTGGCCGCCGTGGGCGAGCGGGATGAAGCCGGCTGCCTTGAGTTTTTCGGCTGCGGCGTAGAACTCGTCGAGGGTGGTCGGCGCCTTGTCGATGCCGGCCTTGTTGAATACTTCGGGGTTGATCCACAGCCAGTTGACACGGTGAATGTTGACCGGCACAGCGACATAGTCGCCCTCGTACTTGACGGTGTCGGCGACTTTTTGCTCCAGCAGGCCGTCCCAGTTCTGCTCTTTGGCCACGTCTTTGAGCACGTCACTGTCGAGCAGGCCGGTGGAGGCCCACTCCTGAATGTCCGGGCCCTTGATCTGGGCCACGCCTGGCGGATTGCCGGCCACGGCTCGGCTCTTCAGTACGGTCATTGCGGTGGCACCGCCGCCGCCGGCAACAGCGCCATCTTTCCAGATGAAGCCGTCTTTTTCGATTTGAGCCTTGAGTACATCGACAGCAGCCTTTTCGCCACCAGAGGTCCACCAGTGCACCACTTCGACCGAGCCTTTGGCATCGGCGGCAGACGCGCTCAGGGGCAGCAGGGAGGCGAGGGAAATCGCGGCGGCGAGACGCAGAGTGGAGTTCATCGCAATACCTTTCTTGTTGTTATGCAGGGCAAGACTGTCGCTTGCATTGCACAGGAGTGTAATAACCCGGCAAGGCGCCTCAGGTAACGAAGCGCTGCGCGATTGTCATCAGTTGGTTACATTCGCCGCGCGAGGCCCGTGGCAAGGCTTGGCGCCAGAGCCAGGGTGGGCAACAGTACGGCCTGATAAGCGTGATAGAGGTCCGGTTTGCCCGCCCATATCGTCGCACTGGAGAGGTTGTCCGGACTCAGTTCGTGGTGCCAGCTGCCGGCGTCGTTATCAATCAGATGGGCCTGGATGAACGCCCAGAAACGCCCGTACCAGCACTGGTATTGCGCCTCCCCCGTGCGCTGCCACAACGCAGCGGCAGCGGCGCTGGCCTCGGCATGCACCCAGTGCAGGCGCTGGCGTACTACCGGGCGTTGTTGCCAGTCGAGGGTGTAGACGATTCCGGGGGCGCCGTCGGCGTGCCAGGCGTGCTGACAGGCGCTGGCAAACAGGCCGCGGGCGTCGGCCAGTAGCCAGTCGGGTGTCGCTAGATCGGCCAATTGCAGCGCAGCTTCAAGGTGCAGCAGCAGCCGCGCCCACTCGAAGCCGTGGCCGGGAGTAACGCCGTAGGGTCGATAGCCATCGGCGTGGTTGTCGCTGTTGTAATCGGTGAGCGGCTGCCAGTGCAGGTCGAAGTGCTCGATCACATTGAAGCCATTGGCACGCGCATGGCCGTGGATCACCCGCTCGACGATGCGCAGCGCACGCTGCAACCAGATCTGCTCGCCAGTCACGTCGGCAAGGGCCAAAAACGCTTCGGTGCCATGCATGTTGCTGTTGGCCCCGCGATAGGCCTCCTGCTGCTGCCAATCGCGACTGAAGCTTTCGCGCAGGGCACCCTCGCTTTCACTCCAGAAATGCGCCTCGATGATCTCGATGGCTTGCGCCAGCAAGGCCGGCGCAGCAGCGCTGCCGGCCACCTGCGCAGAACTCGCAGCGAGGGCAACGAAGGCGTGCAGGTAAGCGGCTTTGATGCTGTCGCCAGCGGGGGCGGCGCTGGCGTACCAGCCGCCGTGCTCGACATCGCGCAGCGTGCCGGCCAAGGCGGCGATGCCGAGCTCAACCAGTTCCAGACAACCGGGCCTGCCTTGTAGATGCGCCAAGGCGAAGCTGTGGGTCATCCGCGCGGTGGTAATGGTGTCGGCAATTGCGTCGGCGGCGAGGTGGCCGTAGCTGTCGAGGTTGCCGAAGCCGAGTTCCAGCTGTGAGGCTCTGGCGAAGGCCAGCAAACGCTGCCCTTCGGCATCCAGCCAGGCACTGTGCGGCCCGTCGATCAACGGCGATTGAGCATGATTCATCGGCCTGCTGCGTCCTTGTCGAGAACAGGCACGGCGCCTGTCGTGGCGGCCAAGTCTAGCCAGGGTGCTACGGCCAATAGGTCACAAAGGCCGCCATTGCTGTCACTGGCTGGTGACCAAGCGTTGCTCACTCGGCGCTGCGCGGCAGGCACAGGGTCACCCGCAGGCCGCCCTCGCGCAGGTTGAGCAAACTGACTTCACCGCCATGACTGTGGGCAATATTGCGCGCGATGCCCAGGCCCAGGCCATAGCCTTGCTGCTGCCCGGCCAAACGAAAATGCGGCTCGAACACCTGCTCCATTTGCTGCTGCGGCACACCCGGGCCGTGGTCATCGACCTGCAGCACAAAGCCCTCCGGGCCATCGATGATGCGCAGGTGCGCGCGCTCGCCGTACTTGATCGCGTTGTCGACCAGGTTGCCGATGCAGCGGCGCAGGGCCAACGCCTTGCCCGGATACGGCGCCAACGCCCGCCCCTCGACGGTGATACGGCCGTCACGCAGGTACGGTTCAGCGAGAATTTCCAGCAGCTGGTTGAGATCGATCGGCTCGATGTTCTCGTGGATATCCGTGTCTTTGACGCACTGCAGTGCGCCTTTGACCAACAGCTCCAGCTCGTCCAAATCACGGCTGAACTGCGCTTGCAGGCGTTCGTCTTCAAGCAGCTCGACGCGCAGGCGCAGGCGCGTGATCGGCGTGCGCAAGTCGTGCGAGATCGCGCTGAATAGCTGGCTGCGCTCGGTCAGGTAACGGCTGATGCGCTCGCGCATACTGTTGAAGGCGCGACCTACCTCGACCACTTCGCTGCCGCCACCCTCGGTCACCGGCACCACATCGGCGCCCAGCGACAGATCGCGGGCCGCGCGGGCCAGACGCTTCAACGGTCGACTTTGCCAGTGCACCAACAGGCCGATGAACAGCAGCAACATGGCCGTGGTCAGGGCAATGAAGCCGATCTGCTGACGCGGCAGGCGCTCGGCCTCAAGGCTGGTGTAGGGCTCCGGCAGCAGCGAGGCGATGTATAGCCACTCGCCTTCGGCCAGGCGGATCTGGTTGACCAGCACCGGTGGGTTGAGCGGTTCCAGGGTCAGCGAATAATGCGCCCACGAGCGCGGCAATTCATCGAGCTTGAGGCCGCTGTTGAAGATGCGCAGTTGATCGGGGCTGACGAACTCGACCGAAACTTCCACCTGCTGGCCAAGGCGCTCGTGCAGCACTTGCTGGAACACGTCGATGACTGCCCGCTTGCGCGGAGTGATCGGCAGCGTGGCCATGTCCAGCGGATTGTCGTTGAGCGATACGAAAAAGCGCGTGCCGCCCATGCTGCGCAATTGGTCGAGGACCATTGGCCGATAGGCCACCGGCAACGAGCGGAAGTAACTGACACTGGCGCTCATCGAGTGGGCCAGGCTCTGCGCGCTGGCGCGCAGGCCCTGCAACTGGCTGGCGCGCAACTGCGCCACCCAGATCAAGCTCGACAGGCCCTGCGCCAGCAATACCACCAGCAGGGTCAACAGCAGCATGCGCCCCAGCAGCGAGCGCGGCAGCAGGCGCCAGCGGCGCTCAGTGGCTGCGGTTGACATGTGCCGCCAGCAGGTAGCCACTGCCGCGCACGGTGCGGATCAGCCGTGGCGGTTTGTCGGTATCGCGCAGGCGTGAACGCAGGCGGCTGACGGCCATGTCGACGATACGGTCGAGCGGCATCGGCTCGCGGCCACGGGTAGCATTGCCGATGGTGTCGCGGTCGAGGATCTGCTGCGGGTGGTCGAGAAACAGCTTGAGCAAAGCAAAGTCGGCGCCCGACAGAATCACCTCTTCACCGTCGCGGTGGAACAGTCGATGGCTGACGGTATCCAGCTGCCATTCGTCAAACGCCAGCACGGCACTGGCGGGCGCTACCTGGCCAAACTCAGCACGGCGCAGCAAGGCCTTGATCCGCGCTTGCAACTCCCGTGGGCTGAACGGTTTGCCGAGGTAGTCATCGGCGCCCAGCTCCAGGCCGATGACCCGATCGGCCTCGTCGGAACTGGCGGTGAGCATGATGATCGGCACCCGCGACTGGCGCGGGTGCTGGCGCACCCAACGGCATAGGCTGAAGCCGTCTTCGTCGGGCAGCATCACGTCGAGAATCACCAGGTCACACGTCGTGCTGTCCAGCGCCTGGCGAAAACCCTGGCCATCGGCCTCGGCGCGCACCTGAAAGCCGGAGCGGCTCAAGTAGGTCTGCAGCAGTTCGCGGATGTCATGGTCGTCATCGACCATCAGGATCGATCGGGGGGCAGTGCTCACTGAAGTTCTTCCGTGTTGTTGGGCCCGCTCTGCGGCCCTTCGCGGGTGAACCCGCTCCCACAGGGTTATGAGCTGCGCTTGAGAACGGCGCGGTCCTTGTGGGAGCGGGTTCACCCGCGAAGAGCCGCGCGGCGGCCCCAAGAAATCTAACGAGCCATCGCTTGCTGCAGCGCCACACCGGCACCCAACAGGCCAGAAAACTCAGCGGTGACCAACCATACCGGGATCCCGGCAAAATAGCCGCTCATGCAGCCCTTGTCGGCAAAGCTGGCAGCAAAACCGCTGCGCAGGAACAGCTCGGCAAACCGCGGGATCACGCCACCGACGATATACACCCCGCCGCGCGCGCCGAGGGTGAGTACGTTGTTGCCGGCAACCCGGCCAAGGAAGCAGCAGAACTGTTCGATCACGGCCAATGCCTGCGGCTCACCAGCCAGCGCAGCCTCGGTGACTTCAGCTGGGCTCAGGTGAACTGGCTGAACACCATCCAGCGCGCACATCGCCTGATACAAGCGCACCAGGCCGCCGCCGCTGAGTACGGTTTCGGCACTGACATGACCAATCTGGCTTTGGATCTGCTGATGGATCGCGGCTTCACGCGCGTTACCGACGGGCAGGTCGACATGGCCGCCCTCGCCTGGCACCGCCATCCACTGTTGCTGGTTGAGGTGCAACAAGCTGCCGACGCCCAGCCCGGTGCCAGGGCCGATCACCAGCGCCGGACGGGCTGGGTCGGCGTCACCGGCGCATACCGCCTGGAATTCACCAGGCAGCAAACGGGTCATGCCCAGCGCCATCGCCGAGAAGTCGTTGAGCAATAGCAGCTGCTTGACCTGAAGCATGTCGCAGAACGCCCGTCGGCTCAGCCGCCAGTGGTTGTTGGTGAACTGGAACTCATCGCCATCCACCGGCCCGGCAACCGCCAGACATACCGCCGCAAGCTCACCGCGTGCGATGCCCTGCTCCTGCAGGTACGCCTGGATCGCCTGCTCCAGGCTGGTGTAGTCAGCCGTCGGCAACACCCGCACGGCGTGCAGCTGGTTGTCGCGCCAAAGGGCAAAACGTGCGTTGGTGCCACCGATGTCGCCAACCAGCAACTCATTCACTTGAGATTCTCCAGGCCAGAGGTAAAGGCGCTGGCGCCCTGTTCCGCTGAACTGAACGCCATGCGCATGAAACCAAACAGTTCGCGCCCGCAGCCCAGGTCATTGCCCTGGGGTGCAGGCGGCAGATCGCGGCTGGCCAGCTCTTCGGCCGAGACCATCACCCGCAAGGTGCCTTCGACACCATCAACGCGCACCATATCACCATCGCGCACACGTGCCAGCGGGCCGCCGTCGAACGCTTCCGGGCAGACGTGGATCGCCGCCGGGATCTTGCCCGAGGCGCCTGACATACGCCCATCGGTGACCAGCGCGACCTTGAAGCCGCGGTCCTGCAGCACGCCGAGAAACGGCGTCATCTTGTGCAGCTCGGGCATGCCGTTGCAGCGCGGGCCCTGGAAGCGCATCACCGCGACGAAATCGCGCTCCAGCTCACCGGCCTTGAACGCATCGGCCAATGCCTGCTGGTCTTCGAACACTCGCGCCGGCGCTTCGACCACGCGGTGCTCGGGCGCCACGGCGGAGACTTTCATCACGCCGCGGCCGAGGTTGCCTTCCATCACCCGTAGGCCGCCCTCGCTGGAGAATGGCCGCGAAGCCGGGCGCAGGATGTTCTCGTCCAGGCTTTGCAACGGGCCTTCGCGCCAGACCAGTCGGCCATCCTCAAGGAACGGCTCCTGGGTGTAGCGGCGCAGGCCGGGCCCGGCCACGGTGTTGACGTCGTCGTGCAGCAGCCCGGCATCGAGCAGCTCGCGAATCAGGAACGACATGCCGCCGGCGGCCTGGAAGTGGTTGATGTCGGCTTTGCCGTTGGGGTAGACGTTGGACAGGGTTGGCACGACCTCGGACAGGTCAGCCATGTCCTGCCAGGTCAACTGGATGCCGGCAGCCTGGGCAATCGCCGGGATGTGCAGGGTGTGGTTGGTCGAGCCGCCGGTGGCATGCAGGGCGACGATCGAGTTGACCAGAGCCTTTTCATCGACGATTTCGCCCAGCGGCATGAAGCTGCCGCTGGCTTTGGTCATGCGCGTGACCTGCTGCGCAGCTTCGGCGGTGAGGGCATCACGCAATGGCGTGTAAGGATTGACGAACGAGGCGCCGGGCAGGTGCAGGCCCATCACTTCCATCACCAGCTGGTTGGTGTTGGCGGTGCCGTAGAAGGTGCAGGTGCCGGGGCTGTGGTAGGAGTTCATTTCCGACTCGAGCAGCTCTTCGCGGCTGGCCTTGCCTTCGGCATAGCGCTGGCGCACATCGGCCTTCTGCTTGTTGGAAATGCCCGACGGCATTGGTCCGCCAGGGACGAAGATGGTCGGCAGATGGCCGAAGCGCAACGCGCCCATCATCAGGCCAGGGACGATCTTGTCGCAGATGCCGAGCATCAAGGCGGCGTCGAACATGTTGTGCGACAGGGCAATCGCGGTGGACATCGCGATCACTTCGCGGCTGGCGATGGCCAGCTCCATGCCCGGCTCACCTTGGGTGACGCCATCGCACATGGCCGGCACACCGCCGGCAAACTGACCGACCGAGCCGATCTCGCGCAGCGCCTGTTTGATCTGCTCGGGGAAATGCTGGTACGGCTGATGCGCCGAAAGCATGTCGTTATAAGCCGAAACAATTGCCACGTTGGCGGCATTCATCATGCGCAGGCTGTGTTTGTCTTCGCTACCGCAGCCGGCCACGCCGTGGGCGAAGTTGGCGCACTGCAGGCTGGCGCGCATCGGGCCGTCACTGGCCGCACCGCGAATCAGTTGCAGATAACGTTCACGGGTAGGACGGCTACGTTCGATCAGCCGTTGGGTGACCTCTAGGATGCGCGGGTGCATGTACTGAACTCCAGGCTGACGGTAAGGGTGATCTGAAGCGGGATTTCCCCTCCCCCCGATTGCGACCTAGGCTCAAGTGAAACCTGCCTGGTGCAACGTGGAAGTAGCTCGCCCGACCACTCGTTGTATGTTTACACAAAATACTGCCATCAAAAGGGCTTGTTTTCTATCCCATAACGCATAATCTTGTAATTCCAATAACAAAATCGTTTCAGTGAATGCGTGCTCCACGGCAATAGGCCTTGTGCCACAGCCTTCACCCGACTGCCAGAGGTATTACCATGACCCTACGCATCGCCATCAACGGATTCGGCCGTATCGGGCGCAATGTCCTGCGCGCACTGTATACCCAAGGCTACCGGCAAGACCTGCAGGTCGTCGCCATCAACGATCTGGGCGACAGCGCAATGAACGCCCACCTGCTCAAGTACGACAGCGTCCACGGCATTTTCGATGCACAGGTCGAGGCCGATCATGAAAGCCTGACCGTCAACGGCGACCGCATCGCGGTCAGCGCCATCCGTAATCCGGCCGAGCTGCCGTGGAAGGCCGAAGCCATCGACGTCGTGTTCGAATGCACCGGGCTGTTCACCGACCGCGCCAAGGCTGCAGCACATTTGAGCGCCGGCGCCGGCAAGGTGATCATTTCGGCGCCGGGCAAGGGCGTTGACGCCACCATCGTCTACGGGGTCAACCATGATGTGCTGCGTGCCTCGCACCAGATCATCTCCAGCGCCTCCTGCACCACCAACTGCCTGGCGCCGATTGCCCAGGTGCTGCACCGCGAGTTCGGCATCGAGCAGGGTTTGATGACTACCATTCACGCCTACACCAACGATCAGGTCCTGACCGACGTGTACCACAGCGACCCATACCGGGCGCGTTCGGCCACCCAGTCGATGATCCCGAGCAAGACCGGCGCCGCCGAAGCGGTCGGCCTGGTGCTGCCGGAACTGGCGGGCAAGCTGACCGGCATGGCCGTGCGCGTGCCGGTGATCAATGTGTCGCTGGTGGACCTGACCGTCAACCTCAAGCGCGAAGCCAGCGCCGAGCAGGTCAACCAGCTGTTCCTCGAAGCCAGCCGCCATTCGCGGGTCCTGGGTTACAACGCCCTGCCGCTGGTGTCATGCGACTTCAACCACAACCCGTTGTCGTCGATCTTCGATGCCAACCACACCCGCAGCAACGGTCGCATGCTCAAGGTGCTGGCCTGGTATGACAACGAGTGGGGCTTCTCCAACCGCATGCTCGACAACTGCCTGGCGCTGCACAACGCGCAGTAAGGTGGCTCGCCCAGCAGCAGCGCAGACATTGCGCTGCCTGCTCGGGCCGGACATACGCCTCGCAAGGGATCAGTTTTAACGCTTGACCAATACAGGTGATGATAAGCATTATCATTAACCTCCGTATCGGCCAGGTCGCCCCGTGAGTCAGTCACGCTTCAATATCGTCTTCCTAACCCAACGCCTCAGCCTGCTGCGCACGCTGCAAGGCATGGTGGGCAACCCCAGTACCGCTGAAGACCTGCTCCAGGAAACCTACCTGCGGGTAACCCGCGCCCTCGGTGAACGGCCGGTCGAACACCTTGAGCCGTTCGTGTTCCAGACTGCCCGCAACCTGGCCCTGGATCACCTGCGCGCCCGCCGCGTACAAGCGCGCACGCTGGTCGAGGATGTACCCGAGCAAGTCCTGCACAACGTCGCCGCCCCCACCAGCAGCAGCGAGGACGCCGCCCACGCCGAGCAGTTGCTCAAGCACCTGAGTGTCAGCCTTGGCCAACTGAGCACGCGCCAGCAGCGCATCTTCATCCTCAGCCGCCTGCACGGCGCCAGCTACCTGGAGATTGCCGAGCAGTTGCAGGTTTCGGCGAGCACGGTGCAAAAGGAACTGAAACTGATCATGGCCATCTGCATGGGTGTGGCCGAGCGGCTCAAGTAAGCCGACCGCTGGCCCGCCAGGATCGGTAAAGCGCTTGCCTTGGCCCGTTGCAGCCCCGATCATTCGGCAAAATCCCCCAAGCAAGGACCCTTCGTGACCGACAGCCCCAGCCCACGCCCGACACCTGCCGGGCCCGATGCCCGCGCGCGTGCCATGGACGAGGCACTGGACTGGCTGCTGCGCCTGCAATGCGCCAACGCAGCAGACACCGCAGCCTTCGAGGTCTGGCTGAGCGCTGCGCCGGAAAACGCCGAGGCCTATGTCGAGGCCGAAGCGGTGTGGAACGGTGTACCCCTGCGTCAGGCCGCCGGGCAGATCCACCAGACCCAGCGCAACGCTCCAGCCGCTCGCCTGCGCCGCCACTGGAAGCCACTGGCCAGCGCAGCCGTGCTGCTGGTCGGCCTGTTCAGCTTCGGCAACCTGCCGGTGCGCCTGCAGGCCGATCACCTGACCGTGGTCGGCGAGCGCCAGCGGCTGCAACTGGACGACGGTACCAAGGTCCTGCTCAACACCGACTCGGCGTTTGCCAGCGATGTGCGCGACGGCCAGCCAGTGGCCCTCCTGCTGCAAGGCGAGGCGTATTTTCAGGTAAGCCGTGCCGGTGAGCAGGCGCTTGAGGTGCAGGCCGGGCCGATGCGTGCGCAGGTCCGCGACACCGACTTTGCCGTGCGCTACCTGGATGGCCAGGCGCAGGTCCGCGTGCAGCGCGGCGATGTCGACCTGCACGCTGCCAGTGATCAGCACATTCGCCTGCGCGCCGGTGACAGCATCAGCGTTGGCCCGCAGGGTTTTGGCCAGCCCAGCCGCCCCGATATGCGCCAGGATCTGGCCTGGGTCGAGGGCCGCCTGGTGTTCGAGAACTGCCCGCTGAGCGAAGTGCTGGCCGAGGTGCGCCGTTACTATCCGGGCTGGATCATCAGCCGCAACGGCGCGCTCGAGCAGGTTGCCGTGACTGGTAACTACCGCCTCGACCAACCGCTGGAAACCTTGCGCGCGCTGGCCCAGATCACCTCAGCCAGGCTGCATGAATACCCGGCGCTGGTGATCCTCAACTGAATCGCTGACTGCCGCCTGAATTATTTTTACGCGATCGCTACCGACAACACGTCTCGTTATAGCCAATGCAACTGATTCTTGTTTTTAAACAAGAACAAGCATCACCTATAACAGTTCGCGCGTCTGGGAGCGCTTTCGATGTCCACAGCTCAACTCCGCCCGTCACCCCGCCGCCTGGGGCAGCTGTCTCTGCTGACCTTGGCCCTGATCGCCAGTGGCGCCGTCAGCCTGCCGGCCCTGGCCGCAGAGCCGGCCCAGGCCAACAGCCCGCGCATGGGCGATTACCGCTTCAGCATCAGCCAACAGCCGCTGGTTGCGGCCATCAACGCCTTCAGCCAGGTTACCGGCTGGCAGGTCGGCTTCAGCGCCGAGGTCGCCGAAGGTATCTCATCGCCCGGCGTCCAGGGCTCGCTACCAGCCGAGCCTGCGCTGCAGCGTTTGCTGCAAGGCACCGGGCTGAGCTACCGCAAGATCGGTAACGGCAACGTGGTGCTTGAACGCCAGTCGGCCAGCAGTGTGATTGCCCTGCAGCAACTGACCGTCAGCGCCACCCGCAGCGCCCAGGATGTCAGCCAGGTACCGAGCACCGTCACTGTGCAGTCCCGCGAGCAGCTGGATCGACAGAACGTCAACGATATCCAGCAATTGGTGCGTTACGAGCCGGGTGTTTCGGTTGGCGGCACCGGCCAGCGCAGCGGCCTCAATGGCTACAACATCCGCGGCATCGACGGTGAACGGATCCTGACCCAGATCGACGGAGTGTCGATCCCCGACAGTTTCTTCTACGGCCCCTACGCGCAGACCCAACGCAACTATGTCGACCCGGAAATCGTCAAGCGCGTAGAGATCCTGCGCGGCCCGGCTTCGGTGCTGTACGGCAGCAACGCCATCGGCGGCGCGGTCAGCTACTTCACCCTCGACGCGGACGACATCATCAAACCGGGCAAGGACATCGGCGCACGCTTGAAGACCGGCTACAGCTCGGCTGACGAAAGCTGGCTGACCTCGGCCACCATCGCCGGCCGTCAGGGCGATGTCGACGGCCTTCTGCACCTGAGCCAGCGTAACGGCCATGAGACCGAGTCCTATGGCGAGCACAACGGCACTGGCCTCGATCGCACCGCCGCCAACCCGGAGGACGTGCGCACTACCAACGTGCTGGCCAAGGCCGGCTGGAACTATGCCGATGATGCGCGGCTGGGTTTCACCTACGAAAACTACAAGGATGATCGCGACCAGAACATCCTCAGTGCCGTGGGCGGGCCATTCATTCCAGGGCGTGGCCCGATGAACTCGTACCGCGATCGCCAGGGCAATGACACGGTTACCCGCGAGCGCTTTGGCATCAATCACGAATTCGGCCTCGACAGCCTGTTCGCCGACCGCGCCAAGTGGAGCCTGAACTACCAGATCGCCAAGACCGACCAGCGCACCGAAGAGCTGTATGTCGCCTCGGGCCGCCAGGTAGCGCGTGATCGCAAGACCACTTACAAGGACCGCCAGTGGGTATTCGACGGGCAGTTGGACAAGTCCTTCAGCATCGGCCAGACCGACCATCTGCTGACCTACGGCACCACCCTCAAGCACGAAGAAGTCACCGGTACGCGCAGCGGCAGCGGCACCTGCCTGAACGTCGGCGGCAGCTGCACGGCAGTAGGCCAAGCCAGCGATGGCCAAGTGCTGGTCAGCGACTTCCCCGACCCGACCGTCGACACCTACAGCCTGTTCGCCCAGGACGAAATCCGCTGGAACAGCTGGACCTTCCTGCCCGGCGCGCGCTACGACTACACGCGCATGCGACCGGAGATGACCGACGCCTTCCTGCGTGGCATTCAGGGCACCGGCGTTGCTCCGACTGCAATCGACGACTCGGACAAGAAGTGGCATCGCCTGTCGCCCAAGCTGGGCGTGACCTACGCCTTTGACGACAACTACACCTGGTACGGCCAGTACGCCGAAGGCTTCCGCACGCCGACGGCCAAGTCGATGTACGGGCGCTTCGACAACCCGATTGTGGGCTACCGGGTGGAGGGCAATCCGGGCCTGGAGCCGGAAAAAAGCAAGAGCTATGAAACCGGCCTGCGCGGCAACTTTGCCGCAGGTAACTTCGATGTCGCGGTGTTCTACAACAAGTACCGGGATTTCATCAACGAAGACGCCGTGCAGTCGGCCAACCTCGGCACCACCTTCCAGGCCAGCAACATCAAGCACGCCACCATCAAGGGCGCCGAGTTCAAAGGCCGCTTGAACCTCGATCACTTTGGCGCACCGCAGGGCGTGTATGGCCAGACCTCGATTGCCTATGCCAACGGTCGCAACGATGACAATGGCCAGCCGATCAACAGCGTCAACCCGCTGACCGGCGTGTTTGGTCTCGGTTATGACCAGGCCGACTATGGCGCCCTGCTCAGCTGGACTTTGGTCAAACGCAAGACCCGCGTCGACGACAGCGCCTTCTTCGCCTCGGACGGCGCCAGCACCCAGTTCCGCAGCCCGGGCTACGGCGTGCTCGACTTGAGCGGTTTCTACAAAGTCACCGACGACGTCACCGTCAACGCCGGGCTGTACAACCTGACCAACAAGAAGTACTGGCAGTGGGATTCGGTGCGTGGCTACGACGGCCAGGGCGAAGCGGCGGTGACCCAGCCGGCCAACCTCGACCGCCTGACCATGCCCGGGCGCAATTTCGCCGTGAACGTCATCTGGGATATCTGACCTGCGCCGGCGCGATGCCCCGGCGAAACTGATATCTGGCGGGCGCCGCGTTCCCTGTAGGAGCGGCCTTGTGTCGCGAAAGGGTCGCGTAGCGGCCCCGGCATTCTGTGGTGCTGCGCAGATCCTGGGCCCGCTACGCGCGCCTTTCGCGACACGAGGCCGCTCCTACCTAGACCCGCGCTGCCAGGACTATTGAGCATGAATTTTTACTGTGTTCAGCCCGCTTGTTCGTCTCGTAACTAGACCGCCCTTTTTCCAAGGATCCACCATGACCAACGCCGCCAACGCCGAGCGCCCGCTGCTGCGCTCGCAACGCCTGAATCAAGCGACCAACGCCCCTCACACCGAGCTCGACGCACTGGTCAAAGCCCACGCGCCGTTTGCCAACCGTGACAACTTTGCCCGCTTCGTGGTCGCCCAGTACCTGTTTCAGTCCGAGCTGCAGGCGCTGTACAACGACCCACAACTGATCGCTATCGTGCCCGACCTGGCCGCACGCTGCCGCGCCGATCAGGCTCGGCTGGACCTGGCCGATCTCGATACCGCAGTACCGGCGCCCGTGGCTGGCGCGTTACAGGCGCCGAGCCTGGGCGAGGCACTGGGCTGGATCTTCGTCTCCGAAGGCTCCAAACTGGGCGCCGCTTTTTTGATCAAGCGTGCAGTGACACTGGAGCTGTCCGACAGCTTTGGCGCACGTCACCTGGGTGAGCCGGCCGGTGGCCGTGCCGAAGGCTGGAAACAGTTCACGCGCATCCTCGACGGCCTGGAGCTGTCGGCTGAAGAAGACGCAGCCGCCGAGCGTGCTGCAGTCGCCGCCTTCGAGCGCTTCACCGAGTTGCTCAAGCATGCCTACGCGGCAGAAGTCGCGCCGGCCTGATACGCTTTACCCGGTCACCGCGGTGGTGGCCGGCCGTTTTTGCAGTGAGACCATGACCCAACTTGCCCGCTCGAAACTGACCCGCCTGCTGTACGCGATCCTGGCTTATGTGAGCCTGGGGATCGGCTTGGTGGCGATTGTCATTCCGGGCCTGCCGACCACCGAGTTCATTCTGCTTGCAGCCTGGGCCGCGACGCGCAGCTCGCCGCGCCTGAGCGCCTGGCTGGAGAACCATCGGCTGTTCGGGCCGATCCTGCACAACTGGCGCAACGGCCGGGTGATCCAGCGCCGGGCGAAAATCAGCGCCACCGTGAGCATGCTGATTTGCGCCTGCCTGATGCTGACCTTTCTCGAGCACCGTTGGCCGGTGTTTCTGGCCATCGCCGGCATGAGCCTGGGCAACCTGTGGATCTGGTCACGCCCGGAGCGCGTTCAGCCCGCAGCCTCCAACTGCAACGCCGGCTGAGCTAGAGCGTCAACAACCCCGCGTACAGCGCATACGCGGCCACGCCTGCACCTGCCAGCACCGCAGCGAAAATCAGCTTTTCCCAGCCGGTGAAGAGCGCCTGGCCCTGCTCGTGCTTGGCCCTTGCAAACAGAATCACCCCTGGCGCATACAGCAACGCCGACAGCAGCAGGTACTTGAGCCCGCCGGCGTACAACAGCCAGATCGCGTAGACCAGCGCCAGGCCGGCCACCGTCAGGTCCTTGCGGCGCAGCCCGGCTTGCTCGGCATAGCCTTCACCGCGCCGCGCCAGCAGCACAGCATAGGCCGCCGACCACAGGTACGGCACCAGAATCATCGACGACGCCAGATAGATCAGGCTGGTGTAGGTGCCTGCCGAAAACAGCGTGATCAGCAAAAAGCCCTGGATCATGCAGTTGGTCAGCCACAGCGCGTTGGCCGGCACGTGATTGGCGTTCTCGACGGCGAGAAAACGCGGCATGGTCTTGTCCTTGGCCGTGGCGTAGAGGATCTCTGCACACAACAGTGCCCACGACAGCAGCGCGCCCAGCAGTGACACCGCCAGGCCAAGGCTGATCAGCAGCGCGCCCCATGGGCCGACGATATGCTCCAGCACCGCTGCCAGCGACGGGTTCTGCAACCCCGCCAGCTCCGGCTGGGTCATCACCCCAAGCGACAGCACGTTGACCAGCACCAGCAAGGCGAGCACGCCGAGAAAGCCGATCACGGTCGCCTTGCCCACGTCTGAACGGCGCTGGGCCCGCGCCGAGTACACGCTCGCGCCCTCGATGCCGATAAACACGAACACGGTCACCAGCATCATGTTGCGGACCTGCTCCATGACGCTGCCGAACTGCGGGTTGCTCGCGCCCCAGAGGTCGCGGGTGAAGACTTCGGCACGAAACGCCACGGCGGCAATCACGATGAAAATCAGCAGTGGCACTACCTTGGCCACGGTAGTGATCAGGTTGATGAACGCGGCTTCCTTGATCCCACGCAGCACCACAAAGTGCACGCACCAGAGCAACACCGAGGCGCAGCCGATCGCCACCGGCGTATTGCCCTCGCCGAACATCGGGAAATAAAACCCCAGGGTGCTGAACAGCAGTACGAAGTAGCCGACGTTGCCCAGCCAGGCGCTGATCCAGTAGCCCCACGCCGAAGAGAAACCCATGTAGTCGCCAAAGCCGGCCTTGGCGTAGGCATACACCCCCGAGTCGAGTTCGGGTTTGCGGTTGGCCAGGGTCTGGAACACGAACGCCAGCGCCAGCATGCCTACGGCGGTGATGCCCCAGCCGATCAACACAGCGCCGGCGTCGGCGCGGGCGGCCATGTTCTGCGGCAGCGAAAAGATTCCGCCACCAATCATCGAACCCACTACCAGCGCAATCAATGCACCGAGTCGCAGTTTATTTCCAGGCTCGCTCATTGGGCGCCCACCGTTGGTTGATGTCATCTGCACGCAAAACTTTTGAGCCCATATAAATAGCGCTGTATATGCGCTGTCACCCTTAAACGCTATAGCACTAATAGCAACACTGTCTATAGGCGATCCTGTGCGCCAGTGGGAGGTTGCCGGGCAACTATAGCCTGCTGCAGTAATAATTTTTATTTACGCTGAAAATTTGCCTATCCAGTAAAAGCGGCTAGTTTGAAGCATCGCAGGCAGAACAGAGTGTTTACTCTACCTAGACATGGAGTTGCCGGTGCAAAGGCCTGCAGCAGAGCGGTCGGCACACTCCAGGAGACACGTCTGGCCCAGGCCTTACGTTGCCATGAACTGATCTACATCAGCGAATGCCGGCGGCGTCAGGTTTACCATGACGTCAACTTTCTCCTGGTACGGAGTCGTTAAATGTCTGATTCTCCCGAAAAACTTAAACTCGGCGCACTGGTCGCACTTGTGGTCGGCTCGATGATTGGTGGCGGGATATTTTCCCTGCCGCAAAACATGGCCGCCAGTGCCGGTGTTGGCGCGGTATTGATTGGCTGGGCAATTACCGCAGTAGGCATGTTGACCCTGGCGTTCGTATTCCAGACCCTGGCCAATCGCAAGCCCGATCTGGACGGTGGCGTGTATGCCTACGCCAAGGCTGGATTTGGTGACTACATGGGCTTTTCCTCAGCCTGGGGTTACTGGATCAGTGCCTGGCTGGGCAACGTCGGTTACTTCGTGCTGTTGTTCAGCACGCTCGGTTATTTCTTCCCGGTATTTGGCGAAGGCAACACGCCGGCGGCGGTGATCGGCGCCTCGATCCTGCTCTGGGCCGTGCATTTTCTGGTGCTGCGCGGGATCAAGGAAGCCGCCTTCATCAACCTGGTGACGACCATCGCCAAGGTGGTGCCGCTGGCCTTGTTCGCGCTGATCTGCCTGTTCGCGTTCAAGCTCGACGTGATCACCGCCGACATCTGGGCGGTCGGCTCGCCGGACCTGGGCAGCGTGATGAACCAGGTGCGCAACATGATGCTGGTCACCGTGTGGGTGTTCATCGGCATCGAGGGCGCGAGCATCTTCTCCTCCCGCGCAGAAAAACGCGCCGACGTCGGCAAGGCCACGGTAATCGGCTTTATCACCGTGCTGCTGTTCCTGGTGCTGATCAACGTGCTGTCGATGGGCGTGATGACCCAACCGGAACTGGCCAAGCTGCAGAACCCGTCGATGGCGGCAGTGCTTGAGCATGTGGTCGGCCACTGGGGCGCGGTGCTGATCAGCGTCGGCCTGATCATCTCGCTGCTCGGGGCGTTGCTGTCGTGGGTGCTGCTGTGCGCCGAGATCATGTTCGCGGCGGCCAAGGACCACACCATGCCGGAGTTCCTGCGCCGCGAAAACGCCAACCATGTCCCGACCAACGCCCTTTGGCTGACCAACGCGATGGTGCAGGTGTTCCTGATCATCACCCTGTTCTCGGCCAGCACCTACCTGTCGCTGATCTACCTCGCCACCTCGATGATCCTGGTGCCCTACCTGTGGTCGGCGGCCTACGGCTTTCTCATGGCGCTGCGCGGCGAAACCTACGAACAAGCACCCGGTGAGCGGCGCAAGGACCTGCTGATCGGCGCCATCGCCCTGCTCTACGCGATCTGGCTGCTGTATGCCGGCGGCATGAAGTACCTGCTGCTGTCGGCGCTGCTGTATGCGCCTGGGGCGATCCTTTTCGCCAAGGCCAAGCGTGAACTGGGGCAACCGATCTTCACCAGCATGGAGAAGCTGATCTTCGCCGCAGTAGTCGTCGGCGCGCTGGTGGCGGCCTACGGCCTGTATGACGGTTTCCTGACCCTTTAATCACCGAATCTGCATCATGGAGGCAATCACCATGTCCACCGAAAACCTCAAGTATGGCGTCCATTCCGAAGCCGGCAAACTGCGCAAAGTGATGGTCTGCTCCCCAGGCCTGGCACACCAGCGGCTGACCCCAAGCAACTGCGACGACCTGCTGTTCGACGATGTGATCTGGGTCAACCAGGCCAAGCGCGACCACTTCGACTTCGTTACCAAGATGCGCGAGCGCGGCATCGAAGTGCTGGAAATGCACAACCTGCTGACCGAGACCGTGCAGATCCCTGAAGCTCTGAAGTGGATCCTCGACCGCAAGATCACCGCCGACACCGTCGGCCTGGGCCTGACCAACGAAGTGCGCAGCTGGCTCGAAGGCATGGAGCCGCGCCGTCTGGCTGAGTTTCTGATTGGCGGCGTGGCCGGCGAAGACCTGCCTGAAAGCGAAGGCGCCAGCGTGATCAAGATGTACCGCGACTACCTCGGTCACTCCAGCTTCCTCCTCGACCCGCTGCCCAACACCCAGTTCACCCGCGACACCACCTGCTGGATCTACGGCGGCGTCACGCTGAACCCGATGTACTGGCCAGCGCGCCGTCAGGAAACCCTGCTGACCACCGCCATCTACAAATTCCACCCACAGTTCACCAACGCCGAGTTCGAAATCTGGTACGGCGACCCTGACCAGGACCACGGCAAGGCCACCCTGGAAGGCGGCGACGTGATGCCGATCGGCAATGGCGTGGTCTTGATCGGCATGGGTGAGCGCACTTCGCGCCAGGCCATCGGCCAACTGGCGCAGTCGCTGTTCGCCAAGGGCGCGGTAGAAAAAGTAGTGGTCGCCGGCCTGCCCAAATCGCGCGCGGCGATGCACCTGGACACCGTGTTCAGCTTCTGCGACCGCGACCTGGTCACGGTCTTCCCGGAAGTAGTCAAAGAGATCGTGCCGTTCGTGATCCGTCAGGACAGCAGCAAGCCGTATGGCCTGGACGTGCGCCGCGAGCACAAGAGCTTCATCGAAGTGGTCGCCGAGTCGCTCAACCTGAAAGAGCTGCGCGTGGTGGAAACCGGCGGCAACGCCTTTGCCGCCGAGCGCGAGCAGTGGGATGACGGCAACAACGTGGTCGCGCTCGAGCCTGGCGTGGTCATCGGCTACGACCGCAATACCTATACCAATACCCTGCTGCGCAAGGCGGGAGTGGAGGTCATCACCATCAGTGCCGGCGAACTCGGCCGTGGCCGTGGCGGCGGCCACTGCATGACCTGCCCGATCATCCGCGACCCTATCGATTACTGAAATAGCCAGCACCCCGGCCGCGCTCACCAGGCGCCGGCCGGGTACCTCACCGAATCCAAGGAGAACTGTCATGGCGTTCAACATCCACAACCGCAACCTGCTCAGCCTGGAACATCACACCACGCGCGAGCTGCGCTACCTGCTCGACCTGTCCCGCGACCTCAAGCGCGCCAAGTACACCGGCACCGAGCAGCAGCACCTGAAGGGCAACAACATTGCCCTGATCTTCGAAAAGACCTCGACCCGCACCCGCTGCGCGTTCGAAGTGGCCGCCTACGACCAAGGCGCCAACGTCACCTACATCGACCCCAATTCGTCGCAGATCGGTCACAAGGAAAGCATGAAGGACACCGCACGGGTGCTCGGGCGCATGTACGACGCCATCGAGTACCGCGGCTTCAAGCAGGAGATCGTCGAGGAGCTGGCCAAGTTTGCCGGAGTACCGGTGTTCAACGGCCTGACCGATGAATACCACCCTACCCAGATGATCGCCGACGTGCTGACCATGCGCGAAAACAGCGACAAGCCGATCCACGACATCAGCTACGCCTACCTGGGCGACGCACGCAACAACATGGGCAACTCGCTGCTGCTGATCGGCGCCAAGCTGGGCATGGACGTGCGCATTGCCGCGCCCAAGGCGCTGTGGCCGCACGATGATCTGGTCGAACGCTGCCACAAATACGCCGAAGAAAGCGGCGCGCGCATCACCCTCACCGAAGACCCGAAAGCGGCGGTCAAAGGCGTCGATTTCGTCCATACCGACGTCTGGGTATCGATGGGCGAGCCAGTCGAAGCCTGGGGCGAACGCATTCAGCAACTGCTGCCTTATCAGGTCAACGCCGAGCTGATGAAGGCCACCGGCAACCCGCGGGCCAAGTTCATGCACTGCCTGCCGGCGTTCCACAACTCCGACACCAAGGTCGGCAAGCAGATCGCCGAGCAGTACCCGCACCTGGCCAACGGTATCGAAGTGACCGACGACGTGTTCGAGTCGCCGGCCTGCATTGCCTTCGAGCAGGCGGAAAACCGCATGCACACGATCAAGGCGATCCTGGTCTCGACCCTGGCTGATCTCTGACCGACCCGCTGGGCTGGCGTGGCCGCTGCTGGGTGAATTGCTGCTTGTCAGCAGGTTCACGTGCAGCGGCCACGCCGTCTGCTCCTCTCTGCCAAAGGACACTTCACCATGCGTATCGTTGTTGCACTGGGCGGCAACGCCCTGCTCCGCCGAGGCGAGCCTCTGACCGCTGACAATCAGCGAAGCAACATCCGCACCGCCACCGAACAGATCGCCAAGATCCACCCCGGCAATGAACTGGTCATCGCCCACGGCAACGGTCCGCAGGTCGGTTTGCTGTCGCTGCAGGCCCAGGCCTACAAGCCGGACGAAGCCTACCCATTGGACGTGCTTGGCGCTGAAACCGAAGGCATGATCGGCTACATGATCGAACAGGAGCTGGGCAACCTGCTCGACTTCGAAGTGCCGTTCGCCACTCTGCTCACCCAGGTCGAAGTCGACGCCAACGACCCGGCCTTCAAGGATCCGACCAAGTTCATCGGCCCGGTCTACAGCAAGGAGGACGCCGAGCGTCTGGCCAAGGACAAGGGCTGGGTGGTCAAGCCTGACGGCGACAAATACCGCCGGGTAGTCGCCAGCCCGAAACCCAAGCGCATCTTCGAAATCCGTCCGATCAAATGGTTGCTGGAAAAACGCAGCATCGTGATCTGCGCCGGTGGCGGCGGCATCCCCACCATGTACGATGAAAACCGCAAGCTCAAAGGCATCGAAGCGGTGATCGACAAGGACCTGTGTTCGGCCCTGCTGGCTGAACAGCTGGACGCTGATCTGCTGGTCATCGCCACCGACGTCAACGCCGCGTATGTCGACTTCAACAAGCCCACGCAGAAGGCGATTGCCCAAGCTCACCCGGATGAATTGGAGCGGCTTGGCTTTGCCGCAGGCTCGATGGGACCCAAGGTGCAGGCTGCCTGCGACTTCGCCCGCAACACCGGCAAGGTCGCGGTGATTGGCTCGCTGGCCGACATCGAAGAGATCGTCAAAGGCACCGCCGGCACTCGGGTATCCACCGCCAAGCCTGGAATAAGCTACCGTTGATTGCAGTTGGCGGGTGCCGGTCGCCCGCCGTTTTCACACCTTTGCGAGGAGCTATCATGGCCAAGTTCGAGCCAGGTCACGTGCATATCGAGCGCATGGCGCTGCACAACCAGGATCACAGCTACGACCTCAACATCAACTACGAAGTGGCCACGGACCCCAAGGACGGCGCCGGCATCCAGTTTCGTATGCACGGCAGCATCGAAGGCAAGCCGGTCGATGAGACGTTCTTTCTGGCCAAGGACCAGGTCCTGCCGAGCTTTCTCAGCATCGCCACGCGCAAGGCCCAGAGCTACATGCCGCAGCCGAAAAAATTCGAAAGCATGGGCTCGTCGCACAAAATCTATGACCTGATGTTTGAAGACATCCGCCAGAAGCTCGCGGTCAAATCCGGCGACTGCGTCAAGCCTGAGCATCTGGAATAGCCTCTACGGCGACAGTACCGCCGGCAGTTTTGTTGATGCACAAGGCTTGAAGCCTGAGGCGGGCGCGGCATACTGAGCGCCTCTGCGGCCACAGCCTTGTACGCTCCCCATGCGCATTCACGTCAGCTTCATCGACCGCGTCGGCATCACCCAGGAAGTCCTGGCCCTGCTCGGTGCCCGCCATCTCAACCTGGACGCCGTGGAGATGGTCCCGCCCAACGTCTACATCGACGCCCCGACCCTCAGCCCGGCGGTGCTCGAAGAACTGCACGATGCCCTGCTGGAAGTGCACGGCGTGCAATCGGTGGAAGTGGTCGACATCCTCCCAGGCCAGCGCCGCCACCTGCAGCTGGATGCCTTGCTGGCAGCCATGAGCGACCCGGTGCTGGCCGTCGACAGCGCCGGCAAGGTGTTGCTGGCCAACCCGGCGCTGATCGCCCTGTGCGGGCGCGAGTCGGCCGGGCGTTCGGTTGGCGAGCTGTTCAAGGACCCGGCCCTGCTGCAGGCGCTGCTGGACAACAACTTCCACCTGCCGATGCGCGAGATGCAGTTCGACGGCCACAGCCTGCTCCTGGATGCCACGCCGATCACCCATGCCGGCGGCCTGCTGACGCTGTACCCGCCCAAGCGTATGGGGGAGCGCTTGTCGGCGCTGCACCATGATCACGCCGAAGGCTTCGATGCGCTGCTCGGCGACTCGCCAGCCATTCGCACCCTCAAGGCCCGTGCCCTGCGTGTGGCGGCGCTGGATGCGCCGTTACTGGTGCATGGCGAAACCGGCACCGGCAAGGAGCTGGTGGCCCGCGCCAGCCATGCCCTGAGCAGCCGTCAGGGCGCGCCGTTTCTGGCTCTCAACTGCGCCGCATTGCCTGAGAGCCTGGCCGAGAGCGAACTGTTCGGCTATGCCCCGGGCGCGTTTACCGGCGCGCAGCGCGGTGGCAAGCCGGGGCTGATGGAGCTGGCCAACCAGGGTACGGTGTTTCTCGACGAGATCGGCGAAATGTCGCCGTACCTGCAGGCCAAGCTGCTGCGTTTTCTCAACGACGGCAGCTTTCGCCGGGTCGGTGGCGATCGCGAGGTCAAGGTCGATGTACGCATCATCAGCGCCACCCACCGTGACCTCGAGCGCATGGTCAGCGAGGGCAGCTTTCGCGAGGACCTGTTCTACCGCCTCAACGTGCTCAACCTGCAAGTGCCGCCGCTGCGCGAGCGCGGCCAGGACATTCTGCTGCTGGCGCACTACTTCATGCAGCAGGCCTGCACACAGATCCAGCGCCCGACCTGCCAGCTCGCCCCAGGCACCCATGCAGCGTTGCTGGCCAACCCGTGGCCGGGCAACGTGCGCCAATTGCAGAACGTGATCTTCCGCGCTGCGGCCATCTGCGACAGCGACCTGGTCGACATTGGCGACCTGGACATCGCCGGCACCGCGGTGCGCCGAGGCCAGGACACCGAGGTGGCCAGCCTTGAGCAGGCAGTTGGCGATTTCGAGCGTGAGCTGCTGCAGCGCCTGTACCCCAGCTATCCCTCGACCCGGCAGCTGGCGGCACGGCTGAATACCTCACATACTGCGATTGCTCAGCGCCTGCGCAAGTACGGGATCCCTGCCAAACCCTGAGGCTTGACCACTGGTCGCGTTGACCGTGCATGCACTCCAACTCCCGCGGATGAGCTCCTTCCAATAACAGGAGCCTTTCATCTCAACAGGAGTACCGACCATGCGCGATTACCCTACGCCACCGTTTCCGGCACAACCGCAGGACGTACCCGGCGAGCAGCAGAAGATGCAACCGCTCCCCGATTGCGGCGAACACAGCTACAAAGGCAATGGCCGCCTGCAGGGCAAGATTGCCCTGATCACTGGCGGCGACAGCGGCATCGGCCGCGCCGTGGCGATTGCCTATGCCCGTGAAGGCGCCGACGTTGCCATCGCTTATCTGAATGAACACGAAGACGCCCAGGAAACTGCCCGTTGGGTCGAACAGGCTGGCCGCCAGTGCCTGCTGCTGCCAGGCGATCTGGCGCACAAGGCGGTGTGCTACGAAATTGTCGACAAGACGGTGGAGAAGTTTGGCCGCATCGACATCCTGATCAACAATGCCGCGTTCCAGATGTCCCACGAAAACCTCGAAGATATCACCGATGACGAGTGGGTGATGACCTTCGATGTGAACATCACTGCCATGTTCCGCATCTGCCAGAGAGCGCTGCCGTCGATGGCCAAGGGCAGTTCGATCATCAACACCAGCTCGATCAACTCCGATTCGCCCAAGCCGACACTGCTGCCGTACGCGACGACCAAAGGTGCGATCGCCAACTTCACCGCCGGGTTGGCGCAGATGCTTGGAAGCAAGGGCATTCGCGTCAACAGCGTCGCACCTGGCCCGATCTGGACACCATTGATCCCGGCGACCATGCCGGTCGAAGAGGTCAGCGAATTCGGTACGCAAACGCCGATGGGCCGCCCTGGCCAGCCGGTCGAAGTCGCCCCGATCTACGTGCTGCTGGGCTCGGATGAGGCCAGCTACATTTCCGGTTCGCGCTATGGCGTGACCGGCGGTAAGCCCATCCTGTAAACCCTGCAAAAAAAGCGGCGCGCATCCCGAGAGATGCGCGCCGCTTTTTCATTTTTACTTGCGCTGCTGGTCTTCCTGACGTGCAGTTTTCTGCGCGGTCGAATCATGCTCGGTGCCCGTCGAGCCGTCTGGCCGGAGTGCATCGTTGTCGCGCTCGGCTTCTCCGGCGGACTTGCTCGGTGCTTGTTGCTGGTGTTGTTTATCGGCGGGGTTGTGCATACATTTTTCTCCTAGCCTTTGCTGTAGTCGGGCGATACCGCAGAACCGCGTCATCTACCTATTGGGAGAAAAACGGTTAGAGATCGTGCCCTATTTTTATCAAAACAAGACGAATGGTCAGGCAATGAACGTTCAAAAATTGAATTCAACTAACGCTACCGTAATCTTTAGCGCGCCGATTACTCGGTGCCGTTATGAGTGCGCCAACCTAACCAAACTGTAATGGCCCACTCACCCTCGCGTTAACTTCGCCTGGTTAACCTGCATGCGAGAGAAACCGCCGTTCCCGGCAGGTTGACGATAGCGAGGTTAATTATGAAACTGCTGAAGTGCATGGCCATGGCCAGCCTGCTGATTGGAATGACCGGCACCGCATATGCTGAAGGCGGGCATGAGCGCGCCAAGCAATTCAATAAGGATTTTCGGACTGAACAGGCACGACTTTGGGATAGCAAGTCGTTGCAGCAGGATGACAAACAAAAAGTTGCGCAACAGCAGAAACAGCCGCGCACTGAAAGTAAGTAAGTTGTCATACCAATAACGGGGCCGCTGCGCGACCCTTCGCGGGTGAACCCGCTCCCACAGGTTGATAAGTTAACTCACAACCCTGTGGGAGCGGGTTCACCCGCGAAGGCCGCGCAGCGGCCCCGCTC